>JAKIUV010000026.1 GCA_021647375.1 Robiginitomaculum sp.
GCGAGATGGTGTCCGTGGTGACGGTATTACCAATATTCGAGGTGAAAATTGATGGCCAGTTACCAAGTTAACGGATCAGCTTTTGGCAAATTATCTGAAATAAATTGGCTTTTACCTGTGCTGATTTTACTAATCGGTAGTGTCGGTGTCGCCACTATTTATTCAGCGACTGGTGGAGGCTGGGATTTGGGTGCCAAGCAACATCTGGTACGTCTTTTGGTCGGCTTAGTGTTCATGGTGATTGTCGCTATGACAGACATTCGGGTCTGGTTTTCAATGGCTTATCCGGGATTTGTATTCGCACTTTTATTATTGATCGCGGTTGAATTTGCCGGTGTATCTGTAAACGGGTCACAGCGGTGGCTAAACCTCGGCATTGCGCGTGTTCAGCCTTCTGAGTTTATGAAGCTTGCTGCTGTTTTGGCGTTAGCACGGTTTTATCACGATCTACCTTCGTGGCGTGTGTCTAAACCTACAGGTATTATAGGTGCGTTGATTATCATTTTTATCCCTGTCATGTTGATATTGCGCCAACCGGACCTTGGCACAAGCATAATGTTGGCCGCTACCGGGATCACGTTGATATTTCTGGCTGGTATAAATTGGCGGGTTATTATAAGCGCTATGACCGTTGCCGCTATCGCCATTCCTCTGTTTTTTATATTTGGCCTCAAAGACTACCAACGCGACCGTATTCTTACATTCCTCGATCCGGAGCGTGACCCTACGGGTGCGAGCTACCATATCATCCAATCAAAGATCGCGCTTGGGAGCGGCGGCGTTAGCGGCAAAGGCTTTATGCAAGGCACGCAAGCCTCCCTTAATTATGTGCCTGAAAACCGCACCGATTTTATCTTTACAGTGATTGGTGAGGAATTTGGCTTCATCGGTGGGCTTAGCACAATGGCGCTTTATATACTGACTATCGGTGTATGTTTTTGGCTTGCTAGCCAGATTAAACAAGTGTTTTCGCGCCTGTTGATTATGGGGCTTACCATGACATTTTCCCTCTATGTTTTGATAAATCTTGCAATGATCATGGGATTAGCTCCGGTAGTCGGTGTACCATTGCCGTTAATATCATATGGTGGTACAGTGATGATGACTGTGTTAGCCGGATTCGGCATTATTCTATCAGCACATTTACACAAGAATACGGAACTCCCGCGTGGATCCGGTTTGTTATTATAAAAGGTATAAAATGAAACATTTTCTCTTGGCATTTTTCGCGGTATTCTTCGTAACTGCCTGTACTACGACACCGTATGGTTCGGATGGTGAGCAGGCCGTCGAAGAATCCATAGTCATCATGGTTGGAATTGATGGTCTACGGTGGGATGCACTTGACCGTTATCCCGCGCCAACCTTGCAAGCTATTGCAGCGGAAGGTGTTCGTGCCGAATCCATGACTCCGGTCATGCCGTCGCTAACATTCGTAAATTTTTATGCGCTCGCGACAGGGCTTCATGCCGACGGTACGGGTATTACTGGTAATATGCCGTATTCGAAAACCCACGATGAGGTGATGGGGCGTACCATGCACGGCGAAACGCGCTGGTGGGGTGGGGAGCCTATCTGGGTGACTGCGGAAAAACAGAATGTACGAACGGCTGCAATGTTTTGGCTCGGTTCTGAAGCGGAAATCAAGGGCAAGCGCCCAACCCACTGGACGCCATATGAGCACAACAAACCCCATAAGGAGCGCATAGAAAAAATCTTGGCATGGTTAGCTTTGCCAGAGGCGGAACGTCCGCGTTTGCTAACGTTATATTTTTCAGATGTGGATTCCGCAGGGCATAGATACGGGCCAGAAACTGTGGAAGTCGGCAATGCCATTATGAAAGTTGATAACAGTCTAGCAGATTTGCGGGCAGGCATCGAAGAATTGGGGCTGACCAAACGCGTTAACCTCGTGGTGGTTTCGGACCACGGTATGACAAAAATTGACCCTGACTTTATGGTTTATCTGGATGATTATATTGATTTGGAAAAAGTATTCGTACCTGTCTTCAACTCCAAAGAAGGGCCGCGCGGCAACCCGTTCACACATATTTTTGTGAAAGATAGCAATGATATTGACGCGCTATATAATAAATTAAAAGGCGCCCATAGCGGCATCAAAGTTTACAAACGTGCCGATATTCCTGAAAAATGGCATATGAATAACAGGGATAGAACTGGTGATATATTTGTGGTTACTGATGAAGGCGGCATGATATTCGCTCGTTCTTTAAAGTCTGTCTATAGGCACTCGCCTGTAGGCATGCACGGTTATGACCGTTTTGCTCAAGATATGCAGGCAACATTTATCGCGGCTGGCCCCAATTTCAAAAAAGGCGTCAAAGCCAAAGCCATTGAAAATGTAGAAGTATACGGAATTGTCGCCCGCGCACTTGATATTGAACCTGTGAAAACCGACGGCAATATCGAAAATGTAGAATATTTCATGGTTCCACAAAGGGCTTCCCCAAATTGAAAGAGGGGGTCGTAACACGGCCATCAACTGGATTATATGCTCCCCTAGTTATAATTAGGGTGGTTATATTCATAAGCGCCCGGAACTAATCCGTGACAAGTCGACTTTGGTGTTATATGTATCTAATTGGTATTGTTTATAGTACCACTTGTTAGTGGTTTTTTGTATCCTATTGGGATAGAATTGTGTTTGCCGACATTGCCGCTATGGCTGGAGTCTTCTTTGAAAAACATTCTACCCATAATATTACGGCTCAATAGACTGCAAACCATAATGTTTGCCGTCAAAGTACCACAGGATTGTAGATGACAGAGGATATATGCCAGAGGTTTGTTGACTTTGATCAATGGTCAACACCGGAAACAATTGCCGCCATGTATGAAGGGCAGCTTATGGCGTTGGCAGCGGTTAAGTCCGCTATTTTGGATATTGCCAATACCGCAGATCAAGCCGCTCTGAAACTTGGTAAAACGGGTAGGTTGATTTATGTAGGGGCGGGCACTTCCGGGCGGTTAGCCATTCAAGATGCGACAGAGCTTGGCCCCACATTTGGCTGGGCGCAGGACCGTATCGTGTTTTGCATCGCTGGCGGTTTGCAAGCCTTAACGGAAAGCGCCGAGGGGGCTGAAGACGATTTCGATGATGGTCAGACACAGATTCGCAACGCCAATGTTGGCAAACATGATGTTGTTATTGGTGTGGCGGCCAGCGGGAAAACCCCTTTCACTCTGGGCGCATTACAAGAGGCCAATGCAATGGGAGCGTTGACAATTGGTATTGCCAATAACCCCAAGACCCCAATTCTACAAGATGTTGACCACGCCATTTTGGCCGAAACTGGCAGTGAAATTATTGCAGGATCAACCAGAATGAAAGCAGGCACTGCCCAAAAAGCAATTTTAAACATGCTGTCAACCGCAATTATGACAAGATTGGGACGTGTCTATAAAGGCTTTATGGTGGATATGATTGTCTCTAATAAAAAACTTGAAGATCGTGCCATTAGCATTATTTGCAATATTACGGATTGCTCAAAGCAAACCGCTCAAACTTCGCTTATACAAGCAAATAAAAACATCAAAACCGCTATCCTGATAGCCTTGGGACAGAATTTGGTTGGCGCAAAAGAAATTTTAAGCCAGTCGGATGGAAATCTTCGTAGCGCTTTGGCTAAATTAGCGGCTAAGGAGAATTGAGAAGGCGTTTTGTTGCGCCTCGCTGAATATAGAGATACCACGCTATGCCCAATATAGTAAATAGCCTTAAAGCCGAACTAGGAGAGGGCGCTATTCTCTCCAGATCTGATGTTGCAAAAAGAGCTGTGAGTTATTGGGATAATAGCCCTATGCAGGCAAAGGTTCTCCTCCGTCCGAAGTCGACGCAAGAAGTATCGAAAATACTTCAGATATGTCACGCACATCGCCAATCCGTTGTGACCCACGGCGGTAATACGACCTGTGTGCAGGGAACACACAGCACCGAAAATGATATTATTCTTTCTCTGGAGCGCATGAACGGCATTACCGAAATAGATACGGTCGCAGGGACAGCAACTCTGCAAGCGGGTGCCGTTTTAGAAGTCGTTCAAAATGCGGTAAAAGAGAAAGGGTTGTTTCTGCCTCTTGACCTTGGTGCGCGCGGATCGTGTACAATTGGCGGTAATTTAGCCACCAATGCAGGCGGTGTTAATGTACTGCGCTACGGTATGGCACGATCTATGGTGCTTGGACTTGAGGCTGTTCTGCCGGACGGCACCATAATCTCGTCCATGGATAAAATGCTCAAAAACAATGCCGGCTATGATTTAAAGCAACTCTTCATCGGCTCCGAAGGAACTCTCGGCATCATTACCAACACCATTGTTAAATTGATGCCGTGTTCAACAACCACGAACACTGCGTTTGTTGCTTTACCTGACTTTAAATCAGTCTCGCAGTTGTTGACCTATTTGAAGAAAAATATTGGTTCAAACCTCTCAGCATTTGAGGTGATGTGGGGGTCGTATTATGCGGCTGTTACGAAACCGGGTGGGCACCGGGCGCCGCTTGATAGGACATACCCGTTTTACGCACTTTTTGAATGTGATGGCAGCGACCCTGCACGGGATGATGAGCGGTTTTTGGAGGTCGTGGAAACGGCATTTTCAGACGGTCTAATATTAGATGCCGTCATTCCAAAATCTGAAAATGAACGACAAAGCTTATGGGATATACGGGATGATTTTGAAGACATATTACAGCCAAAACCAGTTTATCTATATGATGTAAGCCTGTCTATTTCTTCGATGGAAGATTATGTAAAGAAAGTAAAATACCAACTCGCTCGACTATTGCCACAATCAAAAGTCTATGTCCTGGGCCATGTAGGAGATGGCAATTTACATTTCTTTGTTCAAGCTGGAACGGAAGCCGGTAATTCTCGACATTTGTCCGACCTCGCTATTTATGAACCCTTGCGAGAATATAAAGGGTCTATATCAGCAGAGCACGGAATTGGGCTTGAGAAAAAACAATGGCTCAGTCAAACGAGAAGCAGCGCAGAAATAGCCTTGATGCGCCTGCTTAAAAACACACTCGACCCATACAAAATACTAAACCCTGGAATTGTGGTAGATTAAATGCCGCAAAATCCATGCGGGGAAATGGAGAAAATAACATGAGTATTTTTCCCTATTACTCTCTTAATGCTATATAGAATATAACATTAAGTAATGAAAACAGGGCTTAGCTATAATTTTACATAAGCTTTTCGTGCGAATGAACAGGAATACTATAATGAAGTTGGAAAAAATAAACCGTGATAAAACTTCAGCTATGCCACATTATATGCAGATTGCTAAGAATATCCGCACCCGAATTGCTGAAAACCATGTAGTAGCTGGCGATGCTCTGCCTTCCGAGCGTGAACTTTGTCTGATGACCGGGGCTTCGCGGGTTACAATTAGAAGAGCGCTAAATATTCTTGCAGAAGAGAAAGTTATTCAGCGCAAGCACGGTTCAGGTACATTTGTGCTACCTCGTATTGCCCATCTCGGATCAAATCTACGCGGATTTACCAGCAGTATGAACACCTATAATCCGCAAGCGATTTGGATCATGAAAGCTTACGGCACACCAACTGTGGAGGAAGCCGAAATATTAAAAATACGCCAGGCAGATAAAGTCGTTAGACTTGGACGTGTTCGTTTGTCTGATGGTCAACCATTAGCCATTGAACACGCAGTGGTTCCGGCAACCATGTTACCTGATATTTCTGAAATAACGGAATCTCTTTATCAAGCACTGGAGACGAAAGGTAACAAGCCAGTTAAAGGCACTCAAAAAGTGCGCGCTTCTTTGGCTAATCCGACCGAGGCGGGGCTTTTATCCATTGAGGAAAATAGCGAGGTCCTACGGATTGAGCGCAGGTCGGAGCTTCAAGACGGGACGCCGGTTGAGCTAACCAGATCAACTTACCGAGGGGACTGCTACGATATTGTTATGAACTTAGAAAATAGTCAGCTTGATTAGCAACTAAGATCAGGAAAATACTTTTCCGTGAACCCAGCTTTCCACGACCTTTAATTCTTGAGAAACAATTATAAAATTCGCTTGAAGTCCTGGGCGTATTTCTCCGACTTCGTCCTGCATATTCAAGAATTTCGCAGGCAAGCCACTGGCCATACGAACCGCCTGTTCAAGGTCAATTCCGATCATGTTTGTGGCATTTATAACGGCGCTCATCATATCTAAGTCAGAGCCTGCGAGCTTACCGTCCTCAGTGACACATTTTCCGTTAATCACACAAATATTTGTCCCGCCCAGTGAGAAATTATTTCGTGTGGTTCCAACACTCGGCATCGCATCCGTTACGAGAAAAATCTGATCCCCGACTTTGGCTCGTAAGGCTAGGCGCATCATAGCCGGATGTATGTGGTGACCATCGGCGATGATACTGCACCAGGCGCGTGGATCTTGTAAAGCGGCGGCGATTATGCCGGGTTCGCGACTAGCCAATGGCTTCATTGCATTAAACAAATGTGTAAACCCGGTAAGGCCTGCATCCATTGCTGCTAATGTTTGTTCATAAGAGGCTTGGGTGTGTCCGGCCATAACAATGATGCCGCGATCACAAAGTGTGCGGATAACATCTGGTGTTGTCATTTCAGGTGCGAGGGTAACAATTGTTTTTCCGTTTTTCAGACTCGAAATGAGGTTTAATTCAGCATCACCGATTTCATTGAATTTAGAGGCATCGTGTACGCCGCATTTCTCTGCATTTAAGAACGGCCCCTCAAGGTGAATGCCGAGAACCCCAGGCACATTTTGCTGTACCGCATCATCTACCGCCTGAATTGCCCGCGACATCACATCGGAATTATCACTAATTAATGTGGGGAAGAAACTGGTTGTGCCAAATTTCCGGTGGGCTTCACCGATGGCTTTGATCCCGGCAACACTGGGGTCATCATTGAACAAGACACCACCGCCACCATTGACTTGTATGTCAACAAAACCTGGTAGCAATGTCTTGCCACCTAGGTCATTTACGACCGTAACATTTTTTGGACGGGCTAGATCATTACACACCTTTATAATCAAACCATCTTGAAATAAGACGCTTTGATTGTCTTTAAAACCATCAGGTGTCAACACTCTCCCATTAATAAGAGCCTGCATGTATCATGTCTCCGGAGTTTATGTAAAAACACTCTTGTCACTCTAATACAATTGACCGGAAATACAATACCACTATAATACCTTTTTGTGTTTTAGTGCGAATTGAGAACGAATGTATTTTTTGGGAATTGATGCTGGTGGTACTCAATGTCGCGCGCGGCTTACGGATAGCACAGGACGAATTATAGGGAGTGGATTATCCGGCCCTGGGAATGTGCGTAAGAATTACAAACAAGCATTCTCTGCAATTACGGATGCGTATTTCCAAGCTATAAGGGAAGCGGAGTTGAGCGCTAATAATGTGGCTCAAATCCGCGCATGTTTTGGTATTGCTGGCATTGGGCGAACTGGTACGAAGGCAGAGCTGCAAATGCAACCTTTGCCCTTCCACGAAGTTTTATTTACCAATGATGCAGTTATAGCCAATATAGGCGCGCATAGCGGACAAGATGGTGGGGTTGTCATCGTCGGCACTGGCAGTATTGGCATTGGCCGGATCGCAGGAAAAAGCATACGCGTAGGTGGCTACGGTTTTCCGATTTCAGATGAGGGTAGTGGCGCATATATTGGCGCAAAGGCATTGTCAGCGACCTTAAGTGCGGCAGATGGTCGGGTGGAACATTCCGGACTAACCACGGCTTTATTTCGTAATTTTGATTATGACATTCAAGTGCTGAATGACTGGTTAGATACTGCAACGCCAAAAGATTTCGCAGCATTTGCAGAACGGATTATTACCGCAGCCAATGACAGTGACCCAGTGGGCTATGAAATCGTACAAAATGCCGCTAAGCATATTGAAACTTTAATCAAGAGCTTGTTTAAATATGATGTACCGCGCATAGCGTTGTGCGGCGGAATAGGGGAGCCAATCAAACCATGGCTTTCTCCGCGAATAAATGCAAAGCTGGTAAAACCGGACGGCGATGCACTTGATGGAGCACTCTGGTTGGCGCGACAAAATTCTATATAGAAGGTATGAGGATGACGGCTATCTCATTTGCCACGGGTATGAAGCTTCTTAGAGCGCGAGATTATGAGGCCGTTTACGAACAGTCCGTTGCGGCATTAAAAATTAACGAGAAGAATCCGCTTCCCTTTTTTCTTTTAGGTGTTCTTGCCTCCGACACAGGCAATCATGCGAAAGCACTAGAGTTTTTTGCTAAAGCTTGCGAGCATGGCGCGCAAAATGTAAATTACCAAACCTATTACGCTAAAGAATTAGTTGCCCATGGCCATAATAATCAAGCCAAGGTGCATGCAGACCAAGCGGCTTTAATTGGCACTGATGACGCTCTATTGGCCGATATGATTGGCGTTGTGTATAGCCGTATCGGTTATCACGAGTTGGCTATTCCGTTTTTTGAGAAGGCTGTGTGCAAAAACCCACGGTGGGCGAAGTTTCACTTTAATCTCGGGGCATCTGCAGAATTTATTGGTGACTTTAAGAAAGCAAAATCCGCCTATGAAAGCACAGTAGCCGTTGATCCAAAATTCTACTTGGCTTGGTTCTCACTGGTATCAATTGAAAAACAAAATGCCGATAACAATAAGCTTGAAACATTGACAGCGCTTTTTGAGAACAGCACTGGGGATGCTGATGCGCACTTATTGCTTGGCCATTCCATTGCCAAAACTCTCGAAGATTTTGGGCAATATCAAGAGAGCTTTGACTGGCTCGCAAAAGGGAAAGCAAACAAGAGGCGCCAAATTCAATATAGCAAACATCATGATGCACAGTTATTTGAAGCCGCAAAGACAATGGCGAAAGTGAACGCAATAGGTGGTAAACACCCGCTCCGTAAAACACCCAATGTTACGCCGATATTTGTGGTTGGCCTCCCACGTACAGGCACCACACTGGTTGACCGTATTTTATCGTCGCACCCAAGGGTTAAATCAGCGGGCGAGCTTAGTGTATTTTCCCAGATGATTAACATTGCGGTCGGCGCCCCTCTAAACACAGCGCTAAACCCCGATATTATTCGTGAAGCGGGCAACGTTGATTTGTCAAAAGTCGGCGAAAATTACACCAACAAAACCATTGGCTTGGCATCAGGTGCCGCATATCTTGTGGATAAAATGCCTTTTAACTTTTTCTTTGCGGGGTTGATACAACGCGCCTTACCAAATGCAAAAATCATTGTCGTGAGGCGAGGGGCTATGGATAGTTGTTTATCCAATTACCGTCAAATTTTTGCAAACCACAATAATAGTCACGATTATAGCTATAGCATTGAAGACACGGCAGCATATTATCGTGGATTTGACAGATTAATGGCGCATTGGCGCGAGAACATACCGTCTGACAGCTTCTCGCAAATTGCCTATGAAGACATCATTCATGATCAAGAAAACCAGACCCGTAGGCTTCTTGATTTTTGCGGGTTGGAATGGGATGAAGCCTGTATGCGGTTTCACGAAAACACCGCCGCCGTAGCGACAGCCAGCGCAGTACAAGTGCGTCAACCTTTATACGCTAGTTCAATCGGTCGCTGGAAAAAATATGGTGATAAACTTGATGGCTTGAAACAAGCCCTAGGTAATTTTGTAGAATAAGGCAAAGCATGAAAATACCCGCCCCAAGAGGAGCGGGTATTTTTCTAAATTCTACATTAGAGACTTATTAAAACTTTGCCTTAGCTGATAATTGCAAACGACGCGGGTTGTACAATGTTCGTGGGTCACCAAAACCAGCGCTGTTGACTTTGTTTTGTATGTTATAGCCAGTTTGGCTATTCAACACATTAAATAAATCTGCACGTAGCTCGATGCTATAACCGTCCAAGACTTCTAGTTCTTGGGCATAGCTCACATCAAGTTGAAAATGACCTTTGGTTCTGCGTGACCCGGCAGCTTCGGCAAAACGACTTGTGTCACTGCGACTACCTGTCAAAGCACGATATACCTCTACATCCCAAGCTTCCCAAGGTTGTCCAGATTGATAGTTGGCAAATGCTCCAACACTGCCATTCCAAGGTAAATTGTAGTAACCATAGACTTTCAGTTGATGAGGTCTATCTCCCCGCAATTTACCCTCTCTATTGTCCCAAAGCTGACGTCCTGCGCCATCGGCTATAAATGATGATCCGATAAAACTGTTAGCATCATTGGCTGTGGTCGTATTATCCTGGTCAAAATTTCCAGTATAACTTGACCAGACATAGGAGCCAGACAGATAGAAATTGTCGCCAGTGTAATCTGCTTCAATTGCCGCTTCATAATATTCTGTATGAGCCGTATCGAGCTGAGCGATCACGTAGGACGACCCGCCAATTTCGGCACGGACAGCCGCTAAGTTAGGTATATAGTCGCCTAAAGCAGCAATTTCTGCCGGCGCATTAAATCTTGTACGCGCATTATTGTTGGTATCTTCCCAGAAATTCGAACCAGCGCGGTGACGTGCATGAAGGCGAACTTCCAATTTATCGTTAACCTGCTTGTTCCAACCAACAAGATATTCCTTGATTTGTCGAGGTTTCAGACCAGCTTGGAAAAATTTACCGGAAGAAGACCGCACGGCAGAGCTTTCAATAAAGTTACCAGCGGCATCATAACGCAGCCTGAGTTCGCGTGACAAATTCCTGTCCCATGACGCGGCGCGCGCTAAAGAAGAGGCGGAGGGCGTATAGCGCGCAAAATTGGCATACAGAGATCCGCTGTCTGAATAGTCCCAGTTGACACCGAAACGCGGCTGGATCATGTCAACCCAATCGACTTCATACATTTTGTATTTATTCCCGGGCGCCAGTTCAAAGCCTGAAATGTTATTGGCATTTTCCCGCAGGCCTTGGCCAAACAAGACATCATTACTAATTAACAAGCCGAGATTAAACGTCCAATCCCCATTTTCAATGGTGTCATTAATTTCAAAACTTTGTAGTTTGGAGCTTGAGATTATTGAACGCGGAACGATTGTGGAGCCATTACCATCGACAATACCCGTTTGGAACACGCGAGCTTCAAAAAACACAGGTGTGATTCCATCATCGGCAAAACTACGTCCGCCGAGCACAGAAATGCGTCCAAACCCATTTGAGGTACGCTCAAGGTCTTCACCAATTTCCTGATATTGGTAGCCAATATGTATATCGTGTGTTGTGTCACCGGCATTGATAGTGCGGTCATAGCCAATTTCGAAGGAAGTACGGTTAAAATCCTGCCTGTTAAATTGATTAGCACCACCAACAACACCGCCGCCAGTTTGAACACCATTTTCAGAAAAACCGTATTGATCAATAAAAGGTTGGACAAATGTGTTAAACGCTATCTGGTCAGCTGTGAGAACGTCGGGAGGCGTAGCTGTAAGAGGTTGTGGCACAGAAAACCGCCCTAACTGATCAATGGTAGCAATAGGGAGTGCGCCACCGAATGTGACTGGTATATTGAAAATAGTATCTGGACGCGAAGTGGATTTACTTAGAAAGTCCGTAAACTTGAAATTCAATGAACTTTTATCATTAATTACCCACGAACCCTCAGCAATGATGATGTCTTGCGACGCTGTACTGGAAGTCGCGGTAGATGCTGCCGCGAAGCCGCCAACATTTTCTGTTGTACCTGTTCGGTCGGAAGTTCGGTAGCTGGCATCAAGTAATACGCCGTCAAATGGCGCAAAAGTAACTTTACCAAAATATTCATTGCGTTCGCTTTTGAAATCAGGAACAACACCGTAAGCATTACTTGCGTTTTCTCGTGTTATCGTCGGGCGGAAATAAGAACCGTATAAAAATAGCTTATCCTTAATAACCGGGCCGCCGAGATTTGCGGTAATCCAGCGTCTGTTTTCTTCAAAATCGACAAGAGCGATAGCGTCATCACGGGCTGATGTAAGCTTTGGCGTTTCTACTGTATAGCTTATTTCTCCTTTATACTCGTTAGTGCCGCGTTTACTGATGGTGTTGATCAAGAAACCACCTGAACGGTTAAACCCTATGGCTGTCGCGCCGCCGCGCACGATCGAAACTTGATCAATATCGTGGGTGGAAGGCTCAGCTGATAGTGTTCCGAATAAAGGAAGCGACACATCAACGCCGTCAAATTGGTAATTATTGTCCTGACCACTACCGCCCGCACTTGGTCCGCGAACACTGTCTTCGCTATATTGAACGCCAGGTATCAGTTTTTGTAAATCACGATACTCTTGTCCAATGGGAATGCCTTGAACAATGTCTGAGCCTAGTGTGTTTTTCAAAGACGCTATTCCTGAATCCACGTTAATCCTTTGGGCAACCACTACCACCTCATCTCTTGCGGCACCAAATGCCACGTCGACTTTTATTTTTTGTTGCAATAGAACTAATGCATTGCGCTGTAGAACGGTGCCGTCCGGGTTTCTAAATGTCAGCTCGTATGCCCCCGGCGGTAGTAAAGGGAGTTGATAGCGACCATTTGCCGATGACGTTGCTGTTCTGACGCCCGGTAATACGGAACTTCTAGCCTCAACAGTTACGCCCGAAAGTGCCGTGCCGTCGCCACTCGTTACATGGCCATTCACCGTACCGGCCTGTTGAGCCATAGCTGGCGTGCTTACCATAGCAATACTTATGGCCATGGCCGTGCCTAGCAGCACTGCTTTCAAGCCAAGGCGTGATGTAATGGGACGGATTTTATTGGATGTTATGTGTTTGTTGGTCATGACGTACCCCCTCTAGCGTTTACGCCGCATTAATACGGCTTAATGTTTGGTTGTTTTTGCATACCGCAAATATTATCATAATGTCAAATACCAATTTAATTCCTTTGCGGTGCTTTTGCGGTAGTATTGTAAAAAAGTCACATATACAGCCGATTTAAGTAGTACCACTTTAATACCAATGTGGTGGCTTTGCGAATAATCTCTTGTTAAATCCGTGTAGCTTGCTAGGTATTCCAGCAACAACCTAAGAAAATGAGTAAAAAAGGCAGGTCAGGGCATAAAAATGCAACACATATCATCCGTTCGCAAAGCGATTCGAAAATTTCAAAGCCTAGCCTGTCTCTCCGGACTATTTGGCTTGACTGCTTGTAGCACGGTGGGGACAAACACCCAATTACCATCTGTAAACTTTAACAGCCGTGTCAGTATAATCGTTATCCACCATACATCGGCGAATTTCGAAAATTCAGTAAACATCCTAACCAAAGATTCGTCAAATCCGGTCAGTTCGCATTATTTGGTACCCGACCCCAGCGATGTAAGCTATACAAAGGATCATGTGGAGGTTTATGAGCTTGTACCAGAAACGGAACGAGCATGGCATGCAGGGCGGAGTTATTGGGCAGGGAAAAGCGCCCTAAATGATCATTCAATTGGTATAGAGGTTGTTAATCAGACCTATTGTAAGAAGCCTGAACCTACTCCAATCGGCATAAAACCACCTAAACGGCTTTGTTTTTACCCTGATTTTCCTGAAACCCAGATGCTTGTACTGATAGATCTTTTGCGCGAAATTCAAGAAAGACACCCAAGGGTCGGCCCCACCAACATCGTCGGGCATTCAGACATAGCACCAAGCCGAAAAGTCGATCCCGGCCCGCGTTTCCCGTGGGAGCGCCTATATCAATTAGGTATCGGCGCATGGTTCGACGATGCGACCGTCGTCAAATATTGGCAGCAATTCACGGTACAACCAATGCCCCTTATTAATGTGCAAAAAGCACTGGGGACTTACGGCTACAAAATAGAGGCAACCGGGGTTTTGGACGCCCAAACTCGTGCCGCAATAAGCGCTTTCCAACTACATTTCAGACCATCGGAAATAACAGGTGAACCCTCCTTGGAGACTACGGCAATACTGTTTGCTTTGGTTGAAAAATACCGCCCAAAAAGCTTGGACGCATTGCTGGTTATTGCGCCTGAAGGGTAATGAAAGATAAAATGTTGGGACACCATAAAATCTTGTTCTGGTTAGTTTCAGCAATTAGCCTGTTCGCGATACTCGCTTGCTCTATATTGCCATCTAATATTATTATCCCAGGCGCAGAGCAAATAGGTTTGGTGAAAAGCACTCTTGCTGGAAAACGTGTTGGCCTCATTGTCAATCAAAGTTCACGGGTTGGCGAAATACATTTGATTGATGCTCTGCAAGCAGAGCGCATAAATATAACCAAACTATTTGCTGTGGAACACGGCATTCGCGGCACCCAAGATGCTGGCGCAATTATTGACAATAGCCGCGATAAAACCAGCGGCCTTCCGATAATATCAATCTACGGCAACAAGAAAGCGCCATCCAAGCAAGATGTGCAGGATTTGGATGTATTTGTTTTTGATCTGCAAGATGTTGGTGTCCGGTTTTATACTTATCTAAGCTCGCTACACTATATTATGGAAAGTTGCGCGCAAAATAATGTCCCCCTTTTGGTTCTGGATAGGCCTAACCCAAACGGGTCATATATAGACGGACCTATACTTGAACCCGAGTTTCAAAGCTTTGTCGGCATGCATGCTATACCCTTACTTCACGGTATGACCCTTGGGGAGTTGGCCAAAATGATCAATGGAGAGGGCTGGCTCACCAACAAGCAGACATGTGATTTGACGGTTATCCCTGTTAAAAACTACACACATACCACAGAATATATTTTGCCCATAAAACCATCACCTAATCTACCAAACCAACAAGCCATCGCGCTTTACCCGTCTCTCGCCTTGTTCGAGGCGACCAATATTAGTGTAGGCAGGGGAACTGACTTTCCGTTCCAAATCCTCGGCGGCATTCATCCTGAATATGGTGACTTTACTTTCACACCAGAGCCAAAGCCGGGCGCCGCCCTTAATCCCAAATTAAATGGCCAAAAACTATACGGAAATGACCTTCGCCAAAGCCAAATATCGGGTTTGAACATTGAATTATTTATAGACTGGTATGGACGCGCCAATAAGCTAAATGAAAATTTAGGCGAAGGATTTCTTACCCGACCCGCGTGGCTGGACAAACTTATGGGTACGGCTAAATTCCGCCACCAAGTAGAAACGGGGCAAAGTGCAGAGATGATACGCATGAGTTGGAAAGCAGGCCTAGATGCATTCAAACAACGCCGTGAACTTTATCTGCTATACCCAAATTGAAAATACCCTAGTGACAGATCTTAGTGTAGTACAATATTAATCAAAAACTTTGGAGACATATTTTGCCCGTAAATTCCCTCAAAAAAACCAGCCTATTTTCGGTAATGGTTCTAATCCTAACTGGATGTTCTCAGGCTGAAACCAACACTGCGTCAGATCCTGCGGCAAGTCCTGCTCTCAATGCTAAAACCATACATGAGAACACCCTTGTTCTGGATAGCCATATTGATCTTGAACTTGGCTTAATTGCAGACGATATGGATCCTTGGTCCAGTGGCAAAACCCTTACGGACTTGGAAAAAATGAAAGCTGGCGGTATGGACGGGGCTTTCTTAATCGTTTTTTCCCCCCAAGGCGACGATACAAGTGAAGGTATCGCAAAGGCTGCTGACATTGCTGAGACCCGGTACAACGCCATAAAGCGCCTCACTGAGAAACACGCAGATAAAATCGAGTTAGCCCTTAGCGCTGATGACACAAGGCGCATTCACAAAACGGGTAAACGTATAGCCTTAATCGGACTAGAAAACGCTTACCCTCTAGGCAATTCCGTTGATGATGTAAGCATGTGGTTCAAACGTGGTGTGCGCTATATAGGTATCACCCATGTTGGTCATAACCAATTTGGTGACAGCTCAAACCCAAGCTATAAAAAAGGCGAGACCCTCAGCTTGCACGGCGGCCTCTCACCGCTGGGCAAAGACTTAATAGCGACAATGAATGCGGTTGGTTTAATTGTTGATGTCTCCCATGCTAGCAAGTCAACGATGATGCAGGCTATTACGCTTTCCAAAACACCCGTAATTGCCTCGCATTCTGGCGCGCGGGCCGTGTCGGATAATGTTAGAAATTTAGACGACGAGCAGTTACGGGCTTTAGCAAAAACAGGCGGTGTTATCCAAATCGTTGCTTACGGCCCGTATCTGAAAGACCTCACACCCGCGCAACAAGCCTTTAAGGACAAGGTGCGAAAAGAAATGGGACTGGAAGACGATATGGCATTTTTATCTATGGATGCAAAAACCGAAGACCTGTACGATTTCAAAATGAAGGATGTCAGCAAGTTATCACCGCCTGCCAATATATCCGACCTCGTAGACCATATCGACCATGTGGTGAAAACGGTTGGTGTAGACTATGTCGGCATCTCGTCTGATTTTGACGGCGGTGGTAAAATACCAGGCTGGATGGACGCCTCCGAAACCATGAATGTCACCGAAGAATTGGTGAAACGCGGTTATAGCCAAGAAGATATAGACAAAATATGGGGCGGGAATTTGCTCCGTGTTTTAGAGACCGTACAAGAATATGCGCACGAATAGTTCGCTTTAGAATAAAGTATTTTTATGAACCACTTTCAATACAAACAAGGGCAATTATGGGCGGAAAATGTTCCACTGGTCGAAATTGCTCAAAGTGTCGGCACCCCTGTATATGTTTACAGTGCTGCTACATTCACCAGACACTTTAACGCATTTACTAATGCGTCAGCAGGTATGGATCATTTGATTGCATATTCTGTGAAAGCCAATTCCAATCTTGCAATACTAACGCTATTGGCAAAATTAGGTGCGGGCGCCGATGTTGTGAGCGGCGGGGAGCTAGAGCGGGCTTTGCGAGCCGGTATTGCGCCTGACAAAATCGTATTTTCAGGTGTCGGTAAATCCAAAGATGAAATGCGGGCGGCACTCGCTTGCAATCAAGGGGGCGGTATTTACCAGTTCAATGTCGAATCTGTTTCAGAGTTAATCGCCCTTAGTGAAGTGGCCACAGATATGGGCACGACGGCACCTGTTGCCCTGCGCATTAACCCCGATGTTAACGCCGGGGGTCACGAGAAAATATCCACTGGCAATGCGGAGAACAAATTTGGCATAGACATCACATTGGCCAGAGCCGCCTATGCAAAAATTCGCGAATTACCAAGCCTAAAAGTTACAGGTGTTGATATGCATATTGGCAGTCAGATCAATACTCTGGCTCCCTTTGAAAAGGCTATGGATAAGATATTAGACTTAGTCAAAGTGCTACGTACCGATGGACACACCGTTAAAAATTACGATGTCGGCGGCGGGCTAGGCATTTGCTATGATGAAGATACGGACAAACCGCCATTACCAGCAGATTACGGAGATATGGTGAAGCGGAAGACCAAAGGCCATGACCTAAAAATTATCTTTGAACCCGGACGGGCTATTGCAGGCAATGCAGGTATATTGCTCTCGAAGGTCCGATATATTAAATCAGGCGGTGCGCGCAATTTTCTAATTTTAGACGCCGCTATGAACGATTTAATTCGTCCCGCTCTTTACGGCGCTAACCATGTGATCGAACCTGTGCGTAAAAAATCTGAAACGAGCGAAATTATTGCCTATGATGTTGTAGGCCCCGTCTGCGAAACCGGAGATACGTTCACAAAAATGCGGGAAATGCCCAAAATGCAAGAAGGGGATTTGGTCGCTATCCGTTCGGCTGGTGCCTACGGCGCGGTGCAGTCTAGTGAGTATAACACACGTCCTCAGGTGCCCGAAGTTCTGGTAAGCGGCGATCAATATGCCGTGATCAGAAAGCGCCCAAGCATTCAAGATATTCTGGACAGAGAAGACGTTCCAAACTGGATTTAACATAAGAAAGATTGAATTATGATTACAAGCGGATTTGCCTATCTTGCAGTTTTATTTGCCATTAGCGGCCTTATCGGCTTGCTCGACAGTACGAATAAATATCGGATTTTCAAATATATTCCCGGCATCGTTATTCTGTATTTCTTGGTCATGTTGCTCTCAACCTTTGGGTTTTGGGAAAAAACCGATAGCGTAAATGCTACTTATAAGGCGGTGAAAGGCAATCTTCTGCCGTCGATGATTTTCTTGCTTTTGCTTAAGGGCGACATAAGGCAGATCGCCGCGCTGGGGCCGAAAATGATTTTGGCGTTTATTACGGCAAGTGTTAGTATTGGCATCGGGGTAATCATTACATTCTTGGCCCTAAAGACTTGGCTACCGGAAAGTGCATGGATGACATTTGCTGCGCTTAGCGGTAGCTGGATGGGCGGCACAGGCAATATGGTTGCGGTACAAGGCGCACTCAACATTCCAGATGCCAGCATGGGCTATACACTGCTCATTGATTCCATTGATTATGCGGTGTGGGTGATGTTGTTGTTGGCATTTGTGCCGCTGGCACCGCAATTCAATAAATGGACAAAGAGCAACACCAAATTAATAGATGAGGTTAGTGCGCGAATTGAGGCCAAAGCACAAAACCCAAATGCAAAAATTGACGCTGGGAGTTTGATGTTTTTAATCGGGCTTGGCTTGGCAGCATCAGCATTGGCACAATACTTAGCCGGATATTTTCCTGCCAGTGATTTCTTTTCGCAAACAACTTGGACGGTGCTTATTGTCACTATATTTGGCGCGCTTGGCGCCATGACTAAATTGGGCGGGATTGCAGGGTCAATGGAATTAGGTAATGTGCTTTTATACGGCATTGTTGCCTTGATAGCATCACGGGCAAATTTTGCGGAACTGACGCAAGCGCCCTTGTTTATACTGGCTGGCTTTATGATATTGTTCATACACGGCGCAATTATGCTCATCGCCGCAAAATTGTTTAAGCTGGATTTATTTTCGTGCGGTGTTGCTTCACTGGCTAATGTCGGCGGTGTTGCTTCGGCACCTATACTTGCGGCGGCTTATTCCCGTGCGCTTATACCTATTGGCGTGCTTATGGCTATGCTCGGTTATATTATCGGGACAGGCGGCGGCCTGCTGATCGGGAAAATATTACTGTCTTTATCGTGAGGGTATTATGAAAACTAAAACTATCTTGCTTTGCGCCGTCGTCTCGGTTTTTATCATCGGATGCGAAAAACCATCCGTGCAAAACCCTGCGACGGATTTGGGTTTTTCTGATCCATTTATCTCGGATGTTATCGGCGTGAACGAAAAGCATTTATCGCCAGAGCATTGGATAAAACCGGGTATGAGCAAAACCATAATGAGCGGCGCAGAAATTCAAATCTTTAATGCGAAGAATATAACTGCGGACCCCACACTTTATGACATAAGCACTGTGCCTGACACACTGACGCAAATAGAACTTACGGCGCGCATTCGCTCCATCAGCAAAGTGCCAAAATATCCCCGAATTTATACGGACGAAACCCCTGTAAATGACGCGGACTTTCTGCGCTATGAAACCGCGCTAAATTTAGAAAGCGTCCAAGACATAAACCCGGTGAAATTTGCCCTAACCGTGCGCCGGACATCTATTCGCACTTACCCGACACACGACCTTTTATTTAGTGAAGATGCTGGCGACCGTGACATTGAAAGGTTCCAAGAAAGTGTGCTGTTTCCCGGCGATGCGCTTGCCGTCCTACACACCAGCACAGACGGGCAATGGGCGCTTGTCCAGTCCTTTAACTATATTGCATGGGTGCCGTTGGTTGACATTGCTATTGGCGCGCGCGAACAGGTTTTAGACTACGGTAAGACGGATAAATTTCTTGTCATCACAGGCGATAAAGTCGAGACAGTTTTTAATCCGGAAGTGCCGGACGTTTCAGAACTACAACTTGATATGGGCATAAAATTACCTCTATCACGGCCAAAAGAACTGCAACATAATCTCTACGGCCAGAATCCTTATCTAAGCCATATGGTTTTGTTGCCCGTGCGCAAAGCCGATGGCAGTTTAGATTTTAAACACGCACTCATCCAGCGCAAGGAAGATGTCCATGTGGGCTATTTGCCATTCACCCAAGAAAACATAATCAAACAATCGTTTAAATTTTTAGGGGAGCGCTATGGCTGGGGCCACCGCTTTAACGGGCGTGATTGCACTGGGTTTGTGGCTGAGATATATAAAAGTTTCGGCATTCAATTGCCGCGTAATTCCGGCGACCAAGGCCGCAGCGAAATCGGTATCAATACCCGCTACGAGAAGGACGCACCGCGCGCAGATAAAATTGAAAGATTGGAGCGCGGACAACCCGGTGATCTCATCTATATTCCGGGGCATGTAATGATGCTTTTAGGGCAATCTGATGGCCAGTCTTTTGTCATACACGACGTACACGGCCTAGGCTATATGAAGCAAGACGGCACACTTTATAAAGGCACCCTTAACGGCGTTTCCGTCACCCCGGTAGCGCCCTTGCAATCTAACAAAGACTATAGCTATCTTGACCGTGCATCGACCATTAAAACCGTAAAATAACTGGAAAATATCAGCACATGAAAATAACCGGATTTAAACTTGCCAAACTTTGTGTGCCGCTCATCACACCGTTCAAAACGGCCCTGCGCACGGTCACGAAAATTGAAGATATTATCCTCTTGGTCGAAACCGATACAGGTAATATTGGCTACGGAGAAGCGCCGCCAACAGCTGTAATCACTGGGGACACCCACGGCTCTATCATTGATGCTCTGCGTTACCACATTATGCCAGCCATTATCGGCATGGAGGTTTCTGATTTAAGCGCCATTACCAGCACGATACAAAGCGCGATTGTCCACAACACCAATGCGAAAGCTGCGGCTGAAATTGCCGTCTACGATCTAAGCGCCCAAGCACAAAACCAACCGCTTTATAAAATGCTCGGCGGCGGTTCGCCCGCCCTTTCTACGGATCTAACCATTAGTCTTGACGGGGTAGATAAAATGGTTGCCGATAGTCTGCTGGCAATTAAGCAAGGCTACAAAACTTTGAAAATAAAAGTCGGCAATAATATTGAGCTTGACATAAAACGCATTCGGGAAATCTACAAACACACCAAAGGCAGAGTTGGTCTCATACTGGATGTTAACCAAGGCTGGAGTGCGGAGCAAACCGTCAAAGCTTTGGAGGCGTTGGAAGCGTCCGGCGTAAAACTTGACCTCATAGAGCAACCAGTTAAGGCTGACGATATTGACGGAATGCAGTTTATCACACAGCGCGTCAGCACGCCTGTCATGGCGGACGAAAGCGCCTTTAATGCGGCTCAAGTGCGCGAATTGTTAGAGCGCAAAGCGTGCGACATTATCAATATTAAATTGATGAAAACCGGCGGTATATCAAACGCCATTAAAATAGCAAATATCGCAGAAGATTTTGGCGCAAAATGTATGATCGGCTGCATGTTGGAAACATCTATTAGCGTTTCTGCTGCCGCCCATTTTGCCGCCGCCCATGCTGATATTATCACCCACATAGACCTCGACGGGCCAGTACTAGGCACTTTCGACCCGGTAGAGGGCGGCACCACATTTAACGGCCCTAAAATCACTCTGGGGGACGGACCCGGACTAGGTATTCGCGCTATTAAAAATTTACAATATATAGAAGGATAAACCATGAGAAACATAGTTCAGTTTTTTGCCCTAATCGGGGTTTTTCTTCTCAGCGCTTGCACGGAAAAGCCAGAAATAAATGCGCCTGAAATAAACGCACCTGACTATACCCTAAAATACGATATTTATATCCAAGGGGGCACTCTTGTTGACGGAACGGGAGCTGCGCCTTTCACTGGCGATATGCTTACCATGGGCGAGCGTATTGTATATATTGGTAAGACGGACAAAACAAAGATTTCAGCCGCCACCGTCATTGATGCTTCAGGTAAAATCGTGACGCCCGGCTTTATCGATGCCCATTCCCACGGGGATCCTCTGGCCGATAATAATGACTTTATGCGCAGTTTTTTACGTCAAGGCGTCACAACTATCGTCCTTGGTCAAGACGGCAGTAGCCCCAATGGTAAGCTAGCCTATGCTAGGTGGATTAAGGATGTTGGTGAGCGGGGCAGTGGCCCCAATATCGCGTCCCTCGTTGGGCACGGCTCTCTACGCACAATTTCCGGCGGCGGTGAGAAAGATAAAATCACCCCAGCAGAACAAGCCAAAATGGAAGCATTGCTGGTTGAGGCTTTGGAGCTTGGCGCTTACGGTATGAGTACGGGATTGGAATATATACCGGGACGTTATGCAGACACGCAAGAACTGAACGGGCTTGCCAAAATCATCGGGCGTTACGACAGCATAATCTCGTCCCATATTCGCTCCGAAGATGATGACAAAGTCGAGGCGGCAATCGCAGAAGTCATCGCTCAAGGCAAATATGCCAAAGTCAATGTTACCCATATCAAAGTAGTCTACGGCAAGACCCGCGCTCAAGGTGATGCAGTTTTGGAGCAAATTCGCACTGCGAGGGCAGGCGGCATGACCGTAACGGCAGATGTTTATCCTTATCTGGCTAGCTACGGCTCGATGATATTTCTGTATCCGGAATGGGCCAAGCGCAAAAGCGAGTTTGAGCTTGCCGTTAAAACACGCCGTCCAGAGTTCGAAGCTTTCTTAAGAGCAAAAATCAAACGCCGTAATGGCGCAAATGCCATCTTAATATCAAAAGGTAAATATGCGGGGCAAACCTTGCAAGACGTCGCGGACAAGACGGGGAAAAGACCCGAACAATTGATAATAGATTTTGGCCATAGCGGCCCGTCGACAGCACATTTTATCATGACAAAGAAAACACAAGACGCTTTCATAACCGCGCCAGATATATCGATTTCCTCAGATGGTAGCCCGACAATGCGCCACCCACGGTCTTTCGGATCATTCCCGAAAGTTATCGAAGACTATGTAGTGCGCGATAAATTGATGCCCATTGAACTGGCTATACATAAAATGTCTGGCCTAACGGCGCAAACCTTCGGCATTAAATCACGCGGCGTTTTAAAGCCTGGCATGGCGGCGGATGTCTTAGTGATAAATCTAGACGAAATTGCAGCTGGTACAGGGTGGTCAGACATTAATGCATTGCCGTCAGGTTTTGATGCGGTGATTGTCAACGGGCGCGCGACTGAAACGAAGGCAGGTACAGGCTTAGATGTTTATGGGCGGGTGCTTTTGAAAACGCGCGGGGATTAGCCGAGTGAGGTTTGGATAGACACGATAAACCTGCCTAATCATACAAATAATAAATCTTGCTTGTCTTCTTAAAGACTTCAACATCCTTATTCAAAAACAACATTATTTCGGAAATATCTGCGCTTTGTTTGAGAATTGCGGTAACTTTATTGCTGCCTACCGCTTTGTTGAACATGCTTATTTGCTGATTTGACGCCAGTTTAAACATATCTTGTTCGGGATAGAGTTTCTTTAGGGTGGTCATTATGTGAAATTGGACTGTGGTTAAGGGGGCTTTATTAAAATCTGTTATATATATCTGAACGCCGTGTATGGCTTTGCCTTTGCCAAATGCATAATAAGGTGTGTAGGTAATAGGCCTAAAATATAAACCGGAAATTTTTTTGGCGTTCAGTTCATCTGCGAGGGTGCGGCCATTGATCCACTCTGCGCCAACGGTTTGAAACGGAAGCGTATACCCTACGCCAACCGAAACTGCATCTCGTAACTCTCCCATTATTCCTGTCATCGGATAGAAATACGGTGAATAGCTATGGGGTATATGCGGCGAGGTTGGGATCCAGTCAAGCCCGGTGCTTTCGAAATTCATATCCCGTGTCCAATCTTTCATGGGAATGACACTTAGGGTAAAACCCGGTTTCGTATTGACCATATTTTCCCCTACCAACAACAGGGCAAGCTCGCCGCAAGTCAGGCCGTACACATAAGGAATGGGATATTGAGAGATGAAGGAAAAATACTCTGGTTTGGTGATGTTGCCTTCGATTTTTCGCCCGCCCAAAGGGTTAGGCCTATCAAGCACTATAAATTCAATGCCGTTCTCCGACGCCGCTTCTATGGCCAGCCCCATAGTGCTGATGAAAGTATAGGACCGTGTGCCAATGTCTTGAATGTCATAAACAAGTACATCAATACCTTTTAGCATTTCCTTCGTTGGCTTTCTAGTTTTGCCGTATAGCGAATGCACTGGAAG
Organism: Robiginitomaculum sp.; assembly: GCA_021647375.1. Taxonomy (GTDB): domain Bacteria; phylum Pseudomonadota; class Alphaproteobacteria; order Caulobacterales; family Maricaulaceae; genus Robiginitomaculum_A. The sequence goes on from JAKIUV010000026.1 coordinate 24,080, forward strand.
ACCTGTTTTTTCATCGGTGTAGAATCCGACATATTTTCCAGCATCAACATCACCACGCACGCCATGTTCAGGGCCAAATAATGCGACTAAATTAACATTTTCTGCCTCAAACAAAATATCAAGTGTTGATTTTAATTTGCGGTTCACTCCCGTGGAATTTGTAATTAGGCCAACTCTTTTACCCTTTAGTCGTTCAAAATTCGCCGCTGTTAAAACGTCAATTCCCAAACTTATTTTTGTATCCTGGACAGGGGAGGAACTGCTAGCTTCTTGCGCCTCACACGCCGCTAGAAGGCAGACTGAGAAAAGAAATGCACCAATACAAAGCAGCATGAGGTGAAGATTTATTTTCATAATATTTCTACTTAACCCGCTCAAAATCCAAATCTTGGAAATCGAAACTCCAGTCTGCTTCGGGGTCAACCCTTGTCATAGTTAGGCCGTTTATTTTGCCGTCATAGTCGGTTTCAAAGCGAGCATAGGCATCGGCTTCGAAGCCTCTATTGTCCCAGCGCACTATGAATGTGTTATGCTCGAATGGCTCCAATATACCTTTTAAATTTACGGATTTGCGAGCGGTGAAGCGTAAGTCTTTTCCGTGTTTTTTAATATCAATAATGCCGAACCATGGGTCTTTATAAGCCCCTATATAATCTGTGAGCGGACGCGCGACAGTGCCGCTACCCGCATTGTCATTTGCTACAACCAACTGTTTATCCTCAGCGGCGGCATTTGCTTGGATGTCGGTGTAAAACCCAACCCAATCAAGCTTCTCCCGCCCCATATAGGCTTTGAGAATTGACTGCATAACCGATGTGCGCGCACCGTAATTAGAGCCGTTATTAAGCACTGTAATGCCCAAATTAAGCTCGGGGACTAGCACCACATAAGCTTGAAACCCGGACAGGGTTCCGGTATGAGAGATGACTTCATAGCCATGCATATCCTCTTTGCGCCAGCCTAGGGCATAGGCTTTAAAATGGGTGTTATCATAATCGCGCTCGAATTTTGAGACGGATAATATTGTTTGGGGTTTCCACATTTCGTCCCGTTGTTTTTCGGAGAATATTTGCTTGCCGTTCGCGCCTTTGCCGCCGCCGAGCTGGGCGAGCATCCATTTGCTCATGCCGCTAGCATTGCACGCTAGACCACCCGCAGGGTGGGAAGCGGTTATATTTCCGCTTACTTTATTGCGCGGAATAGGGCTTATTTTTTCATCTATGAAACCGTAAGGAATAGCGACATTTCGCAGATCGGACTTGGAAATTTCTCCAGCAAAACAGTCCATGTCCAACTTGTCCATAATCCGTTTTTGCACAAACTCCTCATAGGGTATGCCGCTTGCTTTACTCACTACATCGCCCGCAACAATATAGAGAAGATTGTCATAGGCGTAGCGTGAGCGAAAACTTGAGGTGGATTTTAGATAGCGTAAATTATGAATAATTTCGTCTCTGGTAAAACCTGACGGCTCTGGCCAAAGCATTAAATCTCCCGCGCCAATACCAAGCCCGCTACGGTGTACCAGCAAATCACGAACGGTAAATTCTCGCGTCACCCACGGATCCATCATACGAAAACCGGGTAGGGTATCTATAACTTTATCGTCCCAACCAATCTTGCCCTCGTCCACTAATATGGCGAGTGCAGCGGAGGTGAATGCTTTGGATGTGGAGGCTATGCGAAACAAAGTGTTCTTATCCACACTGGTTTTTCTTTCCATATCACGAAGTCCAAATCCGTCTTCTAAAACCACTTTGCCATTTTGCACAACGCTTACGGACATGCCGGGTGTTTTAAAGTTTTTAAGAGCGCGCTCTGCGGTTTTTTTTATCTCGGCAGAACTCAAGAGTGCAGTGGATTGCTCGCGAATTATGGGTTTGGGTTGGGGTGTTTGAGCGGCCACATAGAGCGGGCAAAATAGTGCCGCCAAAATAATCGTTTTTATACAATAAGGCTTGTTCATCATGCTGAAGCTTTCTCATCAAATTTATTATCATTTCCCGCGACACAAACCAAAAATGCAACCAATGTCCCGATGCACAATTTCCAACTAAAGGCTAGATTCTTAATGCTTTTCCAGCTTTCCGGTAAAGGAAGACTATCAATGATAAAGGACTGCATGAACAAGGTGACAAGAAACCCGACCGCTAGGGCCAAAAGTACCGAGGTATGCGAGCCGCGCTTGGTGAACAGTACCGTAAAATAAACGCCCAAAAGCCCAGAATAGGAAAACACCATAACCGCGAGGGCAAAATCCAGCAAAGGCATTTCAGTATATCTTTGCCAATAAAAACATAACACCGACATCAAAAACAAAGCAAGTCCTACGCCGCCCATAGAGATTTGACCAGCACGGACAAAGTGTTTTTCAGGTAAGTTATTATCACGCCGCATTCGCCAAGGACGGTAAAAATCTTCAACGATAACTGACGACATAGAGTTTAGCCCGGAGTTAATGGTGGAAACCGCAGCGGCTATGACACCAACCGTCACCAACCCTCTCATACCAGCAGGTAGCTCACCCAATATATAGTGCATAAAGACGGTAATTTTTTCGCCGTCAAATGTGCGCCCAGCAGCACTCGTAATGCCCGCACCCATGAGGTCGGGGCGCTCATAAAATACATGCAAGAGCTGACCAATAGATACGAAGACCCAAACTACAGGAATAGTAACGAGCGCCGCGATGATAAGCGACTTTCCGCCTTCTTTTTCGTTTTTACAAGTGAGAACACGTTGGGTCATGTCTTGGTCCATACCGAAACTGGCAATGGCTAAAAGCGTCATACCGGTCAGGACTGAGATCATGGCAAAGGGTTTTGTAAAATCAAAACTAAAATCAAAAAATGTGAGTTTATTTTGTACCGTTCCGTTAGCCGTCGGGGAATTTTTGAGACCCTCTATAATTTCTCCAGTACTGGCGGGAATAGCTTTCCACAGAATAAACAACACCGCAATTGCCGCACCCCAATAGATGAAAAACTGGATCATATCACTCCAGATAACGGATTTAATCCCGCCTAGAAATGTTATTGAAAAACCCAATATCATCATAAGAAAGGCTGAAATAATGATGCTGCTCGGCTCGATATTGGAAAATAATATCATAGAAACGGCAATAGCCGCGAGGAACAATCGGGAGCCACTGGCAAATACTCGTCCTACCAAATACATGCCGCCCGCTGCCCGCATTGTGTTATCATTGAAGCGGTTGGCGAGAAGTTCATAAACCGTAGTGACTTTCATTTGGTAAAATTTAGGTATCAAAATCTTTGCAACAAATATTGCCGCGATAATCGTGCCCAAATTCGTCGCCAGATATGTATAATTACCCCTGTAACCTTGATCTGGCCCGCCCAAAAAGGTTGCAGCGGATTGCGATGTTGCTAGAACAGAAATGGCTACGACCCAATAGGGCATTGTATTACCGCCTAGAAAATAATCCGAGGCGTTTTCAGACTTTTGCCGTGCAAATGCCCAGCCAAGGATTGCAAGAAGCGCAATATATCCGCCAATGACCAACCAATCTAGCCCTGTAAAACTTTCAGCCATAACCTATCCCCTTAACTTATGTTCTTACGCCCGTTTTCTATTTTTGACTTATATGTATACCAATTCAAATTGGTATTGCAATGAAGCCCTTGTCATTCGCTTTCAGTCAAGTAATTGATAATACTGCCTGTCAGTAGTTTCATGGTGAGGACTTGCGCAATTCCTCAAAAACTTGTTTGTTATCAATGAAATACATATCTATACTTAATGCATGTTTATGGGCATTTATGGATGCCCAGTCTGTGTAGGAGAATGTCGATACGAACAGGTGTTGGCCGTGGTAATAACCACTGAGCTTACTGGTCAGCATCATTTGGGGGACGCAAATACCGCCGCCTGAGGCTTTTAAAATTCGTAATATGTCACCAGATAAGGCATGTTTAGAGACCCAGCCATAGCGTACACCTGTCATATATTTGTCGGCAAACCGAGGAATGGTGCCGTCTTTGCTGATATGCATGTCATGGCTGGCGGCGACCGCCTCGCTAACATCACCGCACCAATGGCTTAGGCATAGGGGGATGTCTGGAGCCAATTCGTGAATACGGTACAGGACTTCCGGCACCCAGGACACATATATAGCCCTGCTTTGCAGGCGGTAATACATGACGAGGGCGTGGATTTTGTGTTCGAAGCCCAGGTCTTTGATGTCGATGAGGAGTTTGGCTGTTTGATTTGTGTGGACTTTAACCGTGCTAAACAGGGCGTCCAATGTCGGCATCCGAGCGAATGCGCCGCCAAGCCTCGCATATTCAGAGGCTTTGTAATCACACAAATAATGTTTGTCGCCATCCGCATCCAAAGCATATTCGTCGTGGTAAACCATGGGCGTGCCGCATTTAGCCATTCGGACATCAAATTCCAAGTTTTGCACACCGAAATCCAGTGCTGCGCATAGCCCTTTTAGCGTGTTTTCATGAGGCGCAAAGCCGCGAAACCGGTGCGAAATTAATGCACCGATTTCTACAGTTTTTTGCTCATTTTGGCTTTTGTTATTTAGGCTTGGCAAAGCCGCGATCCCGCATCAGGGCTTCGACCTCTACATCGCGGCCACGAAAAGCCCGAAATCCGTCCGCCGGATCTATTGTGTTGCCCACAGACATGATGTTGTCATGCAGTGATTTTGCTACGTCTTTATCATAAAACCCACCGGCCTCGGTAAAAGCTTCTGCCGCATCGGCGGTGAGGGTGTCCGCCCAAAGATATGAATAATAGCCCGCATGATAACCGCCCGAGAAGATGTGGTTGAAATGGGGTGTGCGGTGACGCATGACGATTTCGCTCGGCATGCCCAAAGCTTCAAGGGTCTCGCGTTCGAACTTATCTGGGTCAATCGGGTCGCCGCCTGCCATATGTAATTTCATGTCAATGAGGGCAGACGCGAGATATTCCGTGGTGTCAAATCCCTGGCGGAAGGTGGACGCTTTTTCGATCTTGGCGAGAAGTTCTGCCGGGATTGGTTCCCCCGTTTCGTAATGTACGGCATATTTGTTCAGGACTTCAGGCGTCGTCATCCAGCGCTCATAAAGCTGTGATGGGAATTCTACATAATCCCGCGAAACCGATGTACCCGAAAGTGTCGGGTAGGTGACATTTGAATTTAGCCCGTGAATGGCGTGGCCAAATTCATGGAACATGGTGTTTGCGTCGTCCCAAGAAATCAGTACCGGCTTACCGGCCTCGCCTTTGACGAAATTAGAGTTATTGGAGACGATAACTGTGGTTGGTTTACCGTCCAGCTTTTGTTGGGTGCGGTAAGCATTCATCCAGGCACCAGAGCGCTTGCCTTTGCGGGCATAGGGGTCAAAATACCATAGACCAACATGGCCGCCTTCGGCGTCTTTCACTTCCCAAACCCGGACATCTTCGTGGAATACGGGAGCATCGGTAATTTGTTCAAACTGGAAGCCATATAATTCGCCCGCCGACCACATCATGCCTTCGCGGAGTTTTTCCATTTGCAAATAGGGCTTCACCTCATTGAGGTCGAGG
>JAKIUV010000027.1 GCA_021647375.1 Robiginitomaculum sp.
TCATCTTCCTTTGATTCGGCATCGTCGTCACTGTCGTCGTCTTCTTCAGGTTCGTCTTCTTCAGGCTCGTCTTCTTCAGGTTCGTCTTCTTCAGGTTCGTCTTCTTCAGGTTCGTCTTCTTCAGGTTCGTCTTCTTCAGGTTCGTCGTCGTCGAAATCATCATCACTGTCGTTGTCACTGTTGTCATCGCGACCCTGTCCGGAATCAGCAAGGCTATCATTTGGGAAAAGTGACCAGACAAGTGCAATCGAACCCGTTAGGTAAATAAAAGCAAGAATGAGTGATCTTAGAAAGGCCATAATAGCATTTTCCTTTATTGAATAATCTCGTTTAAGCTATGGACAATTAGGACAGGGAACAGCCCCTAGAACTTTACACTAATTGTTGCTGTTAGTAAATCCCGGTTATAATCGACCGCTGGAAGATTAGAGTTGTTGACCGCGTGTAGATATTCTAACTCTCCAAAAACTTTATCCGTAATTGGGTACTGTACTTCAACTATAAACCTGTGTTTTGTATCATCTCGCACGGCAAGTATAGATGGGGTCACACTATCATAATTACGCTGTTCAAACCGATATGTTCCGCGTACACGCAGGCGTTTACCGTTTAATGGAATGCGCTTTGAATATCTGACCCGCACTTTATGCGCTCCGTAATCAAATTGCGGCCCGAAGCTATTCACATCCTTATAGCTGTATTGGGTTTGGATATATTGCCGAACACTGTCGATGAAATAGTATATATCTACTCCGCCTTCATTTTCATGTGCATCGCGGGCAATAGATGTGTCAAAGTTTTTATCACTATACGCATAAAAGGCACGAGCCATTACTTTTTTATTGAACCGTTTTCTTATATAAGGTGAAAATCTATGCGCTGACAAAAAACCATCATTGTCAAGAGCAGCGTCATAGTAACTATAATTAATACCAGCATCAAAGCTCCCAAAGTCATGCACTATCCTGCTAGCAAGAGAATGGGTCTGGCGATCAAAACGAGAAAACTTGGAATGGTTGGTTTGCGAATACCGATAACGAACATAAAACTCTGTGTTTTCCCCAAAATCCTTATCATATCGAATAAGGCCGTAGAGACTTGCTTGGGAATCATTTGCACCTGAGTTATTATCAAGTTCAGTAACCGAAACATTGCTATTATAGCTCGCGCCCACGCCTAATTCAAATTTGAAATTTGATTTCGGATCCACTTTTGACTGTGCGCTGGCTAAAGACGGGCACATCCATAAGGCTGTTCCCACTATAATACCTGTATATATAAACTTGCAATCACTTCTCATAGACGTTGATTCCTTTATTGTGAGTGCCCCTCATCAATAATCGGAAAGTTTAGTTGTGGCTTAAGCTACACTTTGAGCCATCAGATGTGTTTCCTTTTCGTGCCTATTTGTCCCGTAAGCGGCGACTGGTGTCAAGCCTTTATGAGCTTTGTGAGGTTGCTTAAGTGTATAAATGTCAGAACAACCAAACCTGACCTAAATAATATTTGCTTTGTATTTATGAGGGTTATGGCGATGACTTGCGTAATAAGGCTATAAAACAGGTTTTGGAGAAAATTATGACCACATTGACCAAATTATCAGCTGTATTCCTAGGCACAGCTTTTCTTACATTAACGGCATATAGTACGCCGAGTGCCGCTCATCCGCAAAAAGACGGCATGCAACAAAAACATCAAATGAAGGCTAATGACCACATGGGTCAGCAGCATCAAGATATGATGGAGCAAATGAAAAAAGATCACGACATGGTATCGAAGATGGATATGTCAAAAATGGACATGACAAAACTTTCGACCGAATGTCAAACCATAATGACTAAAATGCAGGCAAAAATGGCGGACAAACATAAAGACGGCGGCATGCACGACAAACATAAAGACGGCCAAAAAGACCATGCTATGAAAGACCATGACATGTCCAAAATGGGCGCCCATGATATGAGCAAGATGCAAGAAAATGGTATGATGAAAGACCACAATTCTACAAACATGAAAGCCAAAATGGCCAAACACAAACAGTGTATGGCTGAAATAAAAGAGGCTATGCCGCACAGTCACTAGCTGTGTCGGCTCTATGCGGTTGGGTATGGTGCCAGGCTTTCCCCCTCTTGCCTGCGGCACCATGTCCAATCGTTTTTAGAAATCAAGCGCGATACCACATGTTATGAACCAAATGAGAACACATATTTCAACAATAAATTGGCGCATCGTATTGAATGCCCTGCTTGCTATCGTGTTCTTTTTCTCAACGGCAACACTCTCTCATGCGCAAACTTCTAACAGCTTCTCTGACGTTTTGAGGCTGTCACAAAATATTGAACAGATTATCGCTTCCAACTCAACCAACGTGAACGGCTGCCCGCAAATGGACAATCAGCAAATTTGTTGTGACAAAAATGAAAACATTACGCCCTGTGACACTGATGATAGCTGTCAAACAACTTGTCAAGATTTAGGTATTTCACACGCTCTTATAATGCCAATGCACGGTTTGGTTCCTTGGCAACCTGCAAGCATAAGCACGCCTGAGTATACTGTAAGAACCGGGATTGCGGTCCTTTTAGGCGCACCGCCTCCACGAGACTAAACTCATTTTTTCGTCCGTCTTCTAATGCTTTTTTAGGCGGGAACGCGCGCCTGTCACGCGCCAAAATGATTTAGTCTTACCTTGAGGAAATCCGATGTTTCGTATCTTACTGCCTTCAATGGCAGCGCTCTCTTTGGGCGCGTCCACCCTATTCATATCCAATAAAGCTTTGGCTCAACTGCCTTTAACCTTGCCAGAAACTGTCACTATTGCTCTAAATGCCAATGACCCAAGCGTTAGCTTTTTAGAGCAAGAGGCGTTGGCATTTGAAAACCTTGCAATTGCCGATAGCCAATTGCCTGATCCTACCTTGCGGGCACAAATCGCCAATTTTCCGCTTTCGAGTTTTGATTATAATCGCGAGGCTATGACGCAGCTAAAATTCGGCATAAGCCAAACCCTCCCCAAAGGACAAACATTGTCTTTAACGCGCCATAAACGCGGCGCCCAAGCACAAGAATTGCGGGCGCAAAAAACGCTCCGTGAACGCCAGATTGCACTGGAAGCCCGGCAAATATGGCTCGAATTATATTATTGGCAAGAAGCGCGTAAGCTTATTTTGGAAAGCCAAAAGAAAGTTGGCGAACTTGGCGGTGTCGCTGAATCCGTTTATGCAAGCGGGCGTTCGTCCTTACAAGATGTTCTGCGTGTGGAACTAGAGACGAGTGCTCTCGGGGCAAAATTAATCGATATAGACCGTAATGCAGATATAGCGCGCGCCAATTTGGAACGGCTTGTTGGCAGAGTTGACGGTGCGCGACCTATTTCCTCTGTATTTCCAGTTTTGCCGCGCATCACGAGTGAGGGAGAGATACGTGATAAGCTTTCCCGTCATCCCTCTATGCGTGTTTTGGATGCACGGGTGGAGACAAAAAGCCGTGATGTCGACATTGCCGCTGAACAATACAAACCCGGATATAGCTTCGACGCCCAGTACGGACTTAGGGATTCAAGATCAGATCTTGGGTCCATCGGCGTTTCCGTATCTCTGCCGCTATTTTCTAAAACCAATAAAGATTATGCCCTCAGTGCCGCAAAACGGATGCGTTCCTCACAAAAACTACAACGGGATGTCCAGGCCTTGGATCTTGAGCGCTCCTTGCGCAAAGAATGGGCCGGATATACTCGCCTCGGTGATAGAATTAGCCTTTACGAAAGCAGCGTCCTAGTGCGCGCACGCGAAACAAGTGAAGCTGCAATGATTGCTTACGGCAATAAATTGGCCGACTTTTCAGAACTCGTGCGCGCCGAACTTGCCGTATTGGACATAGAACTGACCTTAACCCGTTTGCAGATCGACCGCATGAAAGCGGGTGCCTACCTTTTATATTTAAGTGGAGAATAAAATGAGTGCTTCAAAAACCATATTATTTGCAACTATTTTCGGGCTTGGTATCGTTGGCAGTAAATATATTGGCAGTGAGAATTCACCATCACAGTCAACACAAACAGACGATGAAAAAAAACCTCTCTACTGGCAAGCCCCAATGGACAAAAGCTTTCGTAGCGATACTCCTGGAAAATCTCCTATGGGTATGGATTTGATCCCGGTTTACGCCGGTGCAAACGGCGGGGATGACGAGCGCAATCTCGTGCGCATCAACCCAACCGTCGAGAATAATATTGGTGTCCGCACTGCAATCGTCTCCAGTAATAACACATCCCCCATAATTGAGACAGTTGGCACGATACAAATTGACGACGACAATACGTCTGTTGTTGATGTTCGTACCGAAGGTTGGATCGAAAACATGCCCGTTAAGGCTATCGGTGATGAAGTCCGAAAAGGGCAATTGCTTTTTAAGTTATTTTCCAGACCACTTGTCAGCGCTCAAGATGAGTTTTTACAAGCCGCAAAAATGGGCAGGCAAAATTTGATAACCGCAACCCGCGCCCGTTTGCTGTCTCTGGGTATGAGCAATCGAGAAATCGCCCGGCTCAAAGAAAACGGAAAATCAATACGCCTCATGAACATATATGCGCCGAGATCCGGCATTGTTACGGAAATGGGCGCAGGCGAGGGGGGGTTTGTTAAACCCGGTATGAATGTCCTGAAAATCGTTGACTTGAAAACCGTATGGGCCATTGCAGATGTGTTCGAAGATCAAGTCCATCAGGTACATCCAGGGCAAACCGTTTACATGCGTATGGCTGGCATGCCGTCGCGTGAATGGGAGGGCAAGGTCGAATATATTTATCCAACCGTAAATGCTAAAGCACGCACCGTTCAAGTCCGTATAGGTTTTGACAATCAGGACGGTTTACTACGCCCGGAAATGTTTGCACGCCTTATCATAAAAACTGAAACAAATATGCCGAATATGGAAATGCCCGGTACAGTCGCAATTCCACGAGAGGCCTTGATAAGAACTGGACGCTCGGAACGTGTAATATTGGCTTTGGGGAACGGGCAGTATCAACCTGCCGAAGTCGTATCCGGGCAAGAGATAGGTGATGATATAGAAATACTCTCTGGCCTGAAGGTCGGAGAAAAAATCGTCGTTTCCGCACAATTTCTACTCGATTCAGAAGCCAGCCTCCGAGGAACCTTGCTACGCTTAACACCCGCAAGTCAAGAAACAACCGATATGGATATGGATTTACCCGACACGGGAAAAACCACGGGAGAGGTAATTTCCATCATGCCAGAACACGGCATGGTTACGGTTGATCATCCAGCAATTGAAAACATAAATATGCCAGCAATGATAATGGCATATTCAACTGCACCTGAGCTTCTCAAAAACATAAAAGTAGGTGACCATGTAAATATTACCGTTGTCACCAAGCCAGGTGAGGATGGGAATTATCGACTTTCAGACATTGTAAAAATGGATATGAGCGGGGAGAAAAAACAATGATTTCCGGTCTTATAAAATGGTCAATAAGCAATCGTTTTTTGATCATACTTTTCGCAATCCTACTTGCCGTTTGGGGCGGTTATACGGTCAAAAACACGCCGCTTGACGCCATACCGGATTTATCCGATGTGCAGGTCATCATCAAAACCACTTATCCAGGACAAGCCCCCCAAGTGGTCGAAGATCAGGTGACTTATCCGCTGACGACAGCCATGCTTGCTGTTCCCGGCGCGGTCACTGTGCGGGGATATTCGTTCTTTAATGATAGTTTCGTCTATATTATTTTTGAGGACGGGACGGATTTATATTGGGCGCGTTCGCGTGTTCTGGAGTATCTCTCGCAAGTTGCCCCTACGCTTCCCCCTGCGGCACGCTCGGCGCTTGGGCCTGACGCAACAGGCGTTGGCTGGGTCTATCAATATGCCCTCATAGACAGAACGGGGGGGCATGATTTGTCGCAACTTCGTTCACTCCAAGATTGGTTCTTGAAATATGAACTTCAAACCATAGACGGAGTTTCGGAAGTCGCCACCATTGGCGGGATGGTCAAACAATACCAAGTTGTTGTTGACCCAGAAAAACTGCGCACTTACGGTATCCCGCTTGAAAAAATTCGCCTGGAAATTCAGCGCGGCAACCAAGAGACAGGCGGACGCGTCATAGAGATGGCCGAAGCCGAATATATGGTGCGGGCGTCTGGCTATATTAAAGGCATTAAAGACCTTGAAGTTATTCCTCTTGCTGTCACCGATAAAGGCACGCCGATCTTGCTGCGCGATGTTGCGCAAATCCGCCTAGGCCCCGAACTAAGGCGCGGAATTGGTGAGCTAAACGGCGAGGGAGAAGCCGTGGGCGGCGTCATCATTATGCGCTACGGCGAAAACGCTATGCGGACGATCGATCTGGTTAAAGAAAAACTTGAAGAGCTAAAACACAGCTTGCCGGAGGGCGTTGAGATTGTCACCACTTATGACCGTTCATCCTTGATTGAGCGGGCCGTTCACACCCTTAGCGAAAAATTACTTGAAGAGTTTATCGTGGTTCTAATCGTCTGCGCGCTCTTTTTGTTTCACATTCGTAGTTCCTTGGTGATTTTACTTAGCCTACCGCTTGGGATTCTTGCAGCCTTTATTGTTATGAACATGCAAGGTATCAATGCCAATATCATGTCCCTTGGCGGCATCGCTATCGCCATTGGGGCTATGGTGGACGCGGCTATTGTCATGATTGAAAACATGCACAAACATATTGAACGAACACCGCTCACCAAAGAAAATCGATGGGAAATTGTTACCAAGGCCTCCACCGAAGTTGGTCCGGCTCTGTTTTTCTCATTACTGATTATCACCTTTAGCTTTCTACCGGTCTTTGCGCTTGAAGCTCAGGAAGGCCGTTTGTTCCACCCGCTCGCCTATACAAAAACCTACGCCATGGCAGGAGCGGCACTCTTATCAGTGACCTTGGTGCCCGTTCTTATGGGCTATTTTATTCGCGGCAAAATTCTACCTGAGCATAAAAACCCTGTGAATTGGCTCTTGATGGTGATCTACAAGCCTTTCATCAATATTGTACTGAAAGCACCATGGGCTATGATTTTGGTAGCTTTCATTGTTATGTCCAGTGCGCTTATCCCACTAAACCGTATGGGCGGTGAGTTTATGCCCGATCTGGACGAAGGTGATTTGCTGTATATGCCGAGCGCTTTCCCGGCTGTATCGGCGGGCAAAATGTCGCAAATTTTACAGCAAACCAATAAACTGATTATGACCGTTCCAGAGGTAGAAACCACCTACGCCAAAGCAGGCCGCGCCGAAACGGCGACCGACCCTGCGCCTTTGACCATGGTCGAAACTACCATTCGCCTAAAGCCCAAAGAAGAATGGCGCGAAGGCATGACCATGGAAAAACTCAAAAAAGAGCTAGACGCGAAGGTGCAAATTCCGAGCTTAACCAATGTCTGGATCATGCCGATTAAAAACCGCATTGATATGCTGGCTACTGGCATCAAAACCCCTATCGGCATTAAAGTTGCCGGCCCTGATCTCAAAATCATTGGCGAGATTGGCCAGCAGATCGAAACTGTTGTCAAAGATGTTCCCGGCACATCGTCCGTATACGCTGAGCGCGTTACAGGCGGGCGGTTTATCGACATAGATATTAAACGCGAAGAAGCAGCGAGGTTCGGGCTTAATGTCGCCGATGTGCAAGCCTTTGTACAAACCGCCATTGGCGGTATGACAGTCGCACAGTCGGTTGAGGGGCTAGAACGCTACCCTATCAATGTGCGCTATCCGCGTGAATATAGAGACTCGCTGGAACGGCTGCGCAATCTACCCGTCGTGACAAAAACGGGCGCGCAAATCCCGCTGTCGCGGCTTGTTGATATATCAATATCAGGCGGCCCCGGTGTTATCCGCAGTGAAAATGCGCGCCTTAACGGCTGGATCTATGTGGATATAGCCGGCGTAGATATTAGCAGCTATGTGAAAGACGCGAAAAAAGCAGTGGAACAAGTTAAACTGCCCTCTGGCTATTCCTTGTCTTGGTCGGGTCAATATGAATATATGGAGCGGGCGAAACAAAGGCTCAGTGTTGTGGTTCCGCTCACGCTCGTTATTATTCTCTTGCTGCTCTTCCTAAACTTTAGGCGCATAACACCTGTGCTCATCATTATGGGGACACTCCCCCTCGCCCTTGTCGGCGGTCTGTGGTTCCTTGATATTTTGGACTATAACATGTCAGTTGCCGTCGGTGTTGGCTTTATCGCGCTCGCAGGCGTATCCGTAGAAATTGGCGTGTTGATGATTGTCTATCTGGAGCAAGCCTTGGACGCACAAATCAAGATCGCTGAGCAAGAAGGCCGCGAATTGACCAGAGAAGACTTGCGCACCTCGGTTATCAACGGTGCGCTCATGCGGGTGCGCCCTATTATGATGACGGTCGCCGTGGTCATAGCTGGCCTTCTCCCGATCATGCTCGGCACGGGTACAGGATCCGAGGTTATGCGCCGCATCGCCGCGCCAATGGTCGGCGGTATGACCAGCGCCACCATTTTGACATTGCTCGTCATTCCTGCAGCCTTTCTGATATGGAAAAGAATAGCATTGAAATTGCCGAGATAAATTAAATTTAAAAAAGTTAAGGGGTAAGTTAGTTTCCCGCGTATTAGTAAGAGCTAATATAAGGGGAGGTCAGGTTTTTATAAAAATCAAACCTTAATCATAAAAAATATATTTGCGCTGGAAATTTTTTTTGAATGGCGCTATTAATATTAGCACTTACTAATATAAAAAATGTCTAAAGGGAATTATTATGTTGAAAAATTTATTTATTGCATCGTCTGCCGTAGTTTTAGTTGCGTGCGGCGGCGGAGGCGGCACTACGACACCACCACCTCCCCCTCCGCCTCCGCCGCCTGCAAATCAGGCACCTGTGGTTGCGAGTGCGAATGCAGATCAGAACGGGCAAGTCGGGTTTGATATTAATTATGACGCAACACAAGGGGGAACCACATTCACAGATGCAGACGGTGATACGCTCACAATAACGGTAACATTTAACCCGGCGGATAACGGCTTGGCTGCGGCGGGCGGAACAATAACTGGCAAGCCTCAAAGGCTAAATGATGTCACGGTAACGGTAACAGCCGATGACGGAAATGGCGGCACGGCTAACGACACATTCATAATAAATGTTGGCGTTGACCAAAATGCCATTCAGGCCAAATTTAATGGAAATATTGATCTTACAAACCTTCCAAATTACGAGAATCCTACCATTCCGGCTTATATTACCAAGTTAACAGAAAATGGGAACCCTGTTACAAATGCCGGTGCTATTCTTGGCCGCGTACTATTTTATGATACGGCTCTTTCGATTGATGATACAATATCGTGCGCGTCTTGCCACATACAAGCGCAAGGATTTAGCGATATAGACGTGGTCAGCGTCGGCGTTTTGGGCGGTGAAACACGGCGGCATTCTATGCGCCTTATCAACACGCAATACGCAAATGAAGTGAATTTCTTTTGGGATGAACGAGCTATTAGTCATGAGGCTCAAGAAACCATGCCTTTGCAGGATTTCAATGAGCACGGGTTTAGCGGCACCAATGGTCGTCCTGATATAAATGACCTGATTACCAAACTTGAGGCGCTGGAATATTACCAAGAACTTTTCCGGTTCGCGTTTTTGGACACAAATATTACGGAACCGCGCCTGCAACTCGCACTTGCTCAATTTACAAAAAGCATCAACTCATTTGATAGTAAATATGATAGTGGCCGCGCGCAGGTCGCTAATGATACAGATAATTTTCCTAATTTTTCAGCAAGCGAAAACGCAGGAAAAAATTTATTCTTAAGCCCACCCCCGCGCGGTGGAGCAGGATGTTTTCGTTGCCACAGCGCGCCAGAATTTGATATTATGCCAAATATAAATGGTCATAACGGCATTGTCGCGGAAGCCTCGGATCCAACCTTGGCGGACTTTACCAATACTAGGGCGCCTACGCTTAGAGACGTCGTAAAGCCTGACGGTAGCCCTAATGGTCAAATGATGCATAACGGAAGCAAGGCTACGCTCAGAAGCGTGATTGACCATTATAACAATATCCCCGTGCCTGTAACTGAACCAGAGCGCACTCAATTTCTGGATAACATTGATATGCGGCTAGTCATGATGTCAAGCACACCACCGAGTTTGAATTTAAGTGAAGCTGAGAAGCAACAGTTGGAAGATTTCTTGAAAACTTTGACAGGGTCAAATGTTTACACAGATCCAAAATGGAGTAGCCCATTTTAAGCTTGGGTTAATCTGACCATAAACGCCGGGCGGCTTTAATGTTGCTCGGCGTTACGCCCATATGACGTCGCTCTATAAATTCCAGTCCATTGACAATCCAATTTGCCATATCCGGGTTGATTAAATGATAAAAGTGATGGCGCCCCTCGCGACGTTCAACAACAATTCTATGGGCTTTTAGCAAGCGTAAATGCTGTGAAATGCGCGGTGCTTCCAAGCCAAGAGCCTTTGCCAACCCGCTAACATCTTTTTCATCCAACCGCAGTTCTTCAATCATTCGAATGCGGTCCGGGTGCGATAAAAGACCGAAAACTTCTGCGAGTTCTTTTGCAACCACTTGCCTGCTTGGCATGACACTCTTCCCTCTCGTTACGCTTATTATCTCATCTTCTCACATATATCCTATAAAGCGTATTAAATCTCAAAGCAAAGAAATATATACTTGCAAATATCTGCATATGTACATATATGAAGCTATATTAAAACACCTTTAACCTCGAGAGAAATATGACCAAATTTACTAAATTATTAGCTGCATCAATATTGGGTAGCGCAATGCTAAGTGCATGCCAACCAGCATCTGAAACCAAAACTCCCGTTCAAGACGTTGCCAAGAAAGTAACCAAGAAAGCCCAAAGTACAGATTGGAAATATGTTGGCGAGTACGGCGCAGCCAATTGGGGCACAATGTCTGATAAATTCAGCACCTGCGCGACGGGCAAGTTGCAATCACCATTTAATATCACAGCGGACATTTCTGCTGACCTACCTGCACTGGGCCTGAACTATAATGCCGTTCCTATGAAGGTTATCAATAATGGCCACACAATTCAGGCAGACCAAACGGGCGGCGGGCAGCTTGTTGTTGATGGCACCACATATAATCTTTTACAATTTCACTTCCACGCCGGTAGTGAGTACACAATTGACGGGAAATCATACCCATTGGAAGTCCACCTCGTCCATGCCTCCGATGCTGGTGCGCTTGCAGTTGTTGGCGTAATGTTTGAAAAAGGCGCGCCCAATGCCGAGCTTGAAAAAATCTGGGCCAATATGCCTGCAACAAAAGGTGAAAACGTTGTTGCAGGACAAACGATTGATGTGAACAAGCTGTTGCCAGCCAACAAACAATATTATCGTTTCATGGGATCATTGACAACGCCACCATGTTCTGAGGGTGTAAACTGGCACATGATGAGTACGCCGATTACCGCCTCCCAAGCGCAACTCGACGCTTTCACAGCGATTTACCCCATGAATGCAAGGCCTTTGCAGGACGAAAACAACCGTCTTGTTGTCTTAGGTCGCTAATCCTTTCATTCATGAGAAAGTATATATTACTTACCAGTGCGTGCGCGTTTTTCTTTGGCGCGCCCGCATTGGCACAAACCACGGCAGGCGTATTTGGCCCTGGCATAAGTGAAAATGACCGCTCAGGGCAGTTTCGTATTGCTATGTCGCCAGGGCAAAATGGCGGTTCTGACCGCTGGGAATCGCGCATTCATTATCAACAAGCTATAAGCGATAGCTTGCGTAGCCGTATTGTTTTACAAGGTAGCAATCTTGAAAATGGAAGCTTTGAAAGCAATTTCATACAGGCGGAACTACAATGGCAATTTAAAAAACCGGATAACAACGCATCATGGTCCAGCGCCCTTAGGCTTGATGCGCGCTTCGTTGAACAAGACGACGGGGAGAACAGGTTGGGTCTCAACTGGACAAACCAGTGGAATCCTGGCGACAAATGGCAATTTAACAATGTTATTCTAACCGCTGTAGAAATTGGAAATGATACACGTGATGGCGTGGTGCTTGAAGTGCGTAATGGCGTAAAATATAAAATAAATGCCGACACCAAAGTTGGCGTAGAAAGCTTCAGCGCCCTAGGCAGAACCAATGCACTTGGCAATTTCAACACCCAAAACCACCGCATTGGCCCCGTTGTAACAGGGAAAATCAATGATGAAACATCTTACTTGGCTGGCGCTCTGTTTGGCGCATCAAAACCCGCTCGCGATATTGACTTTAGGTTTTGGCTAGGGCGAAAATTTTAAAGGGCCAACTGATAAACCCTAATTACCGGCTTGCTGCTTGCGGATATCCTCATACTGCTTATTGACGCCGTCGTGCCGCGCCCGAACATTTTCCGGCCATTGGCTTTTGATATAAGACAATACGGCGATAATTTCTGTGTCAGTAAGTATGTCTTCATAGGCTGGCATATCACTTATATAGTCTGCACCTGCATATTTTTGCACGCCGTATTTAGTAAGGTCAAACAGCACTTGATCTGTGTGGTGCCATGTATGGCCGCTTTCGTCGTGGGGCGGAGCAGGGAGCACACCATTTGGTTTACGCCTTTTCCAATCCGCCTGCCCTTCTAAATTCACGCCATGGCAAGACGCACACGTGCTGGTATAAACTATCTGCCCTTGCTCTATTAATTGAGTGTTTCCTGGCTCAAGTTGCACAATATTATCTGGTTTTTGAACCGCATTGCCTGGGTTATTGCAAGCGCTTGCAAGCGCTCCAAGCCCTGCCATTAAAACAAATTTCAAGACTTTCAACTCACCCCTCCATACCAAGCATGTTTCCCAAAGATTGCCGCGCCCGATAGATCCTAGTCTCAACCGCTTTGGGACTTATCTTCAAAATATCCGCCGCTTGCTTGTGGCTCATATTTTCTATTGTGCAAAGGATAAGCGGCGCACGCAGATTTTCCGGCAAATTGGTTATGGCGGTTTGAGTAGCTTCTAATTTGCGTTTAGCATCAATTGTTGTTTCCGGGTTTTCTTCTGCTTGCATTTGAGTAATTTTAATTTCCATGATCGGCGTCATACGTTGCATGAATGATCTGGTTTTTCTCTTGCGGCCTAAATCCCTGCATTTATTCATAGCAATTTGAAACGCCCATGTAGAAAACTTATACTTTGGGTTAAACCGCGCCAAATTGCGATGCATGGCGATAAATGTGTCCTGCACTATATCTTCCGCGTCGTCTCCGTCCCCCATATGGCGATAGGCAAACCTGTATAGCGGGGACTTATACTTGCGCATGATGGCCGTGAATGCAGGGTCATCCCCTCCGGCAGCTCTCTTGACAAGCGCCTTATCTTCATCATCACTCGCCGACTCAAACATTAGCAGGGTTAACTGGCTATATTACGGAAGGATTTTTGAACGATTGCATCAAACCGCACCGCTTGTTCTTCATTTAATAGCCCGCGCATAGCGAATATATGTTCAATCGTCAAAGTTTGCAGCTCGTCTAAGGTCTTCACATATTCTGATTTTGCCGCTAAAACTTCAGGACTCATTTCATGGGAGGTTTGCATAGCCATACTCAACCGCGCATTTGCCTTCTTCATACGAATTTCCAAAGCCGTTTTTTGCGTAGCGAACGATTTTTCTAATATATGTAATTTATCATTTTGTGCTTCATCCAGAACCAGTTGCGTATGGATTTTCTCATGCAGCCCCATCGTCTTCCCGGCATTTGGCATAATATATTTATGCCCAAGTAAAATCCCGATGACGCCCGCAATAAAGCTTAGCGCTATGACTAAAAGAGCGCTGCGCAAACCTTTGTTAACCACAACACGGCACCATCATTTGTGTAACACTATAGGCTGGCGTTGCTGAAAAAACGCCTAAATCATTGCTAGTTGTGCTGGCATTTGCACCGATGACGCTACCAAATAAGAGTGTTGATGCAACAGGCAAGCCTTTTAACCAAAGAGGCATTTTCGAAAAATAGGCATAGGGAGCTGATGTTTCTATGCGCTGCCAGACACGCGCCTCAAGACCGACGAGCCGCTTCTCGTCAGGCTCCGGCATGGCATGTAAATATGCATCTAATTTGTTTGTCATAATTTTTCCTGTTCTTCTAAAGTGCCGCTAAGATGTATGAAGATGGGCAATCTTCCAAACCCCATTTATATTTTTCAAAATTGCGGTGCCATTGCGCGTCATGCTCGAATTTTTGCCTTTATAGTTATAAGCCATATCAATAGAAAATGTTGCCGAAGCTAAATCACCCGAGACATTGGTTCTATAATCTTTGAATTCGTACTTTGTAAACACCAAATCTTGATTGGCAAATTCAGGCGCTAGGTGGTTATCGCGATAATCCGTCCAGCCAATATTATTTCCTTTGCCTTCAAATATCGTAAAGTCTGTTCCGTCCAACAAAACAAAAGCTTCCATAGCGGCAAGATCTTTTGCGTTGATCAAGCTAGAGTAGTTGGTCAGGAGTGCTTCGACGTTTTGTTTCTCTTGCGATAAATTTACAGATACTTTCTGCGTTAAACTTTCACGAGAGCTTCCGTCATTTATTTGATCGCCAGATTGTTGCGCTGAACACGAAGCTACAAGCAGAACCAGAGCCAAAGGCAAGGCCAGTTTTTTTGATATATTTTTCATAGTTTTCTCCAAAGAGTGTGGTTATATTTTGTTTTGCATCATACTTTTACATCATTCCGGGCAAGAGATGTTTTATCCCGCCGTGTGCCAAGGCACCACCCAAAAATCCGTTAACGGATACGGCCAGAGCTAGTCCGAACAACAACACATTAAAGATCATGCTCTTGCTTATACCACCCTCTTTTTTAGCGGCCTTAGCCATTACAAAAGCGGTAACAAGTCCGCCAATCAACAACAATGTCCCAAGCCATCTATGGGTGGACATGACCACGTTTTCGCCTGCCTGCACTGGGCCGGAGTGCATCCACCCCAATACGCCTGCTCCCAAAGCACCCAATGCACCTGTCCATACCAGCAGTTTAACCGCAGTGTCGTAATGCCCATTCTTTGCACGTATATTAAGCACTTGCGCAAATGCCGCCGTTAACAAAAGAGCGATCGGAAAATGAACAATGAGGGGGTGGTATTTACCAAATGCCGCCATCAGTTTAGAAAACGGCGAACTGTCCGGACTGATACCCCAATGGGAATGCCCGCCGCTATCGTCGCCAGCAGCTTCGTCGTGCCCGCCTGCCTCATCATGACCAGCCCCATTTGCATCATGACCAGCCATCGTCTTTTCGGCATTCTCGCTGTGCTCATGGGCGGCGGTGCCTTCATCATTATGGGTTTGTGGTTGGGTTTGCTCTTTTTTGACCTCATGCATTTTCTGCGGATGAGCCGTCGCAATTTGCGCGGTAAAGACCGCCGTAAAAATTAGGCTGGCAATTATAATAATATATTTAAAACGCATAACGGACTTCCCCTGAACTTGTAATGTAATGGATTTGTGCAACAATGCACTCTTACACTCTTAAGCCTAATACGCGTTGCCCCGTCTTATCCCTTGAGTTAATTACAATATACGCCTTTTTGCCACGTTGATTTACCCCAAACCTAATCTTTGGGATTTGCCCTAAACCTAATAACTGGCGTAAATTTCGGATTTGCCGTCTTTGTAGAAGATTATAACATCATAAGGATCAAACCGACCATTTTCCATACCCGGAGAACCCGATACCATGCCAGGAACCGCGATACCAAGCGCGCCTGCAGGTTTTTCTTTAAGCAGGCGTTCAATTTCGCGCATAGGTACATGCCCTTCAATCACATAACCACCGATCAGAGTTGTGTGGCAAGATTGTAGCTGGTCAGGCACTTTTGCCTCGGTTTTATATTTTTGAAGTTCCTCTGTATCATGAGCCGTGACCTTATACCCGGCCTTATCAGCATGGACAATCCAACCGCCGCAACATCCACAAGAAGCCGACTTATACACCACCATATCCTTAGACGTAGCCGAAGCCTCAGGTACCAGAGATGGTACCAAGGACGGTTTAAATACCCAAGCACCTGCACCAATTACCACGACCGCAATCAACCCAATTAAGTACTTTCTCATGCCAATCCTCCAATAAAATTACAAATTTGAGCCAACCTAACATAAGGGAAGCGCAAAACATACAGATTACCATATTATACGCGACTAAAGATAAAACCCCTCAAGACAGAAATTGTGAAATATAGAGCTGACTAGAGCATTTCTTCTTATATTGGTGTCACTTTGAGCGCTTGATTTTGCGTCCGTGAACAGGAGCTGTTTCCGACGCGGTGCCTTAGCACCGTTAGGATACAGCGACGCATTCACGGTGCAAAATCAAGTGACCGGACTAAATAATAGTATATATATCAATGACTTAGGTATTGCTTGGGCGATCTTTGCTTTTTGGCAAGGCGCGGCTCGCAGAGCGGGGTACTAGCCCCGGTCAAGAGCCGCAACGATGTCCAAAAAGCAAATCTCATCCCATCAAAGTGGTTCCAATATAAGAAAAAATGCTCTAGAGTTTTGCGCTCCGTAATCTAAGTGCATTGCCTATGACAGAGACGGAGGATAAACTCATGGCGGCAGCGGCTATCATGGGGGATAGCAGGATACCGAGAACCGGATACAACACCCCTGCGGCAACCGGAACGCCAAGCCCGTTATAAATAAAGGCAAAGAACAGGTTTTGCCGGATATTCCTCATGGTGGATTTGCTGAGATTACGGGCGCGGATAATGCCGCGTAGAT
This sequence comes from Robiginitomaculum sp., assembly GCA_021647375.1. Lineage (GTDB taxonomy): Bacteria > Pseudomonadota > Alphaproteobacteria > Caulobacterales > Maricaulaceae > Robiginitomaculum_A. Next base: position 16,805 of record JAKIUV010000027.1, read on the forward strand.
CACCGCGTAATAAAGTAAAGCCCGCGCTTTCAACGGCCACATCTGCGCCTGTTCCCATGGCTATGCCGACATTGGCTTGCGCGAGTGCAGGCGCATCGTTGACACCGTCACCGGCCATTGCAACGACTGCGCCGCTGGCTTGCAATTCTTTAATCAATGTTGCTTTGTGTTCAGGTAACATATCGGCGCGAACCTCATCAATGCCGAGTTTGTCCGCTACGGCTTGGGCAGTGGTTGCGTTGTCGCCAGTGGCCATGATGATTTTTAGGCCAGATTTATGTAAATCATCAATGGCTTCTTGAGTTGTCTCTTTAATCGGGTCAGACACGGCTATCAGCCCTGCGAGTTTGTTATCGCGCGCCACAAACATAGCGGTTTTACCTTCCGCACGCCAAGTGTTGGCTCGCTCGCGCAGTGCTTCTGGGTCAAGACCCAGAGTTTCCATCATACGGGCATTACCAATGGCAATAGCTTTACCGCCTACTTTGCCCTTAACACCTTTGCCAGTCACAGCCTCAAAATCAGTTGTTTTAGTCAGTTTAATACCGCGCTTCTCAACACCGCGCACAATCGCTTCCGCGAGCGGGTGTTCACTACCAACTTCAAGCGATGCTGTTGATTTTAGGAAGTCATTTTCGGACACACCATCCACCGTATAAATATCCGTGAGGGCCGGCTTTCCTTCAGTCAGCGTCCCGGTTTTATCGACTATTAGAGTATCGACCTTAGCGAAGCTCTCCAGGCTTTCTGCATTTTTGACGAGGACACCCGCCATTGCACCTTTACCCGTAGCGACCATAATTGACATCGGTGTGGCGAGGCCTAGGGCGCAAGGGCAAGCTATGATCAGAACAGAAACCGCTGCGATAAGGGCGTAGGCTAGCGCCGGGCTTGGCCCCCAAATTGACCAAGAAATAAAGGCAATAATAGACACCAAAATGACGATTGGCACAAAATAAGATGCAACCTTGTCGACCATTTTTTGTATGGGTGCGCGAGAGCGTTGCGCCTCCGCGACCATGTTGACGATTTGCGAAAGGGTGGTATCGCCGCCCACGCGCTCGGCTTTCAGGATGAAACTACCCGTACCGTTAATCGTGCCGCCGGTAACATCGTCGTTCTTGTCTTTCTTAATCGGAAGCGGCTCTCCTGTGAGCATGCTTTCGTCAACAGAGGAACTACCCTCAAACACTGTGCCGTCGACCGGGACTTTGTCGCCGGGACGTACTCGCAAATGGTCGCCGACTTGAACATCTTCAAGCGGGATTTCTTCCTCGCTACCATCCGCCCGCACAATGCGCGCCATTTTTGGCGCAAGATCGAGAAGGGCGCGGATGGCGCCGCCTGTTTGCTCGCGGGCGCGGAGTTCCAACACTTGTCCTAATAGAACCAAAACGACTATGACAGCGGCGGCTTCGAAATAAATCGCGACCGTACCGTCTTCATCTCTAAAGCCAGCGGGAAAAATACCGGGCGCAGCAGTGGCTACAACCGAGTATATCCATGCGGCTCCCGTACCCAACGCGATCAGTGTGAACATGTTAAGGTTACGGCTCTTCACAGAAGCCCAGCCCCGTTTGAAGAACGGCCAGCCACTCCAAAGCACAACGGGCGTCGCAAGGATAAGCTCTATCCAGACAGAAATCCGCCTTGGAATTAGTTTTTCAATCGGCAGGCCAATGAAAGGCCCCATAGCGATGATAAGGACAGGAATGGTCAGAATTAAGCCGATCCAAAACCGTTTGGTGAAATCATCAAGCTCGGTTGTGTCGGCCTCGCCAGTGACAACGCCAGCAGGCTCGATACCCATGCCGCATATGGGGCAGGACGAGGCTCTAATATCGCGCACTTCCGGGTGCATAGGACAGACATAAATTGTGCCCGAATAACCAGCTGGCACCAAGTCGTATTTTCCGGCGGGTGCATTTTCCGCGTCCGGGTTTGAGGCGCAACAATCATGGTCGCCATGAGCGCCCTCAGCCGTACCGTCCGTATCCAGTGTCAAAAACATACCGCAAATCGGGCAATTGCTTTTCTCGACATCGCGCACCTCTGGATGCATGGGACAGGCATAAATATCGCCTTCAAAACCCTCTGGGACTTTGTCATAATCTTTGGATTTTTCCGCGCCGTTCTCACTGTCTTTATGATCTTTCATGGGGAGACCTTTCTCTATATATTCTCATTGTTGTACTTTAAATAATCAAATCGCCATAGCCCCAAATTATGGTGCCTATGACAGCCGTAAACTGGGCGTTGATTTCAAGCTTTTGGTGATATGTTGACGGATGTTGCCGGGAAAAATTTACTTCACTCCCTGCCCTGTACTTATCTAACTGTTGATTATGATAGGCGTTGCGGGAAGTCATTAACTGATAGCTTATGATGATAGCAACTAACACAAGCATAGAACCGGACCGCGAAAACAATCCGCTTGTAGACCTCAGGTCAAAAGCTAATGATAGTAAAGAAAACACCCACGCGCCCACGAGGGCTGCGGTTTGTAGCTTCAATTTTTTACCAGCTATGCGCACTCCACAATCCTCATCAAGTGACAACATTCAAATCTTCAGCACCCATATCATGGTGCTCCGTTTCTAGCTGCAGCGTTGAGAAATAGAAACTGAACTTATCTTTCAATAAACCTTCGGCTTGCCGCAAAATTTTATCAGAGTTTCTTGTATCGAGAATTTGGATATGGGCAGAAAAAATATTTTGGTTTGAAGTTAAAGTCCAAGCGTGCAGGTGCATAACGCTTTTCACACCGTCAATACCCAACAACGCCTCCTTAACTTTAGAAATATTAACATCCTCCGGCACAGTTTGCATGAAAATATCCAGAGCGTCTTTTATGATTTTATAGCTGGCCCAGAATAGCACCAAGCCAAAGGCCATGCCGAGTATAGCATCAATGGGTGTGTATCCGGTTAGTTTGATGACAACGGCGGCGATAATGATCAAAATAGAGCCGACAAAAGTTTGCATGATGTGCCAATAGGCTCCTTTCATATTCATATTGGTTTTCTGGCTCTTGAAGATCAGTTTAAAAGAGACGAACTCTGTAATAAGCCCACCAAAAGCTGCTAAAAGCATAATATTGGTCGGGAGTTCAAACTCTTTGCCGAGACGCATATAGCCCATATACAGCACATAAATCGCCATGAGCAGCAAGAACACGCCGTTAAGAAGCGCACCAATAATTTCGGCGCGTTTGAAGCCGTAGGTCGCGGCTATTGTCGCGGCTTTGCCCGCAACCCTGTTGGCAATAAATGCAATCAATATACCGCCCACGGCAGAGAATGTGTGAAAAGCATCTGATATAACGGCTATGGACTGAGAGTAAAAACCCAGACCAAGTTCGATGATAAAATATATTCCCGTCAGCCAACCGGTAATTTTCAGGATGCGCGCATCCGCATTTATTCCGTGAAAGCTACCCCCACTTGATGCGTGCCCAGATTGTTGCCCAGAGTGTTGCCCTGTTACCTGCTTAGGCGTGTGTTCAGAATGATCTTGCATATGCCCCGTCTCCTGATTTGGTTTTATTCAGTATGTTTTATTAAGCAGGTAACGCCAATTCTTGTGTAATTGCCGCCATATCAAATGCGCCTTGACCCATATATTTCAAAGAGAAATATGATGTGCATAAAACACCAAATATGCCACCAATGGTTAAAATCCATCCGGCCCATTTAAGCAATTTGTTATCTTCTTTTTTTGCCTTGTAAAATGCGAACAAGCCGCCTGCAATTACTGCCAGCTCTGCTTGGAATACAAGCGCCGCCATAAACATTAACATATCAGCCTCCTGTTTGATTTTGAGAATACGTTCTCAAACCTAGTACGCAGGCAGGTGGCTTAGCCCTCACATTTGGTCAAGGGTTATTGATTTCTAATACCATGCGCGCACACCAATTACCAATTTAACTTTATCTGGCGTGCCGCCGCCTGCACGGACGATTTGGGCGGTTTCACCCAAGCTTCTTTGCCACGATGCACCAATATAGGGTGCAAGTTCGCGCTTGAATTCATAGCGTAATCGCAGACCCATATTTAGCTTGGTAAATCCTGCCCCGATACCAAGTTCGGGAATGTCTTGGGCGGAAAACTTGAGGGACCCACGGGGCTGTAAGATGAGACGCTGGTTCAGGAAAAAGTCGTATTCAGCTTCAACACTGGAAGTGAGATCACCTTTATTACTTAAGAAGGCGGCGGCGTCGACTTCAAACCAGTAGGGTGCCAAACCTTGTACGCCAAGCACAAGATGGGTTCGGCCTTTAGGTTCGAAATCATAGCGCAATCCAGCCTGAACATCCCAGAACCTTGCAATGGGCCTCGACCATAACGCCTGAATTTCCGCATCATCAATGGCGTTGTCAGCAAAGCTGTATTTGCCCTCGGTTTTAATCCAAAGTTTGTTCGTGTCTGTGCCGTACCAGCCCTGTGCGTCCCAGATAAAAGTATCTTCGCCGTCGGTGATCTGGGTTTCAAGGCGGTCGGCAATAATGAACGAGGTTTTAAGCCCGCCCATAGTTTCGATCTCGTGAGCGCGCGCTTTAGCCATAGCCTCTGCACCCCAATATTTATCGGCCATTGACCACGGCTTGTCCGTAGCTTCGGGTGTTTTGGTTTCGTTAGTCTCGGTTTCAACCGTATCTGCTTTAGCCATATTGTGGCCTGCGTGTGGGTCATTGGCATCTTGTGCCAAGGCAGTATTCGTCGCCGCTAGGAAAGTGATACAGGAGACAAGAAGCGTTTGTTTCAAAATATTCATTTGCTCATCCCTCCAATATTCTCATGGTTCATTTTTGAGTGGTCCATTTTGGAATGGTCCACCTCCTCCATATCATCCATATTCATTTTCACTTTTGAATGGTCCATCTTGCTGTGATCTATCTTCCTCGCCGTGTTGCTTTCATCCTTGGGCAGCAATGAAACTACTTGGAACATACCCGCCAACATGTGGAAAAACAAATGACAATGGAAAGCCCAATCGCCCACATGATCGGCTGAAATATCCCATGATTGTTTCTCGCCGGGTTTGACAATCATGGTGTGTTTACGAGGCTTGTGCGTTTTAGAGCCGCCAATGCTGGAGACATTATCAGGAATGACCACATCAAAAAACATGCCGTGCAAATGAATGGGATGGGGCATCATGGTGTTGTTGATCAAGGTCAACCGGACACGCTCGCCTTCATAAAATTTAATCGGGTCATAAACATGGGTGAATTTCTCGCCGTTAAATGACCACATATAACGCTCCATATTGGAGGTAAGATGCAAGACAATTTCCCGCTCCGGCTCGCGGGTGTCGGGGTTTGGTTCGAGCGAGCGCAGATCCGCATATTTCAAAGTCCTGTGGCCAACATTCTCCAAGCCAATACCCGCTTCGTGCAGGCGGCTAACCGGCATTTCCGCAATATTGACAACACCCGGCCCACGTTTTATTTTTTTCTCCAAGACCTTGCGGTGCCCCATATCCATTTTGCCCATGTCCATTTTAGAATGATCCATGCCGGACATATCACCAGACATATCCATCTGGGAGTGATCCATAGTGCTATGGTCCATGCCCTCCATATCACCGCCGGACATATCCATACTGCTATGATCCATGCCCATGTCTTTCATAGTTAAAAGCGGTTTCTTACGAAGTGAAGGCACGCTAGCCCGCATACCAGGGCGCGGGCCGAATGTAGCCACGACCTGCCCCGAACGGTCAATGCTCTCGGCAACAAAAGCAAAAGCTTTGGCTTCTTTCGGCTCAATAATAACGTCATAGGTTTCCGCCACAGCCATCTGAAACTCGTCAACTTCAAGTGGGCGCACATTCAAACCATCGGCTTGCACAATTGTCATGGGCAGGCCGGGTATGCGAATATTAAACATGGACATGGAGGCGGCGTTGATAATGCGCAGTCGCACCCGCTCGCCCGGCGTAAAGACACCGTTCCAGTTATCCTCAGTGCCGCGCCCGTTAATTAGATAAGTATAGGTAGCTCCGGTAATGTCGGAAATCTCGGTTTGCGCCATGCGCATTCTGTTCCATTCAGCACGTTGCTTCATGGTCGCGCCAAAGCCGTTTTTCTTGGCGTCTTTCATAAAGTCGGGCAGTGTGCGTTTTTGGAAATTGAAACCATCAGCCATGCTCTTAAGCTTACGAAACAGTTTCATGGGATGGGTGAATGTCCAATCGGAAATCACGATCACATATTCCCGGTCATACTTCACCGGGTCGGTGCCTTTGGGGTCGATAATCATCGGCCCGTACATGCCGAGCGGTTCTTGCAAGCCGGAATGGGAGTGATACCAATAAGTACCGTATTGGGGGACGGAGTATTTATACTGGAAGGTCTCGCCCGGTTTGATGCCAGGGAATGAAACCCCAGGAACACCGTCCATATGAAACGGCACCAAGAGGCCGTGCCAATGAATAGAGGTGGTCTCTTTAAGGGTGTTGGTGACGTTGAGCGTAATCTCTTCGCCTTCGGTGAAGCGAATAAGCGGTGACGGAATAGTGCCGTTGACACCGACTGCCATGCCCGCACGTCCGTTAATACGCACGGGAAACTCGCCAACCGTCAAATCGTATTCCGTACCCGACAAAGCCGGAATACCGAGATTGCCCTCTGCGGCAGTTCGTGCCCAAGCGGGGGTAAGGGACGAAAGGCCAAGAAAAGCACCACCGCCAGCCGCAGTTTGTAGTAACCGTCTTCGGTTTAGCATAATAACTCCCTAAATGCAGGTAAATATAGTGTTTGCGAATAATCAATATAGCTTATACGCGTATAGATATGATACCCCTCACAGATAAAACCTAGTTAAACAAAATGTTATGTGTTTTTTCGCAACACCCCTTGACACAGATTAACTTATGGGTATGGGTGCGTGGGATATGCGTCAGTTATTATCAACATTCTTGGTCTTGAGCCTGCTATTTATCACCATGCATTCTGTCATGGGCGGTGAGCATGGGCCGGAGCCAACTGATAATTTCTCCTCTGGATTGCAGACCGCTATGGTTATTGCCACAGGTGATGAACAGCTTCCATCCGACGGTAATTCGTTCAGCACGGAATGTAATATTTGCCATACTGCCCACACATTGCTGATGCTAGCCCCTGATGAGCTAACATTGGTTGATTATGTGCCTAGCACCAAGCACATGTGGGACAATACTCTGCGTCCCGCACCTGTGGACGATATACCCCACCCCCCTATAATCTTGATTTAACTCTGCTTTAGGGCGGAGTCCCAATTGCGTTCATATGCGAAATGCCCATTTGCGTTTACGTTTGAACTGCATGTGAACTTGCGGACTTCGCGGTGACGACCAAATGGTTGCGCCAAGCGCGCGCCAAAATCAAGAGATCTAAAATGAATACGAAAACATCTGTGCTGTCCTGCACTGTCTGGACTGTTTGCACTGGGGTCGTAATGCTTATGACAAGTGTTGCACCGGGAGCAGTTGCACAAACACCTACTACGGATACTTATCCCGAACTTATAACGCTAACACCAGCAAGTAGTCGAAATTTTATAAGCACGGAGACGGTTAAAAGACCCAATGTCGCCAGCTTTGTGCAATCGGCTATGACTGGGCATCCGGCATTACAGGCGGCGCAAGCAGCACTAGAAGCCGAGAAAGCCCGGGCGCGCGGTATGGGGCGCAAGCTTTATAACCCCGAACTGGAAGTGGACTTGGAAACAGCGAGTACAGAAATCGCAACTATCGGCTTATCCCAGACCCTTGACCGCCATAAAAAACGCAAAGTGTTGCAAGACGCCGGGCGTGATAATGTCTTTGCGGCTCAGGCAGCGGTGGAGTTGGTCAAGAAAACCCTGCAAACCGAATTGTTAACTGCCTTGTCCGAATACCAGATCAATCATGACATGGTGGCATTGGCTGAAAGCAAAGTTGCATTTTCCCGCGATTTTCTAAAACTGGCTGAGCGGCGCAAGGCGGCGGGGGATTTGTCCAGCTCCGAAGTACTCACGGCGCGATTGTCACTGGCTGGCTCGCTTGCAGATTTGGCGCGGGCTAAATCGGAGCAGTCCCGGGCAGCGCAAACCTTGACCACATTAACCGGCACACAGTTAGAGAGGTGGCCACTTTTACGCGGAACGCCAAATGGCCAAAGTGCGCGAAACTGGCTGGCAAACCCTGAAAGTTTCCCAGAAATACGTTTGGCCAGTGCGCAGTCGCGGGCTTTTAGATCGCGCATTGCGGTTGCCAGAAAAATGCGCAAAACCGACCCGACTGTCGGCGGGCGCATTGGTCTGGAAGGCTCCAACGCATTATTTGGTGTCAGCCTGGCTATCCCCTTACAGATCAACAACAAATACTATGATAGTATTGACGTGGCCAAGGCCGAAAGCCTTGAGGCCGAAGCTGGACTGGCTCGTATCCGCAGGCAAACTATTGCCCGTCTTAAAGGCACCGAGCGCCGCTTCGCGGACGCCGAACGAGCCTGGCAAGACTGGCAAAGCTCTGGCGCGTTGCAGCTGGACACCCAGCGCTCGCTCCTTAAGCAACTCTGGGAAGCTGGCGAGCTGAACGCCGTTAACTACCTCATTCAATTTGACCAAACTTTCGATGCACAGAGCGCGTCTGCTGAACTGAAGGCTGCCTATTGGCGCAGTTGGTTCGAGCGCTTGGATGCAAGTAATTTAATTCCACAATGGCTGGAGACCATCCAATGAGAAACCAAATGAAAAATTCAAAATACTATCTAACATTATCCGCAGTCCTGCTTTTGGGCACGGCAACATATTTCGCAAACTCCCCGTCTTCTTTTGTTCAGGAGGCCTATGCCCAAGAAGCGGATAACCACGATGATCACGACGAAGAGGGCGGTGATGAACACGGGGAAGAAGAAGGTGTTATTGAAATGGACGCCGCAGAGCGCCGTAAAAACGGCGTGACTACCGCATGGCTAGCTTTGGAAACCCTGAGCACCGAGATTACGGCGCCTGGCGAAATCATCCTCAACCAATATAAAACCAGCCGGGTCACCCCACGCATTTCCGCGCAAATCACCAAGCGCCACGCCAAGCTTGGCGCGCATGTCAAGCGCGGTAACTCGCTAGTGACCCTGACCAGTGTCGAACTGGCCGAAGCCCAAGGCAATGCGATTGTGACTAATCAGGAATGGCAACGGGTAAAGGCCTTGGGACAGGATGTTGTTTCAAAACGCCGATATGTAGAAGCTAAAATTGCCGCACAGCTTACCAAGGCCAAAATCGCCGCCTTTGGTATGACGCCAACAGCTATCAAACAATTGCTGGCCAGTGGCGATGCGGCTAAAGCGACGGGTACATTCACGCTGTTTTCCGGGCAGTCTGGCACTGTGATGCAAGACGATTTTGTCCTTGGCGAAATTATCCAGCCGGGTCGAGTTTTGTTTGAAATTAGCGACGAAAGCACGGCATGGGTCAATGTGCGCGTACCGAGCGACGAAGCTGACCATATAAAAATCGGTGCGCCCGTGCGCCTTATGACCGGAAGCGGTAACCGCAAAACCAGTTGGAAGCAAGGCAAAGTCTTACAGCTTAACCATCAAGTTGATGAAGCCACCCGCACATTCTCCGTGCGCGTAGAAATGGACAATAAAGGCGACGAACTTCACGCTGGCCAATTTGTCACGGCATATTTGCAAACTGGCAAAGAGGGGCACAAGGTTCTTGCCGCGCCAGTGGATGCAGTCACGTTTATGGAGGGCAAGAACATTGTCTTTGCGATAGAGGGTGATGAATTGCACCCAACGCCCGTGGAAATCGGTGCCAAGCGCGGCAATTGGGTCGAGATTAAAAGCGGTATTAGCGAGGGCACCGAAATCGCCACCTCGGAAATCTTCTTGCTTAAATCGCTTATTTTGAAATCAAAAATGGGATCAGGCCACGGTCACTAGAATCGGAGTGCTAGAAGCCATTAGGAATAAATCATGTTAAATAAACTCGTAGAATTTTCGCTTCAGTACAAAGCGCTTGTACTGATCACCTTTGCCGTCATCGCTTTTTTGGGCGTGCGGGCAATCAATACTATCCCCATTGACGCCTTTCCGGATGTCACTCCGGCGCAGGTCAATATCTATACGGAAAGCCCCGGATTGGCGGCTGAGGACGTAGAGGAGCTTCTGACTTTCCCGATCGAATCGGCTATGGCCGGATTGCCGGATGTCAAGGAAATCCGCTCGGTTAGCCTATTCGGTTTGTCTTATGTAGCCGTATATTTCAAAGACGATATGGACATATATTTCGCCCGCCGCCTTGTGGGTGAACGCTTGCAAGAAGTGGGCGACCGTATCCCCGAAGGTTACGGCACACCCGAACTTGGCCCCAATACGTCCGGGCTTGGGCAGGTGTTTTGGTACACTTTGGAGCGTGCCGACGAGAAACTGAACGCTGATATTACCGATATGGATTTGCGCACGCTTCAAGACTGGACTGTAAGGCTTATTTTGCGCACAGCGCCGGGTGTTGACGATGTAATGTCTTGGGGTGGTCAGGAACGGCAATATCAAGTGCAAATCGATCCGCTCAAGCTGATTAAATACAATCTTGGTTTCACCGAAGTTATGGAAGCCATTGAGGCCAATAATCGGCAGGTTGGTGGTCAATATATCGATCAAGGATCAGAGCAATTTCTAGTGCGCGGGCTTGGCTTGGTCAAGAACGAAGCCGATATTGGCGCGATTAAACTCAAGAGCGTGGACGGCACCGCTGTCTATATCCGTGACGTAGCCACTGTGACCCAAGCGGGCGCGCTACGCTTTGGCGCTGTCACCCGCGACGGTAAGGAAGTTGTGCTGGGCATGGCCCTATCGCGCATGGGCGAAAACGCTCAATCCGTTGTTGAAAACGTCAAAGATAAGCTGGAAACTGTCGAGAAAGCTTTGCCGCCCGGCGTTGTCGTCAAGCCGATTTACCAGCGCACAGATTTGGTGGAAAAGGCCGTCGGCACTGCTGAGAAAGCTTTGATACAAGGCTCCATTCTTATCGCCATTGTGCTGTTTTTGTTTTTGGGAGAAATCCGCTCGGCCATTGTGGTCACCTCGGCTTTACCGCTGGCCATGCTCATCGCCTTTATCATGATGAACCAGATGGGCTTGTCGGCCAACCTTATGTCGCTAGCGGGACTTGCCATCGGGATTGGAATGATGGTGGACGGGGCTGTGGTTATGGTAGAGAACTCATTCCGCATCATGGCGGAGCGAAAATCCGAAGATAATGGCCCAGTCAACAAAACGGCAGCGGTTCTTACGGCGGCCAAAGAGGTTGCCAACCCGATGACCTTCGCCATCGCCATTATCATCATCGTGTTCATGCCTTTGTTTACGCTTGAGGGTCTTGAGGGTAAATTGTTCAAACCCATGGCTTTTAATATCAGCTTTGCTATGGCTGGGTCATTATTGTTGACCTTGACGTTAATCCCGGTTCTGGCCGCTTTAATCTTGAAACCCAAAGAGGAAAAAGATACACTTTTAGTGCGTATTTTAAAGCGTGGCTACCTGCCTTTGCTGGCGTTTTCTCTTAAACGCAAAGCTTTGGTTATGGGCAGCGCCATTGTTTTGCTCATTGGCTCGCTCAGCCTGTTTCCCTTGTTGGGCAAGGAGTTTATGCCGCAGCTTCAAGAAGGATCAATCATGTGGCGGGTATCGTCCATTCCGTCCACTTCGCTGGATCAGTCTATCAAAATCGCCAAAAACATCGAAAATGCCCTGAGCGAATATCCAGAGGTTGAGACAACTATCTCTATGATTGGCCGGGCTGAAAAGGGCGAAACGGCGGATGTTAATTATATGGAAGTTTACACCGCCCTCAAACCGCCAGAGGACTGGCCGGGCAACCGCAATATCACCGAACTGGCCGAAGACATGCGCGAGACGCTAGAGGAAGTGGCACCAACATCAGTGGTCGCTTTCACCCAGCCTATTCAAATGCGGGTGGAGGAACTTATCTCCGGCGTGCGTGCTACATTGGCGGTCAAACTTTACGGTGAAAACCTGCAAGAACTTGACCGTTTATCTGCCGAAATTAAGGAAGTTTTGGAAGGTGTCGAAGGCGTTGCCGATTTATCTTTGGAGGCCAATATCGGCAAGCCGCAAATCCGAATCGAAGTGGATCGGGCAGCTTTGGCACGCTACGGTATGAACGCCGATGATGTGCTGACCATTGTACGCACGGGTATCGGCAGCGAGCCTGTCAGCACATTCTCGTCTGTCATAATCCCGGATCCCCCACTGCCCTTAGCAATAAGAGCTTTGAGAGTTCCCGACAGACAACCTGCAAGCAATTGCAGATGAACGGGCAACGACCACTTCTTCAGCGCCCATCTCCTCGGAGGTGGGCGTTGTCTTTTTTACGATCCGATTTTTTACAAATTCTTAGACCCTCAACCTGCTAGCTTACTCGCGCGCTGACGGAGGAGCTTGGTAGGCATCCTCATCCACGCTGTATGAAAACATATCCTCGGCGGTCAAGACCTTGATCTCGAAGAACCCAAGATCCAGCGGCTCACCAATGATCTCGGTGATATCCACGGTCTGCCCGGCTCGGTCTGGTGCGGGTGTCAGAAAGATTCGTACAGGCTTGGTGAGGTCCGGTTCATCGACCGGGATTCGGCTGCCGTC
>JAKIUV010000028.1 GCA_021647375.1 Robiginitomaculum sp.
CAATTCCACTTTCATGCGACGCTTCTCCCTCTGTTTTTCGCCATGATCTCGGCCGTCTTTATAGCTGTGATCAGGCTGCGCTCATTGGCTTGACCCGTACCGGCAATATCGAACGCGGTCCCGTGATCTGGTGACGTGCGAATGAAAGGCAACCCAAGTGTAATGTTTACGCCACCGTCAAAATCGAGGGTTTTAATCGGGATCAGAGCCTGATCATGGTACATGCAAAGGGCAGCATCATAAGTTTTGCGAGCGCGTTCGGTAAACAGGGTGTCAGGCGGATAAGGACCGGTTGTATTGATGCCTCGCTTATTAAGCTCATCGATGGCCGGTTCAATGATATCGAATTCTTCCGTTCCCATGGAGCCGCCTTCGCCCGCGTGGGGGTTTAGCCCGGTCATGGCGATGCGCGGGTTTTTTATACCAAAGTCACGCTTTAAGGCCGTGTGTAATATCTTGGCTGTGCGGGTAATTAAATCACCAGTTACGGCACCGGGAACCTCTTGCAAGGACATATGAATGGTTACCAAAGCCACGCGTAATGTGGCTTGGGAGTTTTGCACACTCAGCATCATGACGGGCAGAGGGGCGTCTGTCAGCGCCGCTAAATACTCCGTATGTCCGGGGTGTTTAAAGCCTGCGCGGTACAGGACTTCTTTGGCGATTGGGTTGGTGACAACACCGCCGGCTTGCCCCGTCTGTGCGAATTTCACCGCTATGTCTATGGACTTGATGATTGTGCTTGCGGCACTTGTGCCCGGCTGGCCGGGGATAATGCGCGGGCAGTCTATGGGCAGGAGGGGCAGGGCATTTTTAAACTTGCTCGCCGCCTGGCCCGGCCTGTCTATAATCGCAACGTTAGGATAAAACATTGGATCAGCTATGACAAAAAAACATTCATCCGTTGCGCGCAAGGCTTGCCAAGCTTTATGGGTTATTTCCGGCCCGATACCAGCCGGATCGCCAATAGTTAAGGCTAAGGGTCTAGCGCGAGACAATTGTTGCTTTGCGGCGCAAATTACGCAGGTGCCGCCGAGAAGCTTGCGCTTCTTGTTGGCTCAGGAGCCTGTTTTCAACTTCGTCGCGCGACGGAATGCCAGAACCACGAACGGTGCGGTCACACACCATGACTGAGATTAAAGAATTGCCTGTTGCCATGGGGGTTGAAACCTCGCCGACATTGGTTGCGGCCAGAACCTCTAAAATATCTTCGGTCAAATCTCCGGCGCGGATCTCACCCATTTCGCTGGTACCAATGCCTTCAAATTCTTTCAGATCTTTGGCCAATGTGTCACAAGATTTTGCAGCGGCTGCGGCCTTTTCCAAAGCTGCTTTCGCGGCAGGTAAATCTGACTGGTCTTCAATTTGATAATTGATTTGGTTGAGGGTATAAAATGTTTCAGACGTGGATATTTTTTTGTCAGCTAAGGCAACAACATAGACACCACCTGGCACCGGAATAGGTTTTGATATTTGACCCTTTTCCATCTGTAACAGGACGGCATTAATTTCTTCGCGCAGTTCCCCTTCGCGTATCCAGCCTATATCTCCACCCTTGGCCGCAGACGGGGCTGAAGAAAATTGCCGGGCTAAAATTTGGAAAGGTGCGCCTTGACCTAATTGCTCGATCATGGCTTCTGCGCCTTGCACAGCCCCGTTCATACCGCCAATATCCGGCGTGGCTTCGATATAAATTTCGGCAACGCGGTAGCTCGGTTTGTCCGCATTGGCAGAGACACGTGTCAGGGTTTCGTCGATCTGCGCATCACTAATGCGGATGCGTGAGCCGTAAAGCCCGCCGATAATCCGTTGCCAGGCAATTTCGGCGCGAATTTGATCTTGTAGCGTGCTGATCGATATACCAGCGGCGGCAAGGCGTCCGGAAAATTCTTCAACGCTGATGCCATTTCTACTGATTATATTTTGCACACCGTTTGCGACGGCTTCCGGGGAGATCGTCTGGTCGTACTTTTTGGATTCCTGGATTTGTAACTTTTCGTCGACCAAGTTACGCATGGCCTGCGCAAGGATTTGCCGTTTGGACTCGTCTGTTGGCTCGATACCCTGGGTTGCCATCATGAACAAGCTACGTTGGCGCAGGTCATAGGTGGTTATAACATCGTCATTGACAACGGCTGCGATGCCGTGGGCGGTTTGTGCAAAAGCCGGAGCCGAATAGGACAGTGCCGCCACTATCCCGAGTGCAATTGATGATAAAAGTTTTGAAGCAGAGATTTTCATTTACTTTAGTCCTTAAATATTTCCCTAGTATCTTCTACTTGAGGAATTTTCGCTTTCATTAGGGCATTTTTCTAAGCCGTGCAATACATCTTGTGGTTAACCGTCTTCAATCCAAGACAGAAAAACCAGCCCTGATGATAACACAAGTAATGGTACAGACCAAGCGGCGACAACAGGTGGAAGTGTACCGGTTTCACCGAATGCTCCCATGAGGTTATCAACAAAGTAAACCCCGAACCCAAGGGCGCCACCAGCAATAAGCAAACGCAGAGTTCCACCCTCACGGGACATATTGAGTGAAGCGCCCGCAGCAATGACTGCCATAGCGACGAGGGTTAGCGGCAAAGCCAGTAATTTGTTTAAATGCATAACCAAGCGCGTTGTATCAAAACCAGCGCTTTTTGCTTTTTTAATTTCGGCGTTGATTTGCCAGAATGGCGGGCTTTTACCGGTTTGCGAGCGGGTTCGCAAAGTTTCCCAATTTATGGAAGTATTGCGCGATATAGTTTCAAAATTTCGCGGCGCTTTACCGTCTTCATTTTCTGTTACTGTTGATAGCTCCCAATAACCATTTTTGGATAGTTCTGCGCGAGCCGCATCGAAACGTGTGGAAAACACGGCGTTTCCATCCGGGTTCTTGTCAAATGTGTAGAAAGTGACATTGAACAAAACATGTTCTTCGATATTCGCCGACAAAGCGTGAATGACCACATAGCCGTCATCATTGCCTTCCCGCAGCCAGATGGATTTCTCAATGGTTTGCGTTGGTTGATCGCCGGATGTGATTTTGTGCACGACGTCCTTATACTTTGCTTGGGAAAGAGAGGCGAGGGGGTTAAATGCCATAGCCCAAATTGCGCCCAAAAGCGCCGTCACGATGATGGCGGGTTTTAGAAAACGCCAAGCAGATAACCCGGACGCTCGAAGCACAATGAGTTCGGAGCGCTTATTAAGACCAAAGAAAGCCCCCATTACCCCAAACAATACCACGAACGGTATTGTTTGCTCAACCAACATCGGCATGTTGAGAAAGGTGATATAGAGTACGGCGATCATGCCTGCATCTGTGTCAGAGCCGAGGTCGCGGGATGTTTCCACAAAGTCAACCAGCATTATGATGCCCGTGATGACCAAAAATGCCACTAAGATTGACATCAATACCCGCCCGGCAATATATCTGTTTAAGGTGGACATCAGGCGGACGTCTCCATGTTTGCAGGAAGGTCTGGTTTAGATTTACCCCGCTGGAAAACATGCCTGAAACTTGGCGGGAAAATAGTTTTTGCGCTTTTAGTGTACAGTAAATACCAAATTGCAACGGCTGAAATCAAGATTGGCAAAGCGTATTGCGCGGCATTCATGGCCGTATCTTTTTCTGCGGCTGACGCTATGGCAAAGCCGCCCAGCCTCAGGGTAAAGCCGAGAGCGCCTGCGATAGCCAACCGCCGAGCATAGCCCATTTTTTGGTGCTCACCGCGTATTAAAAATGCCAGCGCTAACAAGACCAAAGCATAATTGTATAAAGGGGTCGCCAAGCGGCTGTGCCCCTCTGCCAAGTATTCTTTCTTAAAGCGTATGACGGCGTAATCTGCTGGGTCAGGCACAAATAATTCGTGTAAATATCTATCCGAGGTTTTCAGGCGCAGCACAGGGTCAACGGCCAAAATTTCCGTGAGATCATAGGTGGTTTTTTCGAAATCCGTAATGTCCATACTGCCTGTGTCTTTTAGAAAAGACACACTGCCATTATACAGAGTGAAATGGGTTTTACCGTCTAGGGAGGAATTTACCTGTCCTTCACGCGCCGAATATGTCAGCGGCGCTTCGGAGCTACGCGCGTCATAAATCAAAACATCCCGCATTAAACCGGTTGGCAGGATTTCACTGGCATAGAGGGTCAAGCCTGGCGCGGGTGTGGTAAATTCTCCGGCACGAACCATCCGCGAAGCCACATCAGTACGCACATCCAGCAAGGCTGCGCGCATGAGACGGAAGGTATAGGGCTGGACAAAAAGATTTATCAGTAGATGCACCACCAAGGCATAGCTAGCGATGCGCAAAGCCGGACTGGCGATTTGCCACGGGCTAAACCCGGATGCTTTTGTCACCACCAATTCACTGTCCATATTCAGGCGGTTTAGCGCGTACAGCATAGCCATAAACACGGCTAATGGCATAATAATGCTAAACAGTTGGGGCAATGCCAACACGGTAATATACATAAATGTCAATGCGGATTGGCGGTTTTGGGTGATCAGGTCGAGTGTAGATAGACTTTGGGTCAGCAGGGCGAGCACCGACAAAGCTGACAAAGACAGTAGCAAGGGTGTGCGGGCTTGTCGCAGGAAATATTTCTGTATCAGTTTCATATAACCTTATCATTAAATTCAGTGCCGAATGTGTTGCGTTTGTAGCGCAAGCTCTTATAACTTACCACACTCGTAACGGACTTAAACCTTTAAGTTTTTGTAAGAAACCAAATAACAATAATAATTATATCATAATCATGGAGTACCACGTGAAAGTCAGTTTTATTAGCCCCGAAATCAAAGGTGGCCAGGTCAAATCAGTGGCCGTACTACCTGTATTCAAAGGGGAAAAAATTTCGCCAGCCTATAAGGCCTATGACAAATTGGCCAAAAAGCGAGTCTCCATGGCCGCCAAAGCAGGCCAAGTTGATGGCCGTTCCGGCAAAAATGTGCAAGTGTTTGGCCCAGAGGGTACAAAAACCAACCGTTTATATGTGACTGGATGTGGTAAGTTGTCCGGTTTTGACGCGGAAATATTTGGTGCCCGGGTTACCAAGGCTTTGTTGATGAGCGGCGAGACGACTTTGGTCATCCATCTGGACGGCTTTGATTTGACACCTACTGATGCGGCGCAAGCGGCACTTGGTGCGGTGCTCGCATCTTACCGGTTTGATAAATACCGCACGAAACTCACTGCAGATAAAAAACCGTCCCTTAAAAACATCAAAATCGCCATCGATAATCCAGCTAAAGCTCGCAAGGCGTGGAATATGTTCTACGGCCCTGTCAGCGCAGGCACCAATATAGCCCGTGATCTGGTTATGGAGCCTGCCAACAAATTATACCCGACCTCCTATGCAGCGCGTATCAAGAAGATGGAAACTCAAACAGAAACAGCGGGTATGAAGGTGCAAATCCTCGGCGAAGCACAAATGAAAAAATTGGGCATGGGTGCATTGCTCGGTGTTGGACAAGGGTCGCCGCGCGCATCACAGCTTGTTATCATGAAGTGGAGCGGCGGTAAAAAAGGTGCCAAGCCGGTGTGTTTGGTCGGTAAGGGTGTGACCTTTGATACGGGCGGCATTTCCCTAAAGCCCGGCGCAGGCATGTGGGATATGAAAGGTGATATGGGCGGATCAGCCGCCGTTGTTGGTGCCATGCACACGATCGCCGCCCGTAAAGCCAAAGCCAATGTTATCGGTATTGTCGGCCTGGTGGAAAACATGCCGGACGGCAAAGCACAAAATCCGGGTGATATTGTCACCTCTATGTCCGGCCAAACTATTGAAGTGCAAAACACCGACGCCGAGGGCCGTTTGGTTCTGGCGGATGCTCTGTGGTATGCCAAAGAAAAATTCAAGCCCAAAGCCATGATCGACTTGGCCACATTAACAGGCGCGATCATTGTATGTTTAGGCCATGAACATGCGGGCGTGTTTTCAAACTCCGACGATATAGCCGAGCAATTGCAAGCAGCAGCCGACAACTCCACCGAAGCCGTGTGGCGTTTGCCTCTGAACAAGGCGTATGACAAATTGGTCGACAGTCCTAATGCGGATATGAAAAATATCACTGTACCCAGCGCCGGAGCCGGATCAATTACCGCCGCGCAATTTTTGCAACGCTTTGTTGGTGATGTGCCTTGGGCGCATATTGATATTGCCGGTATGGCCTGGAAACCAAGCCGTCCCGACCCGCGTGAACCTGCTTGGGCGACCGGGTTTGGCGCGCGGTTAATGAACCGTTGGGTGGCCGATAATTACGAAGGTTAGCGGTATGTCCGAGACAGCGGAAAAGGTTGAGCATTGGTTTTATCATTTGC
Source organism: Robiginitomaculum sp. (assembly GCA_021647375.1). Classification (GTDB taxonomy): domain Bacteria; phylum Pseudomonadota; class Alphaproteobacteria; order Caulobacterales; family Maricaulaceae; genus Robiginitomaculum_A. Next base: position 6,313 of record JAKIUV010000028.1, read on the forward strand.
AACAAAGTAGCCTTGAGGCGGTCTTGCCGGACATTTTGGAGAAGACCTTAGCTAAAGGCTGGCGAGCTTTGGTGAAAATTGGCTCGGCAAACGGCGCTGCGGACGGCGAAATGGCGCGGCTGGATAAATTTTTGTGGACATATAAGCAGGATGCATTTCTTCCCCACGGGCGTGATGATGAGCCAATAGCTGATGCGCACCCAATTCTGCTGAGTTGCACATGCGAAAATGTAGAAACCGCAGATGCGGTTATCCTTGTGGCGGGAGCTGAGATGCAAGACGTGTCGGGTGCTACAAGGTGTATCACTATTCTTGATGGCCGCAACGAAGAGGATAAAATTGTAGCGCGCAAACGTTGGAAGCAGGCGCAAGATGCGGGTAACCCTACGGCCTATTGGCAGCAAAATGACCATGGGCGTTGGGTGCAGCCGAATTTGTGATAACAAGGAATAAATGATTCGTTTGGGAGTAGGTTGTGCGCTTGGTATTTTACATTGTCGTTGGAGCGCTATTAGCAGGATGCTACACGCCCGGCGCTGGTGTGCCGCAGCCTCAACCTCGGCCTAATCTTGGCCAATATCAAGTGCCGCTCAACCAAAGACCAACGCCGACACGCCGTATTCCCGATGAGGATTTGTGCCGCTCGCGGCTATATATTGGCTTGGTGGGGCAACATGAGGGGGGTATTGTCTTCGCTACATTGCCAGGGCGTACCCGTGTGATGAAACCTGCCGAGTTGGAAATTAACCAGGATGATTTCTTAGCGGACATGAACCCAGATCCGCCCCTGGTTGAGGTGCGAGAATATTTATCGGGTCAAACATTGTACACGCCTGCGATCCGTGCCGTGTCGCGCGTTGACGAGCTTGGCCCGATCATACGCGACCGCTTGACAATTGAGTTGGACGGGCAAGGTTATGTGCGGGAGCTTAGTTGTCGTTAGGCGAGATATAGGTGGCCTTTCTTTAGGCGGCCTTTGCTGCTGGTAAGCCACCTCTTCTGGCGAGCATATCGTGCAGAACCTGCATTTCTTTCTTGAAGAACATGAGCTGTCTGAATGCAATGCGCAGATCGCGTTTTGTAGCGTCAGAGAGCAAGTGCCCGCAAGACTTCATGGCTTGTGAACGGCTAACGCCGCGCAAGGAGAAATACATTGCTAAGATAAAGGCTGCCTTGTTTTCCCGGGATTCGTAACTAAACAATTTTTTCTTGCCACGGTTTATTGAGCAAAATAAATGCCCAAGTCCCATCAACGCACCGCCCATAATGTATAAATCTATGTTGGGTGTTTCTTGTACAAATATGGGTTTTGGCTCAGTTTTATGCAGCATATCCGAGAATTTTTTTATGATGCGGTAATTTATATAGCCTGGATTGCCAGCCAAAATATCATTGTAATAGAAAATTGGTAAGCCGTAATCGTCCACGTAATATTTTTCGTCGTACCGGGCGCTATGAATTTCTGTTAGGCGGTTTTGTTGGGTTCTGCCTTTGCGCCGAGTGATTAGTTCAGCTGGTTCGATTTTAAATACGATGGGCATTTTTTCCATGTTGAACCAATTTTTGAATTCACGGAACCGACGCTCAATCCAAATGGCGCGCATGTTTTCATCTTCCGGGGGGGCGGCTTTGAAGAATTCCATTTCGGATTCGGGGAAAAGGAGATCGTCCGGTAGCCCGTACCTTGGCACGTAGCTGTCGATAAACCACTCAAAAACATTGATCAGATGAAGTGCGCTAGTTTTACTCACAGCGCCGACACCCATATATATATACTTCATATCCCACCTAGCCCAAGACGGTTTCCCAATCGTCTTACATTTCTTTTATTGCTGCTTCGTATCTTTCCGAGGCTTCTAGCCAGCAGCTTTCCAAGTTTTCCAATTCTGAGAGTAGGTATACACGTTTTTGGTTTAATTTGACAGCCTTATCGGGGTTGTTGGTAAACAAATCCGAAATAGAGAGTTCTTTGTCGGTAGCTTCAACCTTTAGACGTGTCTTCGTTATGGTTTTTTCTAATTCCGCGATTTCTTTCTTCAAAGGTGCCACAGCTTTACGGGCATCTGCCCCGGCACGACGGTCTTTGCCTTTGGGTTTTTTCTTGCCCTTTTTGCCCGAACCAGATGTCCGGTGCTTTTCTAGCTGTATGCGTCGGTACTCGTCCATATTGCCTTCGAATGCGGTAATGCCGCCATCTGCCACCACCCAGAGCCTGTCGACTACGGTTTCCAACAGGTTTCGATCATGAGAAATCAGAAGTACGGCACCCTCATATGTATTGAGGGCTTTGGTCAGCTCGTTACGGCTATCCATATCTAGATGGTTGGTCGGCTCATCAAGTACCAGAAGGTGTGGTGCGTTGAAACTGATGATGGAGAATAACAGCCTTGCTTTTTCGCCGCCTGAAAGATCGCCCGCTATGGTTTCCGATTGCTCGCGCCCCAATCCAAACCGTGCGAGCCTTGCACGTCTTTGTGCTTCGGTAGCGGTAGGCATAAGCTCGACCACATGGTCGAGCGCCGAGTGTTCCATGTTAAGCGCATCAACTTCGTGCTGGGCGAAATAGCCGATTTTCAGTTTCTTATGGCGGCGTATATGCCCGCTCTGGGGTTCCAACATGCCGAGAATGCCTTTGGCGAATGTGGATTTTCCCTCACCGTTCTTTCCCAAGATCCCGATACGGTCATCTTGGTCAATATTCAAATTTATGCCCCGCAGGATACTGACGCCGTCCTCATAGCCAAGCGCCGCATCATCGAAGCGCACAATCGGCGGGCTAAGGGCTTTTTCCGGGCTGGGTAGGTCGATAGGCGGGATGGGATCGTTGATAATGGTGGCGACTGGTTTCATTTTTTCCAGGCGTTTTACGCGGGATTGCGCTTGTTTTGCCTTAGAGGCTTTAGCGCGGAAGCGTTCTACGAAACTTTCAAGGTGCCTGCGTTCGGCATCCTGCTTGCTACGCATGGACATAGACAAGCGTTGTTGCTCTGCCAATTTGCGTTCAAATGCGTCATAATTGCCCGGATAATTAAATAATTTACCGCCCCTAAGATGGGCGATATGGGTCACGGCGGAATTGAGAAAATCCCGGTCATGAGAGACGATGAATGCAGTGCCCGGATAAGTCTTAATATGGGCTTCGAGCCAGACATTACCTTCAATATCCAGATAATTGGTCGGCTCATCCAGCAAAAGCAAATCAGGGACGGCAAACAGCATGGCGGCGAGGGCAACCCGCATACGCCAACCGCCGGAAAACTCGCTACACGGTTTTTGCTGCTCTTCGCCGGAAAAACCGAGACCCGAGAGAATAGACCCGGCGCGAGCTTCGGCTGTATAGGCGTCTATGTCGGACAAGCGCGTATATATATCGGCAATCCGGTTCGGGTCTTCTGCGGTTTCGGCTTCGAGCAGTAGGGACGCTCGTTCCGTATCTGCGGCCAATACGGTTTCCATCAGGCTTTCGGGGCCAGACGGGACTTCCTGATCAACACAGCCGAGCCGCGCACCTTTACGCAGGCGCACCGAGCCACCGTCCGGGCTGAGCTGGCCTTTGATCAGATTAAACAGGGTCGATTTACCCGTACCATTACGCCCAACCAGACCAACTTTGGCACCTTGGGTAATAGCAAGTGTCGCTTGGTCGAATAGCATGCGCCCTTCGATGCGGAATGTAAGGTCATTTATGTGTAACATATCTCTTCACAGATGAATTTTTGCCCGTTATAGAGCGTTCAACTCAAAACACACCCCCTAATTAGAGGAATTTAACATGCCTATCCAAAGAACATTTTCAATCATCAAGCCGGACGCGACCAAACGCAATCTAACGGGTAAAATCAACGCCGTTATCGAAGAATCCGGCCTGCGTATTGTCGCGCAACGTCGCATCCGCATGACTGTCGCTCAAGCGCAAAACTTCTATATCGAACACGCTGAACGCCCGTTCTACGGCGAATTGGTCGAGTTCATGACGTCCGAGCCAGTAGTCGTTCAGGTGCTTGAGGGCGAAAACGCTATCAAGCATTACCGCGACGTGATGGGCGCGACCAACCCGGCAGATGCGGACGCAGGTACTATTCGCGCTGAATTCGCTCTAAGCCTCGGCGAGAACAGCGCCCACGGTTCAGACAGCGAAGCATCAGCAGCCCGCGAAATCGGCTGCTTTTTCTCTGAAGCCGATATTACAGGCTAAGCTTAAATACATAAACCAGATTAAGGCGTGTCTATCAGGATGCGCTTTTTTTTGATTAATGAGATATACGCAGGAATTGCGCGGCGATTTCTGCGCCTATGCCATCAAAAATATCATCTATATTGGTATTGTTATCAGTTGTTTTGAAATGCGCTGGACTGCTGGCGCATTCTGATAACATGTTCGTGGCGCGCGTAATCTCGGATTGCGACGGCGTGTAGCTTTTCTCTGGATTATCTGAGCCATAGGTTTGTAAATTCAGCGCATAGCCTATTGTATAAATTGCAACGCCTGCATCTTTCATGCTGGTACAGGCGGCGAGCGTATCTGCATCATAAGAGCTGTAATTGTTCACCCCGTCTGTCATCAAGATTACATATTTTTTTGCGTCCGTCCGTCCCGTTTCATTCTCATGAAAACCACTTTCGGATTGCATCCAGGTGTCAGCCAATTCCATAGAATCGCTGGCATTGGTGCCGCCGCCCTCCCATAGGGAATTTATCTGGTAATCAGATACCCGACCCCATTTCATGCCGACGACCTTGTCCCACCATATATAGGAATAATAGGGGATCATACCTGTGCGTAATATGCGGCCATTATCCTCTTGACCCGCGACCAAAGTTTTGAGGTCTTGCATCAATTTTAGCGCGGCAGCCTCCATAGCATCTTCGCGCTTCGTTCCGGTCTCGTCGTAATAATACATAGATCCGGATGTATCGAGTACCAGAGCCAAGCTGAGGGAATTGTTAATGTCGTCCACGGCGTAATCCACAGTTGAGCTGGATTTAAATTGCAATGAGTTTACGCCGAACATGCCCATAAACACGGTTTTTGCATTGCCGCTAATGCTGGCGGTCAATTGGCCTGCCACTGTGTCATATTTGACGACCACCCAATTTTCAGCATTCAAATTTCCGTTCGTCTTAACATAAGGGGTTAAGTCGAACCCGATTACGCTCAGATTGTATGATTTATTATGGATAAAACCCTCTATGTCGGTGCTTGGCAATCCACCATTTGCTCTGACGTTAATTGCCGCAGTCAGGGCAATTGTATCTGCAAAAGATTGCGCTTTGATTTTCGCTGTGACGGCGGAGTTTAAATCAAAAGCGGCACCAACAGACAACAAAATAGTAGACACCATGAGCGACCAAAATAATGTGAAAGCCCCAGACTTGTCGCTAGCATATTTGTGACATGCGCCGATGAAATGTGTTGCCAAGTTTTTCATTTCCAATATCTCCTGCGGTCGCCACTTGTGCTCATGTGAGAAGTATTCCGCTTTGCGCAGCGTGCAGATATTCTCCAAATTTTTAATACTTAGCTACACTATAGCCATCATGGATGAAAACCTGTTCAAGATGTATGGCTTCTGAAAGGTTAAGTGGAGAGATGTTTTCTGGTTCACAAAAAGGCACCGCAGTGTGAACCACTGCGGTGCCTTTTCTAAGTTTAACGTCGCTCTATTGCGGGGCTTTCGTTTTCTAGCTTTTCAACCGGATTGCCTTGCGGATGACTGCATCCTCAATGTTTTTTAAGACGGATGTTAATTCGTCTTTATTGGTAACTTCGACAAAGTGGTCAGCATCCGTAGCGCAATAAGAAAGAAGGTCTTTTGCACGCTGAACTTCGGCTATGGTGGTGTGAACGCCTTCATTCCACCCGTCTTTTATATCATAACCCACTGTATAGATTGTCACGCCAGAGGCTTTCATAGCATCACAGGAAGCCCGTGAACGTGCGTCCGACCAGTATCCCACCGCGCAAGTGTCGGGGTCATTAATATCCGTACATTCATTGGATTCATTGTTAGCGCCATCCGCAATAAAGACCGCGAATTTCTGTGGTTTATTGTTGAGGTTCTCACTGAAATGAATCGCATCTTCGAGCGTAAAGGCTGCGGCTGCTGCTTCAAGTGCCCCGCTGGAATCCGCACCGTTTTTAGGACTCATATCCTCAATGGCGTCTTCGGAGATAATGTCCCAGCTTGGTGAAACTACTTTATCTGTAACAATACCGTTATCGCCAATGTCGTCGAACGACCCATAGTAATCCTGGCTATATGGATAAAGTGCTGTTCTAAACGCTTTCGTTTCATCAACTTTGACAGACGAAAGTGTTTCGGTGAATTTCTTCAAGCTTGTTTCCAGGCCGGTTATTTTTTTCTGACCGCTGACATCCGACCAATCCATAGATGCCGAATTATCAGCAATTATGAACAAGCTTGATGGTTGCGCGACGCGTGCGCCATATGTGACAGAGGACTTGGCTTGGAAACTAATTCCGTTATAGCCAAATGCGCCCAGGAATACTGGCTTAAATACGCCCTTAACGGTCGCTGTGGCGATGGCACGAGTGTCGGAATTACTCTCATCATCATCATCATCATCATCGTCATCATCATCGTCGTCGTCATCATCATCATCGTCATCATCGTCGTCGTCATCATCATCATCATCGTCATCGTCGTCCTCGTCATCATCATCGTGATCATCATCGTGATCATCATCGTCGTCATCATCATCATCGTGATCATCGTCGTCGTCATCATCATCTTCAATTACGTTATAAGCCACAAGGCCAGTAATCGAATTTGTAAAATCGGGAAGGGGGCTACCGAGTTCTTCAAACGGGTACCAAACATTATGCTCATAACGGTCATCATTATCTTCGCTGACCGCTATAGATGCCGTTAATGCCATATTGTCGGCAATAATCTGTGCGCGTTGTTTAGCTTTGAAAACCTGCGATAGATCATAGGAAGCACCAGTTACAAATATGACACCAACCATAGATAGCGCCCATGTCACGCCCATGCTCCCGGCACGGTCGTTCCTGTAATCATACAGTCCAGTTTTAATTTTTTTTCTCAAATTCATGATCGATTCCCACGTCTATTGAAACTTTATGTTGGAAAATTAGCATAGATATATTGATTAGAGGTGACTAGATGGGGTTACTAAAACCTTAACTGCGCTTGTACTTAACGAAAATCTAAATGGTCAACGTAACACCTTGGGAACCCTGAAATAATTGTACCCCAAATTCCTACTGCGATATAGTTTATTTATTAATACCGGAATCGAATGATCTGCGTCATACATTTTGGGTATCTGGCTACATTTTTTATTCTGCCAAAAAAACAGTAATGCTTTATTGTAATGTTGAAAGACCTCGGATATAGAGCGCCCACGACTACTTACGGCACCATGGCGGAGTGGCTACGCAGCGGATTGCAAATCCGTGTACCCCGGTTCGATTCCGGGTGGTGCCTCCAAAACTTTCCTTTTAACCGGAACCCAAGACATGAAGCCGACCATTAGCGCTTTTGCGAAAAACCTGTCCTTTACCAAATGGCGAAACCCGAGCTTTACCGAGTTCACGCCGGGCCGGATAAAGATAGAAACTCTCGCCGGGTTGACGGTTGCGCTGGCTTTGGTGCCAGAAGCTGTCGCGTTTTCCATTGTCGCTCATGTTAACCCGCTGGTTGGGCTATATGCGGCCTTTATCGTTGGCCTTATCACGGCGCTTATTGGGGGGCGTCCAGGGATGATCTCGGGCGCGACCGGGGCTTTGGCCGTAGTTATGGTTGAACTGGTTCTGCGCCACGGGGTCGAATATTTATTTGCCACTGTCATACTAATGGGGGTGATGCAGATATTAGCAGGTGTGTTGCATTTGGGCAAATTTATCAGGTTGGTTCCCCACCCGGTCATGCTGGGGTTTGTTAACGGCTTGGCTATTGTGATTTTTAACTCCCAACTGGATATGTTCAAAACCGGGCCAGAGGGAGCCAAAGTCTGGATGGACGCAGTTACTATGTTGACCATGGTCGGATTGGTCGGGCTGACCATGGCGATTATTTGGACCATGCCGAAAATCACCCATATTGTGCCCGCGCCTTTGGCTGGGATTGTAATTGTCGCCGCTATCGTCATTGGCTTTGGCATTGATGTGCCTAATGTTGGCTCTATGGCATCTATCAAAGGCGGCCTACCATCATTTCATATTCCGTATATTCCCGAAATGGTCAATTTTCAATCTGCATGGGATGTCTTGGTCATTATCTTTCCCTATGCACTGGTTTTAGCCGCGATTGGCTTGATTGAAAGTTTGCTAACTTTGAACTTGGTCGGGGAAATGACCGACCAGCGCGGCGGGACATCCCAGGAATGCGTTGCCCAAGGCATAGCCAATACGGTCACAGGTTTCTTTGGCGGTATGGGGGGGTGTGCCATGATTGGACAGTCCATGATCAATGTTAAATCCGGTGGTCGCACGCGGCTTTCGGGCGTTTCGGCGGCTTTGTTCTTGTTGGCATTTATCCTATTTGGCTCCAGCATTATTGAGAAAATTCCGTTGGCCGCATTGGTTGGCGTGATGTTTATGGTGGTGATCGGTACATTCGCTTGGCGCACCTTAATCATTATGCGCAAAATCCCGCTCACTGATGCACTCGTAATAATATTAGTCACGGTTGTCACCGTACTGACCGATTTGGCAACGGCGGTCATCGTCGGGGTTATTGTCTCGGCACTCGCCTTTGCTTGGAGTACGGCCACCCATACGCAATCGCGCACTGAGATAACCAAGAGTGGGAGTAAAATATATAAATTAAACGGGCCTTTGTTCTTTGGGTCTATTGAAAGTTTCACAGACTTGTTTGATCCAGACAATGATCCTGACCATGTGATTGTCGATTTTATGGATAGCCGTGTTGTTGACCAATCTGCTCTACAAGCTATCGAGGCTCTGGCCTTCAGGTATAAATCACGGGGTAAGCATTTGCAATTACGCCATCTGAGTCGCGATTGCCATAAATTGTTGAAGCGGGCAGGGCGGTTAATTGTCGATTCGGACAATGATCCAGATTACGAAATTGCCGTAGACTACTCCATAAAACCCGGCTCCACCAGTGGTGGGCATTAGGTTTGATTATGAAAGGATTCATCAATCTGAATCAAATCTAAAAATAATTCGCGACGTTAAGATTATCTTAACCAAACTCGTTAATAAAGAACAAGTCTTCTCTTGAAGACACCCCACCATTCACCTAACACCTTTGGGAGCTTTCGAGCTCCCACTTTTTTGCTTTATTGTTAAGGCGGATTTTAAGGTTGGAAAAAACTTCAGTTTAGCGTAAAATAATTGTTGTCGTATGGCTAGACTTGGTGTTATTAGGCACGACCTTACCCAGCTAGCTTGGCGAAATAAGGCGGGCTACCAACCCGATAAGAAGAAGTGAATATTCCGCAATAGCTCAGTTGGTAGAGCAATTGACTGTTAATCAATGGGTCGCAGGTTCGAGTCCTGCTTGCGGAGCCACTTTTTTATTCTTACTAAATTTATTTAGGGTTTGCCGCCTTGGCTATTGCCTCAAAAATAACGTCTGCGTGGCCAATATGGTTGGTCAAGAACAGGACAAGTTTGATGTTGAGCCGCATGCTTTCTTGCGGGGACAGGCCGGTATGAACATTTATAAGAGCTTCATATACATCATCACATCTTAGCATATTAGCTTTTGTGTTCAATTTTATAACAGGTTTCATATTACGATCCCCCTTGTGCTATAGCACGTGAAAAGCCTTTTTTAATGTCGCTTTCGTGTGCGTGTGCCCACCTTGCCGCTACGATTTTATCAGGGCGGACGAGATAGCTTGTGCCTGCTCCGTAGCGTTCAAGCGCAAGATTGTTCCCGGCTATGGTCAGTGTTGTTAAGCCTGTGCTTGGTGGCTTGTCACCAAAATGTAGCAAGGTGAATTCATCACCCAGACTTTCCAATAGCCAACCATCTTTTCCGTTCACCGTAATCGGAGCATCAACACACACATGACCCGGTTTGGGGCCAACAGGAAATTCGCCACTGTCCGGGGTTGATAAGGGACTGTCATGATAGGGGGTAGGCGTGGACAGACGGCCTGAATTAACCAATGGTCTGGCGAATTCATATGTATTTGCCAGCTCCAGAGCCGCGTCACGAAATGCGGTTGAAACTTCCGATTTGGGCGTGATAAAATCCGTCGATCTAGTCGAGTTTAAAATATTTTCATCAGCGCCTTGGGTGCGCTCAATATTATAACTTTCCAGCAGGCTTTCGGGCGCTTGCTTGCGTAAGATCATATCCAGCTTCCAAGCCAGATTTTGCGTATCGGGCAGGCCACTATTAGCCCCGCGCGCTCCGAATGGGCTGACTTGATGGGCAGCATCACCGGCGAAAATCACCCGCCCGTGAACAAACCGCGCCATACGGCGGCACTGGAATGTGTAGATACTCATCCAATCTTCTTCGTATTCAATATCTTCGCCGAGCAAGCCTTTAATAAAGGGGGCTACATTTTCAGACTTGATAGCCTCTTCGCGGTCGACATCCCAACCAAGTTGAAAATCAAGCCGCCAGATGTCGTCTGGCTGTTTGTGTAACAATGCCGTGCGACCCTTGTTAAAGGGTGGGTCAAACCAGAACCAGCGCTCGGACGGGCGGCTTTGTTTAAATTTAACATCGGCGATCAAGAAGCTGTCTTCGAATATTCGCCCTTCAAAATCCAGCCCCATCAACTCGCGAATAGTCGATTTTGAACCATCGCACGCCAGTACATAATCTGTCTCCAGCCTGTAATCACCGTCGCGGCTTGTGACTGTTAAGGTCGCGCCGTTCTCGTCGTGGGTCATGTCGCTTACGGCATGCCCCCAACGTATGTCCACATTATCCATCTGCTCCAGAGCATCGACTAGATAATCTTCCACATAGTATTGCTGAATATTTACGAAGCCAGGATTCTTCTGGTCCTTGACAGGCAGCATATCAAATTGGTAAACGGGATCAGAGCTATCCCCCCAAAACACTTTACCAACATTCCAGACCACACCTTTTTTAACGATGCGCTCGCCAATACCAAGTTGGTCGAATATATCCAAAGCTTCTTTGGAATAACAAATGCCCTTACTGCCCGCCGATATAAAATCAAAAGCGGCCAGAATAGTGACCTGGTGCCCCTTGCGCGCCATGGCCAGCCCTAAGGCCAAGCCAATCGGCCCAGAACCAACAATGACAAAGGGATGTCGTGACCCTGCCACGCCCGATAGTTCTGGCGCCTTTTTATAGGGCTTCGGTTTATATATCGGGATACCTTCAAAACTCATGACTTAATCCTGTAAAAGCGCCCAAACTTCACGGTCACGATCCATTGTCCAGATACGCGGCCAGTCAATGCCGTCATATTCGTCCCAAAGCCGCTGCACATTAAACGGCAAACAATGCTCGAAAATCGGCCAATGACCAAACTTTGGTGCCAAAGCTTTGTGGGTGGCCTCAAATGCATCTTTGAGCGTGCCGCCATTATCATGAGCCGCTTTGACGTGTTTTTGCATACCCAGTAAAAATTCACGGGTTTGCTCGATAGCTGCATCTACGTCCTTGCGGCCTCGCACGACTGCGCCGCGTCCGCCGATCAGCATTTCAGCCTCATAAGCTTTTACGTTATCAAGCGTGCCGCTGGCCCAATCCATATGGAATGCATCGCCAGTGTAAAGCGCCGCTTCTGCTTCGACCAAATCGCCCGCAAACAGAATTTTATGCTTGGGATACCAAACCGCAATATCGCCCGCCGTATGGCCGCGTCCGCAAAATTTAAGCTCTAGGTGACCACGGTCTCCGCCCAGATCAATGGTCATTTCGTCCTTGAATGTCAGGTGAGGATGGGTCAGGCCGGGTATGCCGTCCGGTTCGCGGAACAAGCGCGGCATACGGCCAAATTCGCTGTCCCAGTCTTCTTTCCCGCGCTCATTAAGTAAAAACGCGGTTTTCTCGTGGGCGATAATTTCGTCCGCATCAAAGGCGCTCGCGCCTAAAACCCGCACTGCGTGATAATGAGTTAGCACTAGATAGCGGACTGGTTTATCCGTGTGTTCACGCAGTTTTTTTAGCCAGTCCGACGCCGCCTTGGGCGTGGCGCGAGCCTCAATGGCGACGATGAAATCTTCACCTTCTATAGCGCCAATATTGGGGTCGCCCTCCGCCGTCAGAGCATATACCCCGTCCGCGAGTACGTTTAAAGTTTCAGTTTTTTCTTCCATGTCGTCTGATGATGCGAATGCTTTAGCCATGTTATTTTCCTTTGGTTTTAATGTTAGTATTAAGTTATGTGGTATCGACAAGTTTAAGGTTAGCAACTTGCATGTCCTTGGCGTGCCGATTTGCCAATTTTTTTAATATAGATTTTAAGTGCTTGCGGTCTGTGGGCGTTAAGCCAGCCAAAACACTTTTTTCATGAATTTTCGCCTGCACAACCAAAGGCTTAACAAGTGCCAAGCCTTTGTCCGTAATGTGAATACTCACCCGGCGGCGGTCTTGGTGGCTGGTGCGTTTCTCAACCAGTTTTTCGCCGACCAATTGGTCAACCAGTTTGGTCACACGCGACTGCTCATATAGAGCATATTTGGCCAGGGCGGTGAGGTACATGCCCGGACAATCCATTAGATTGATCAATATGCGCCATTTGGGCGGACTGACGCCAGCCGCGCGCAACTGATCATAGAACTCTTCAGAAAACGTATGACTAGCCAGCGCCAACTGAAACAGTAAATAATTATCAATAAATTTTTTGCTCATGGTTTCACACTATAAAAAGTACATGATTTTTCATATATATTATAATGAGTTAAATGCAAAGCAATTTTTTGCATTACGTCACGTTTTAACACTTGATTGAACGCGGTTCCTGTGAGCCCGAAAAACCATCAATAAAAGAGGGAAAGAAATGCTCAGGCAGATCACACCAAATATTAGCACGGCGTTATAGTCCAGTGGCCCACCGCTAATTTTTTGCGCCACCGTCAACACTTTTGCGCCAATGGCATGTCCTAAGCCCAGGCCACAAGCGATGACAAAATTGACTAAGATAGCAACACGCCCAGAAGCATCCAGACTGGTGACACTGGCCAACAAATACGGAGCGGCAAACCACCAGGCAAATTTAAACACCAGCGAGGCAAGTGTATAAAACATGATAGTCTCAAGATCGAACAACAACAATATGCCCAAGCCAACAAGAATATAGCCTGCCGCAGACGGTAAGAGCCGACCATATTTTGTACTAATCCATGTGGCCGCACCCGCGCCAACCACGCCCAACAGTGATGAGATAGACAAGACATAGCCAATCGCATCCGCTTCCAGTCCGGCTTGGTCGGCAATACGTTCCACATAAGCCCATACACTGCCAATAGCCGTGTAGAATAAAAAGACAGCAAGTGCGCCAATGGCAATCATCCGTTTCGAGGCCGTCATCGCCCCTGTTTTCTTGCTGGTCGCCACGCCTTTCTTGGGCATGAAACGGGCTGGCAAAATCAAAAGCGCCATTGCGGCTGCCATAAAAATATAAAACCCGTCCAGTCCAATCGACGGCAAAAGCTTGGGAAGCAATGCAAAACCGATGACAGCGAAGACGATTTGCCCAAGCGACCAAAAACCAAAAGCGCGCTCCGGGTCTTTCATCATTCCGGCCACAACAATCGTCATGGTCATGAGCGTACCCAAAGCAAGGCCGGAGACAAACCTAACGATCAAGAAAATATCAAATGTGCTCACCAAGCACGAAACCACATAGCCAATGAACATTATGGCAATCGCGCCGTACAGAATTTTGTGCCAGTTAACGCGGCTAATCAGAAAAAAGGTTGAAATAGAAGAGAGTGCCGCACCGATAAGCTCTGCGGCGATGATATTGCCGCCTTGTTGGGGCGTAAAGCCCATATCCGTAACATAAGCCCCTACTAAAACCGGAGACAAGACCGCCGCTGCGGGTGCGATTGTCGCAAGTAATGTCAGAGCCATGACTATTGCCCGGCTGTTTACGTCGACCTGTTTGATCGTGCCCATATTTCCCCCTGATTATTATATTTATATATTGAAACGATCAGTTCTTAGTTTGGTCTCTATTCAGGCCTGCGGATAATATCCTTGCCGTCCCAATTTTCGCTCATGCCCTTGACCATAGAAAACAAGCCTTCAACTTCGGGGCTGATCTCGATCAGTTCTATCATGCCGCCATTGTCTTTGCGCGTATCAATATAGGCGAAACGCTTGCCGCCAACGGGGCGAACCTCGCCGTAAAACGCCACTTCATAGCCCTGGGCTTTATAGCGCGCTACGTCTTCGTCAAAGGTCTCGGTTGAAACCGCCCAGTGGTGGAAACAACCATAACCTTTGTCTTTGACCACATCAGCATAGACATTGGGCACATCATTGTGAACGAACACCAATTCGTAACACATGGAGCCAGAATAGGCCAAAGCCACGGACAAATCGATGTCGGTCGGTTCCCCGTAATAAGTCATATTATCAGCTTCAAAATGTTCTAAGAGCAACCACGGCCCGATGCCCAATGTCTTTGTCCATTTGCGCGCGGCCACCTCAAGATCATCCACCACATAGGCGGTTTGCATAATACTGCCGAGTGGCTGTCCGAATGAAAGAATTTTGCTCATATCTATTTCCTATAATTAGTTGATAAGTTGCATGCCGCCGTCCACGACCATTTGCATGCCGGTAATATAACGGCTTTCGTCACTAGCTAGAAACAAAACTGCATTAGCTATATCTTCGGCCTGCCCAAATTCTCCGAGCGGAATGCGCGACGCAAAGTCGGCCTCTACCGCTGCCAAGGGCGCACCAGCCGTTGCGGCAGCATCCGCTATTAAATCATTATGCAGTTCCGTTTGAACTTGACCAGGATGCACACTGTTGCAGCGGATTTTATCGGGTGCGCCGTGCAAGGCGATGGATGTGCTGAGGTGGGCGACCGCTGCTTTGCTGGCACCGTAAGCAGTCAGAAACGGCGTCGGCGTCATGGACGCGACCGAAGACATATTGATGATAGAACCGCCGCCAGATTTGCGCAACTCAGCTATCGCCGCCCGGCATCCTAAAAACACGCCCTCGACATTCACGCCGAAAGTGCGTTGCCAAGACTTAAGCGAGGTGTCCTCGGGCGATACACCGTCGCCAATCCCGGCAAGGCCGGCATTGTTGACCAAAACATCAAAGCCGCCAAATTCGTCTGTACATAAACTGATTATTTCCGGCCAGCGTTTCTCGTCGGTTACATCATGTAGGGCAAATTTTGCACCAATTTCTTTAGCCGTTTTGTCGCCCACGCTTGCGTCAATATCCGTAATAAGAACAGACGCGCCATCTTTGATGAACGCGTCTGCAATCGCGCGCCCAAGGCCACGCGCCCCGCCTGTTACGATGCAACATTTTCCGGATAACCTAGTGCCGACTGAATTACTCATACCATTTCCTAACTCCGCAAAGCCGCACCTATATAACGAGCAGCGTCTTCGAGAGCTTTTAAGGCGTCCGGAGACAGAGCCGTCATGGAGCAAAAACCGTGGGTCATGCTCGGATAATGTTTCAGCTTTGCGGTAATGTCTGCCGCTTCAAGGGCGTTTGCATATTGAATACCATCGTCTTGCACAGGGTCTTGCCCGCCCGTGATAATATAAGCTGGCGGCGCGTTTTCGAAACTATCGGCCAAGAGCGGCCATAGACGCGGGTCGTTTGATGAAAACGCCTCCTGGCCTGCATAGGACGTTATGAAAAACTTCATATCGGCCTTATCAAGCGCATAACCTTGCCCAAATTTTTCATGGGAATGGGCTTTGCCGAAAGCTTGCAGGCCTGGATAAATTAAAAATTGAAACGCCGGTTCGCCGCGCACGTCACCTCTGAGTGACAACGAAATCGAGGCCGCTATATTACCGCCCGCACTATCGCCGCCAACAATCAATTTGGTCTTGTCCATGCCAAGTTCGTCCGCATGCGCGCAAGCCCAGTGAAACGCAGCCTGCGCATCGTCAACTGCCGCAGGGAAAGCATGTTCGGGAGCAAGACGATAGTCTACCGCAAGCACCGGAATATTACCCACGGAGCATATCCTGCGGCATGGGCGGTCATGGCTATCCAGCCCCCCCATAACCCAGCCGCCGCCGTGATAAAAAATCAAACCCGGACTATCAGGGATGGCATTTTTGGGTGTGTAAAGCCGAGCTTTCAAGGAGCCGTCCGCGCCCGCAACCTCAAGGTCGCGCACCGAACCTACCTCTACAGCAGGCAGATCAACCATGTCCGGCAATGCGTTGAGCATAGCTCGCGCATTCTCCAGTCCAATCGCTTCAAAGCCAACCTGTTCAGCAGCATAAAATTGGTTGATAAATTGCAACATGCCCGGATCGGTTTTTGAATAGTCGGCCATAACGAAATACCTTTTCTAGAATTTCAACTTAGTAGCAATGCCCCATTCGGACGGTAGGCCGTATGTGCCTTCAACTATGCCAAAACTGTCCAGCGTAGTAAGTCCGCCAACCAGATATAATTCATCGGTCAGGTTTTTGCCGAAAATGGCGACTTCCCAGTTAGCGTCTTCCGGTGTTAGTGTTATACGTCCACCCAATAATCCGTACCCATCTTGGATCAAAGCAACGGTATTTGCAGGATCAAGAACCTGGCTACTTCTATACGAATAATCCCCACGTAGCGTGAGATCAAAGGCATCTGAGAGTGCAAATGTATACTCTCCGCCCAGTGAAAATGTTACATCTGGCGTGCGCGCCAGTCGCAAATCTGTCGTCACCGTTGCACCTGGATTGAGCACATCATACTTTGCATCAAGCAAGCCAAGGGTTGCATCTACTACAAAGTTTTCGGTGACCATGGCTCTGAGTTCCGCCTCAAAGCCCGTAATGTTGGCCGTACCCGCGTTTTCCGTTACCAGCAATAGATTACCTGTGGCATCAGCGCGGACGGATGTGAGTTGCATGTCCTGATAATCATATATGAAAGCAGCCATGCTGAGTAAAACTCGTCTATCGGCAAAACTGGTTTTAACGCCTGCCTCATAAGACCAGACAAATTCAGGATTGTAACTATCAACCTCTCCCTGGGTTGTTGGGCGGCCATTAAATCCACCGCTCTTGAAGCCCCTTGATATGGATGTATACAGAAGTGTGTTCTCACCCGCTTGATAATCTAGGCTAAGCTTTGGCGACAAAGCGCTCCAGCTATCACTCAAAGTCGTTGGCGGAATAATCGCTACACCTGCATTGACCCGGCTATGATCCAAGAAATACTCCTTGCTTTCGTCAGTATAACGCAAACCTGCTGTGATATTAAAGTTATCCGTAAGAGAAAATGTACCGCTACCGAATAGGGCGTAACTTTCGGCGCTGACTTTGTTATAGATATTGAAATCCAAATCTAGTCCGGCATTGATAGGGTTACCTGCACCACCCGCACAAATATTTGCAGGGAACGGGCCAGGGCAGACCGAGGTTGGCGTCAATGGTATGAGCGCTGCGGGTAATCCCTGCAACGCCCCGAATATACCTGAAGCCAACCGTACATCATTGGTGTCTTTGGCGAGTTCGTTGAAATAATAAACACCGCCAACCCAATCAAGTCGATCATCAAAACTTTTACCCGTAAGCTGTAATTCTTGAGAATACTGAGCTTGAACGACCTGGTTATTTGTATGCAGAAACGAATTAGCTGTGCCGTCACCATCACGGCCAAATTCGGCATTCAAAGTACGCACAGCACTGATTGACTTCAGGGTAGTGGTGTCAAAATCATATTCCATGGTCAAGCCAACACCAAAGGTCTCGTTATCGTCAACATTTGGGCCGGTTGACCCGTTTTGACGAGGGTTTGCATTTACAACAGCGGGTGGGTTCGTCGGCCCGCCGACCAATGCGCCCCATAATCCGGCAAGGGGTGCTGTTGGTTCAAATTGCAAGATTGCAGTTTCAGCCGTTGTGCCTTTGCGCTTTCCGTAATCAATGGCAAGGTCTGCTGTAAATTGCTCACTTGGCGTCCACTCGAACATGGCGCGGGCCGCAAAATTACGCTCATCACCCTCACGTTCGCCTGTAGCAAGCCTGTCCGTATAGCCATTTCTCGTTTTATACAGGGCGGAAAAACGGGAATTTATATTCTCGCTAATTGGCACATCAACCATGCCCCGCGCTTCAAAATAACTGTTTTGACCCGCTCGCAATTCAACTTTCCCGCCACCATTAGGATCAGGTTTGGCTGAAATTAAGCTGATAGCACCGCCAATAGTGTTTTTACCAAAGAGAGTTCCTTGCGGGCCGCGCAAAACTTCGACGCGTTCCAAGTCCAGCAAATCCATAATCGTTGCTGTAGAGCGGGCAAAATATACGCCATCGATATAGAGTCCAACCCCTGGATCCGTAGTGACCAGAAAATCAAATTGACCAACACCGCGCAGATAAATGCTTGATGTGCTACCGCTCCCTTGACCGCCGCCATTCGAATTAACACTCAAATTTGGCACAAAGCGGGCAACATCTTCAATATTTACCGCGCCGCGCTTTTCAAGCGTATCACCCGTAAAAGCCGAAATTGCGATCGGCGTGGTCTCGACGCTCTCCTCGCGCTTACGTGCCGTAACGATAATCTCGTCAAAACCTTTGGAGGCACCTTCTTCAGTTTGCGCCTGCGCTGTACCAGCATATAGGCTGCTGCCGGTTACTACGAGAGCAAGCCCCATAGCTGCGGACGACAACATAGATGATACGGATCTCTTGGAATTGGTGAAATAGAATGACATAGCTTCCCCTTAGGTTTATTAACGTGTTAACTTGCGACAATTTGACCCGATTGGAAGCCGTCCGCCAATAGCGTAAACTACTCAAATTCGCATGAATAAGCTAAATTTTATATGAAAAATCATGATTTCTCTGAAAAATAACTGCCCGCCTAGGGGGTTCACGTCATATTATCTCCAAAAAAACATGTTACGAAATGCTCAACTCAAACCAAAAAGGGGAATTTATATGTCCATAAAACTAACAAAAAGCGATGCCATGACCGTTAAAACGGTTAAACCGAAGGAATCTGTATTTCTGGATACAAATAATCTGAAATGGCTACCATGGGTGATTGAAGGCACATGGTTCAAGCTTCTGAACGTCGACATGAAAACTGGCGGCTATACAATGATACTCAAAGTCGACCCGGATAATGATGCCCCTGTTCATGGTCATGTGGGTGCGGTTGAAGGGCTGATTTTAGAGGGTGAATTTGGTTATGATGATGACCGTGGCCCTGGTATGCATTATGTATGGGAACCAGCAGGTGCTATTCACCAGCCAGACAGTCCAGGCGGCTTTACCATGTTCGCCGTCATGCACGGCCCGCTCTTGGGATATAATGACGACGGCTCTATTGCCGCCGTGGTAGACGGGAAGTTTATGTACCAAATGGCCTTGGACGGCGGCGTGGCGGATCATCTTAATGTTGATTACCCTGATATAAATTAAATGCCACTTAGTCATGTAGTTGGGCCGACTGATACCCCTCTTTACGCGGGGACAATCGGGGATGCGATTCACAGAGCTGCAAAGCTGTGGCCGGATGCGGAATCATTGGTGTCACGCCATCAGGGCTTGCGGCTTAATTTTAGCGAACTATTAGAGCGGTCGCAAAGCCTTGGGCTGGGACTTCTAGCCTTGGGGTTGCGACCGGGAGACCGGGTCGGCATCTGGTCGCCCAATTGTGCCGAATGGACGATTACCCAATTTGGTACGGCGCTCGCTGGATTGGTTTTGGTCAACATAAACCCCGATTACCGTCCGCGCGAGTTGGAATATGCCTTGAATAAAGTTGGGTGTAGCGCGCTGATTTTAGCCAATAAGAGCGAACATGCCGATTACGCAGGCATGGCCAAAGCTCTTAAGGAAAGCGGTAAAGCTCCAAACCTGAGAACGCTCATTCAAATTGGCGAAATTGAGCAAACTGGATTTCACCAATTTGACCAAATTGTTCAAACCGGACGCACGCAAGATCCGGATCAACTTAAGCAAATACAGGCAACATTAAATGCTGATGATGCCATAAATATCCAGTTCACCAGCGGCACCACGGGCGCGCCAAAGGGCGCAACCCTGACCCACAAAAATATTCTCAATAATGCGTTATTTACAGGTGAAGCGCAAAACTTTGGCCCGGAAGATAAGGTGTGCATACCAGTGCCTCTTTATCATTGTTTTGGGATGGTCATGGGGAGTTTAGCTTGTTGCCTTCACGGTGCTACTGCCATTTATGCATCCGAAAAGTTCGACCCTGGCGCAGTTTTGAAAACCCTAGAACAGGAAAAGTGTACCGCAGTTTACGGCGTACCCACCATGTTCATCGCGATGCTCAACCATCCGAATTTTAGTGCCTTCGACTTATCATCCTTACGCACGGGTGTAATGGCAGGCTCGCCTTGCCCCATTGAAGTTATGAAAAGTGTGATCGCAGATATGAATATGGGGGAGGTTACTATTGGCTACGGTATGACCGAGACTTCTCCAATCAGTTTTCAAACGGCAAAAGATGATCCGTTGGATAAACGTGTATCCACTGTAGGCCGCGTACATCCTCATGTTGAGGTGAAAATTATCGACGAGCAAGGTAAGACGGTAGAGCGCGGGGTCAAAGGCGAGCTTTGCACACGTGGTTACTCCGTTATGAAAGGCTATTGGGAAGACGAAGAAAAAACCAATGAGGCAATAGATAATGATAACTGGATGCATACTGGCGACCTCGCTCTCATTGATGATGAAGGGTATTGCGATATTGTTGGTCGTGTAAAAGACATGCTCATACGGGGTGGTGAAAACATTTTCCCGCGCGAGATTGAAGATTTTCTCTTCACTCATCCAAAAATTGTTGAAGCGCAAGTATTTGGTGTTCCGGACGTTAAATACGGTGAAGCGGTATGTGCCTGGATCCGGCAAACTCCTGGTGCAGATCTTACGGCTGTAGATGTGAAAGAATTTTGTAAGGGGGAAATTGCTCATTTTAAAATTCCCGATCATATTCGCTTTGTCGATGAATTCCCGCTTACAGTTACAGGTAAAATCAAGAAGAATGTCATGCGCGATATGATGCAAAAGGAACTCGGATCGAATCCATAATATCAACTGGTTTTAGCTTGACTTGACGAAAGGGTTAAATTCTCTCACTATAAGCTTATTTTAGAAAACGGGACACATAGTTGTGCGCTTAGACAATACATTGATTCCGAAAAACAAACAAACCCGTCTTTACGGCGAGATTGCCCAGTGCTCGGATTACAAATCATTGGAAAATACTCTACTAGGTTCTGTTGCCCAAAAAATTGGCGCGGAGACGAGTACGCTTCTACATTTTCAGCGCGCCTCAGGAAAATACACAATTGGACACAATCTAGCGCAAGGTGTTGGGAGCGATACACACGACCAATATGTCAGTAAATTTCATAGGTCTGATCCCGTAATACTAAACCGTAAAGTCCAAATTTCATCTCAGGCACCCTCGGATGCTATTACGGACGTCTACCGCTTATCGGATGTATGCGATCAGACTGCTTTCGTCAGAACTGAATATTATAATGAGTTTTTAAAGCCAAGCGGGATACGCCATGTCTTGGCTTTGGCGGTTAAACCTAAAACCGCTAATAATGATTTATTGGTCGTAATCGGTTTTCACCGCCCTCAAGGCATGAAAGATTTCGGCGATAATGCACTGCGTAGCGCTATTAACATAGCACCAATCGTCGGCTCCACAATTGCACGGCTTACCTTCAAAGAAAAATTAGCGCAACAAAGCCTGTTAAGTGAGAATTTAAAAACCATACTACAAGATACGGGCTACATTATTCTTGATGACGCCCTGCAAATACGCGACTTGAGTGAAAGTGTTCAAAATGAGGTTTACGGCGACCTTGCTTTTTTAATGCGTAATATTT
Source organism: Robiginitomaculum sp. (assembly GCA_021647375.1). Classification (GTDB taxonomy): domain Bacteria; phylum Pseudomonadota; class Alphaproteobacteria; order Caulobacterales; family Maricaulaceae; genus Robiginitomaculum_A. Next base: position 28,306 of record JAKIUV010000028.1, read on the forward strand.
CGCAGGCTATTGGAACGATGCTTCGAGAGAACCGCAAACAGATTAACATAAGTTCTCTTCGTACCGATATGGACCGCACCGCCTTGAATGAAAATATAAATTTTGATATTGTTTCTACATTCTCAAGTTCTGGAAAGATGCATTTTCTGGTGAAGCTGGGTTTCGTACATACGAATGTAGCTATAGCGAAATGCGCGGAGGAATTTGGCTGGACACTGCGCGAAAGTGAAATTGTAATTACTCTAGCCCAAGGTTTAACCAATTCACAAATTTCACAAACACTTATGATTAGTATCCGAACAGTTGAGAATCATCTCAGATCAGTTTATTGCAAGGCGAATGTAACCAGTCGTTCTCAATTGCTCAGACAACTGCTCAGATCTACACCAGCACATCATTTTCAGCATTTTTCTTAGTGCTCTTTTCTTAGCACTCTCTAGCCGTGTATGAGGTAGGTTTGTGGGCAGAGTTCCTTGTCTTTAAAAATGCAAGCCTCCGAGAGGGTTTCATCGCAAAACACGCAGAGCGCCTTCGGGTCGGGTTTGGTGATTTTATCGTTTTGGATGCGAAAGCCTTTATTCTTGAACCGCTTAAGCGTGCGCGAAAATGTTTCGGGGGTCATATCGAGATAAGATGCGATTGTTGATTTGTCATAGGGCAGGGTGATAGCGTTGCCCTTGCCGCCGTTTTGCTCCATGCCGAGCTTGAGCAAAAACCAACCGACGCGCTCTGTTGCCGTCTTGAGGCGCGAATGTTCGATTTGGCGTATCAGACCCTGGGAACGCATAGACAATCCGCCGATCATATTCAAAGCCAGTTTCTTATTGTCCGTCAGGCTTTGGCGCATAATCGGGGCGGGCATTGATAAGAGTTTTGTATTTTGCACAACTTGTGCGCCCACTAGTGAGGGAATATTTAAAAAGACAGCGGCGTCCATAAGTGAATCCCCTGCCGAGAGCATTTGCAAGACCGCTTCATCGCCCGCATCGGTACTCTTATACAGCTTTACCCACCCTTCCAATATCAGGTAATACCGGGACAGAGTCTCGCCTTGCATGAATAGCAATTTGCCTTTTTCATAGCTACGAATATCAGCATGGCGCAAGAGTTCGCCCAG
>JAKIUV010000029.1 GCA_021647375.1 Robiginitomaculum sp.
CAGCCCGCCCAATCATCTTCGTCCATGCCGTCTTCGATGGATATAATCGGGAAATCTGCGGCCATTTCTGCGAGGTAATCTGCGAACTGCTCGGACGACAAGACTTTCCCCTCCCCGTCCAGATGATATTTGCTGTCTTTATAAAACTCAGACGCGGCTACATCGAGAGCCAGATAAATATCTTTACCTGCCTTGTATCCGGCGGCGTCAATGGCGGTCATGATATATTCCAGCGCGGCGCGGCTGGACGCGAGGCCGGGCGCGAAACCGCCCTCGTCCCCGACATTGGTGTTGTGACCGTCGGCGGAAAGTTTAGCTTTCAGAGCGTGAAACACTTCCGCGCCCATTTGCAAAGCTTCGGCAAAAGTTTCCGCGCCCACAGGCATGACCATAAACTCTTGAATATCAATCGGGTTGTCCGCATGGGCACCGCCGTTGATGATGTTCATCATGGGCACGGGTAAGGTGACGGCACTGACGCCGCCCACATAGCGGTAAAGCGGTGTGCCCTGGGCTTCGGCGGCGGCTTTGGCCACGGCGAGCGAAACACCCAAAATAGCATTGGCGCCAAGCCGAGATTTATTTGGTGTACCGTCAAGATCAATCATAATCTGGTCGATACGCACTTGCTCGGTGGCGTCTAGACCGCACAAAGCATCGTTGATTTCGGTATTTACATTGAGGACGGCTTTACGCACACCCTTGCCGCCGTAACGTTTTTTATCGCCGTCTCTAAGTTCCACCGCTTCGTGGACACCCGTAGACGCGCCGGACGGGACTGCGGCACGACCAAATGCCCCGCCAGCAAGCAGGACATCAACTTCGAGGGTTGGATTACCCCGGCTATCCAGTATCTCCCGCGCAAAAATATCATCTATTTCAGTCATGGGAATCTCCGGGATATGGGAATATGTGGGTATTTAGTCTTCTTGGGCAGGTAGAACCTGACGACCATTATACATACCGGTTTTCAGGTCGATATGGTGCTGGCGGCGAAGTTCGCCGGAAGATTTATCTTCCACATAATTCGTGGCGCTCAAACGGTCATGGGCGCGGCGCATACCACGGCGTGAATTTGAAATTTTACTTTTTGGGACAGCCATCAAAGCCTCCTGTTAACTGGAATTCGGTTATACCGACACATTCGCCGGAAAATGTGCGCAGTCTTTACCCCAAGCCCCGCCAAGGCGCAAGTGCTGAATCGCGGGAAAATGCAGGTATGTATCCTGCCCGTATCACATCTCACCCCCCCCCTCAATCCTCCCGTCCCGGTTTTCGCCGCGTTATCTTTATCTGACTCCGCTGGGTCTTTTTCTTCAACCTGCGCTGCACCGCGCCTTTGGACGGTTTTGTTGGTCTGCGTTTTTTTACTGGTTTTAGGGCTGTGGCTAGCATTTCTGATAGGCGGGCTAGTGCGGCTTGTTTATTGCGCAGCTGGCTGGCGGTGGATTGGGATTTTATGATGATGATACCGCCGTCGGTTAGGCGGCGGTCGTTTATGGCCAGGATTTTTTGCTTGACCGTATCAGGCAGGCTCGACGCCATCACGTCAAAGCGCAAATGTATGGCCGAATTGGTTTTGTTGACGTGCTGGCCGCCCGGGCCTTGGGCGCGCACGGCAGTGAATTCTATCTCGGAGAGCGGGATATATGTGTGGCTATTTACTTTCAACATCTGGGTTGAGTAGCACAGCTTCGCCGTAACCCAAATCTTTTAAGCGGCCAAACTGGGTCTTTGCATCCCCGACCACTAAGTAGAACATGGCATCAGGGCGCAGATATTTATCGGCCAGTGATTTAAACTCTGCCAAGGTCATGGCCTCAATGCGCTTGGCGGTCTTGGCGCGGTAATCGTCCTCATAGCCGTAAGCGCTAATCTCCGACACCATATTCAGCTTGTCGCTTAGGGTTTCGCTCTTGAGCGCTTGGCCGCGCAACAGGGCTTGCTTCATGGTCGCCAAATCTTCGTCTGTGAAATTCGGACCGTAGTTTTTGACAATGTCCCGGATAAGCTCCAGAGATTCCAAGGTTACATTGGTGCGCACACTAGAGCCTACGGCGAACACACCCCGGTCTACACCGCCGCTAAACGACGAGCGTATCCCGTAAGTATAGCCCTTATTGACCCTAAGTTCGGTCATCAGTTCGGATGTATAAATACCGCCGAGGGGGAAGTTAATGGCACGCGCCAACGGGTAATCTGCATGGGTGGCGGGCAGTGAGGGTCGCTCTATGCGCAGCACGGATTGCTTGGCACCCGGCACGTCGTAAAAATATATTTTGGACGTGGTTATGTCGGCGGATTGCGGCAAGGTAACATCGTCCGTTGCCGCCCTCGTCCAGCGCTTGGCGACACCGGAAAAAGCCTGTTGAACCGCATCGCTGTCCACAGCGCCAACCACTCGTAATTGGGCGCGAGCAGGTGCATAATTGGCCGCATAGAACGCTTTTATATCTGCCAATTCTACGGCCTCTAACCGCTCCTTTGAGCCATAAGGTGTGTAGCTAAACATATGATCTTCGGGATAGCGCAGTTTCAAACTTTCGCGCCGGGCAATAGCATTTGGGTTACCCTCGGCGGTGATAATCGCATCAATTTTCTCGGTCTTAAGCAGGGCAAATTCTTCGGCGTCCCAGCGCGGTTCCAACAGCATTTCTTCGAGCAGCGCTATGGTGGCGTCAAAATTGCGCGCCAATGTATTGCCGGAGAATACCGTTTTTTCTGCACCAGCACTAATATTAATAGTGGAGCCAAGGGCTTTAATAGCGTCTTCCAGCTGCGCCGTGGTTTTACCCGCCGTGCCTTTCTCTAGCATGTCCGCCGTTAAATTGGCGACCCCGGGTTTGGCCGTATCGCCGCGCTCGCGCCCGGCGTCAATGGCCAAAGAGAAATACACCAATTGGGTTTCGTCGCTTTCAATGCCATAAGCTTCGATACCGTTGCCGAAACTGGTTTTCCAAATATCGGGCGTGGGTAAATCATAAGCCGCACCGAATGGCGGCTCTATAGTGCGGTCAAAGCTGGAAGCAGTGCGCGGGAAATCGCGTTTGTCTTCGGCTTCTTCCACGGTTTTTTCCGCACCTTGCACGACTTTTTCTTCGATAATCTCCGCTAGTTTTGCGCCCTCCAAGGTGAGTTCCATTTGCCCTTTGGGGACAATGGAGGTCATGACGCGGGGTTTGTCTTTGATATACGTTTCATAAACCCGCATCACATCAGCCGTGGTCACGGCCTGCATGTTTTTGAGATCCATATTGATGAAACCCGGATCGTCCGTGAACACATTATACTGACCAAGCTGAATGGCCTTGCCCAGCGCGCTTTGCAGATTGTCATAGAAATCTACCTCTTGTGCGGTTTTGATCATATCCAAATCAGCTTGTGTTATGCCGTTCGCCTCGAACCGAGCGAATGCTTTTTTGATGCCCGCTTGCAAGCCGTCAATATCCTCGCCCTCTTTGGCGTCGATCAGCATGTAAAACTCGCCCGCCACTTCGGCAAAATTGGTGAACAATTGCACAGAGGAGGTGACTTTTTCCTCGTCGATCAAAACCTCATTTAGGGGGGCGCGTTTACCATCACCGAGATAGGTCGCCAGCACATTAAGAGCATAACTATCGGGGTGGTATTGCGGCACGGTTGGCCAGACCATGGTAAATTCGGGCACGGTGGCGAAATTGTCTTCGTAATACAGCGAAGCCGTTTTCGCAATGCCCGACGGGCGTGGTGCAATTTTAGCAATATCTGCCCCGCGCGGGATTTCGGCGAAATATTTATCAATCCATTGCTTGGCCTGCGCCACATCAAAATCCCCGGTCAGGGTGACGGTGACATTATTGGGTACATACCATTTTTTATAGAAATTCTGTACATCTTCCAGATCTGCCGCTTCCAAATCAGCCAAAGAGCCAATAACCTGCCAATTATAGGGATGGTCTGCACCATATAGTGCTTTGCCAATAATGTACCAGCGGTGGCCGTAAGGTTGGTTATCCACCCTTTGGCGCTTCTCGTTTTTGACCACTTGTTTTTCTTTGTCGATAACCGTTGTGGTGACAGTGTTGATGAAATAACCGATTTTATCCGCCTCGGCCCAGATGACCTTCTCTAGGGCGTCTTTGGGCACGGCTTGGAAATACTGGGTCATATCATTGGTGGTAAAGCCGTTCGTGCCCTCGCCGCCAATGCGGGTGTTCATAAGATCAAGTCCGCCGTAACCTAGGTTCTCGGAATCCAAAAACAATAAATGCTCAAACAAATGGGCAAACCCCGTCCGCCCTGGCAATTCTCGGCTTGAACCAACATGCACCGCCAAATTTATAGCAACAATCGGATCAGAACGGTCGACGTGGAGAACCACGTCTAGGCCGTTAGCAAGCGTATATTTTTCAAACTGAACTTTGGTGGATTTGGTAGCTAGGGTTTGCGGCGGCACAACCGTGTCCACACTATCACCTGTACACGAAGCCAAGCCAAAAATGACAACAGCTCCTACGGATATTTTGGTAAAGTAATTTCCAACGCGCATAGTCTTTCCCCTACGAAATAACGCCCCTCAAAATGATAATAACCTAAAGTGACGCACTCTCCCATATTTGTCTACAAGCTAATGGGTGAAAACATGGTAAGGTGCGAGGTGGCTCACAATAGCAATACACCATATCATCGACAAAATTGTGCAGATAACATGTATTTATTGCTTCCAAATTGACAGTTCATACTGTAGGGCAGGCCGGATTTGTGGGCAGACTGAACCATATTAGCATTAATACCTATCCAAATTTGCCCCACGTGGACAAATTGAAATATTAGTTTAACATAAAATTGAAGATTTCTTTCTATTGAGGGGCCTTATGAATAAACCAAAAATTAACCCAGTTGACAGGCATGTGGGCATGCGTCTTCGGATTATTAGAAATAGCCAAAACAAAACCCTCGAAGAAATCGCCGCTCAATTAAAAATGACACCTAAAACGCTCAATGACTTAGAAAGTGGAAAAAAAAGAGTTTCTCCAGCCGAAATGGAAATGATTGTAGAGATATTTTCAACGACAGCCTCATTTTTTTTCATCGGTATCGGCAATCATTTGGATAAACCGCGTAATTAGAACGCTCAATTTTGCAATTTACAAAACAGCTCTAGAAAAATCTTTTAAAAGTTGAAGGGACGCGGTTTCAAACTGCAGGTAATACTTTGGGTGTTGCAGATAGAAAGTGATGTCCATAATAATACTTTGCCCGCGCTTACTCATTTTTCGCTCTGCATTTACGGCTTCAACACCGGCATACAAATCATCATATTTTGCGTATAGGCTATTTATTTCTGCGATTATCTTGTTTTTATCAGTAAAATTATCGTTAGAAATCATTGGTGCACCTTTTTAAATATTCTCGATTTCAATAGGCGTATAACAATACCCCCCCCATTTTCCAATTCCACCTTTCTGCTTGCCCACCTCGCAATAAGAATTAGCAAGGCATTGTCTAGCAAAGCAAATTTAAAACTAAAAGAGAAATTACAAAATTTCTTGAAGATATTTTCCTTGACACTAAAATGGACAACTCGTGTAAAAGAAGCGAAACGAGCCTGTCACCCTAAATCAACCTAGGCTCAGACAATAGTCTAGGCGCAAAACCGCAGGGCGTGCCATTCACACCCAAGGGCTTGCAACGCACTTAGAGAACACATAACAAGAGCAGAAGTGATGTATTTAATAGGTACTGAGCCTAGACCAGTCGGCTCTGTTTGAGCGCTGCTGCGACGAACCCGGCGAATAATGGGTGCGGGGCGAAGGGTCTGGATTTCAGTTCTGGGTGGTATTGCACGCCGATAAACCAAGGGTGGTCGGGGATTTCCACGATTTCGGGCAGGACACCGTCAGGGGACATGCCGGAAAATTTTACCCCGACTTGTTCCAGCCGCTCGATATAAGCCCCATTGACCTCATAGCGGTGGCGGTGGCGTTCTTCTATTTTCCGTTTGCCATACATTTTTACGACCAAGCTACCCTTGTCCAAAACCGCTGGATATGCCCCGAGGCGCATCGTGCCGCCGAGGTCTGTGCTAGCATCACGGGTCTGTTTTTCATTGCCCTTGACCCATTCGGTCATCAGGCCAACGATAGGTTCGCTGGTCGGGCCGAATTCTGTGGAGCTGGCTTCCTCTATTCCGGCCAGATTACGCGCCGCTTCAATCACCGCCATTTGCATACCAAAACATATGCCGAAATACGGCACATTGTTTTCGCGCGCATAAGTCACGGCCTCGATTTTACCCTCCGAACCACGCGCGCCAAAACCGCCCGGCACCAGAATGCCGTCCATGCCGGATAATATGTCCGTGCCGTTTTCAGAAAATGCTTCGCTTTCAATCCATTTAATCTTGACCTTGACCTTATTGGCAATACCGCCGTGAACTAAGGCTTCGGTGATGGATTTATAAGCATCGGGCAGAACCGTGTATTTGCCCACGACGGCAATATTAACCTCGCCGTCCGGGTTTGCCAGGCTTTCGGATATTGCACGCCAACGCCGCAAATTAATCCGCTTGCGTGATGTCATACCGAAATGATGCAAGACCTCCCTGTCCAAACCCTCGGCGTGATAAGCCAGCGGCACATCATATATGGAACGCGCATCAAGCCCTTGAATGACCGCGCTTTCGCGCACGTTACAAAACAGGGCGATTTTGCGAATATCACTTTTAGCAATTTCCCGGTCGGCACGGCACAGCAATATATCCGGCTGGATACCGATGGAGCGCAGCTCTTTGACACTATGCTGGGTCGGTTTAGTTTTCACCTCACCCGCCGCCGCGATATAGGGCAGTAATGTTACATGCATGAACAAAACTTGTTCGCGCCCAAGCTCTTGGCCGAGCTGGCGCAGGGCTTCGAAAAACGGCAGGCCTTCAATATCGCCAACCGTACCGCCAACTTCGCACAGCACAAAATCTACATCTTCGCCCGCATCGGAAAGCACGAAATCTTTAATCTCATTGGTGACATGGGGGATGACTTGCACAGTCGCCCCCAGATAATCGCCGCGCCGCTCTTTTTCAATGATGTTGGAATAGATACGCCCGGTGGTGATATTGTCGCTTTGGTGGGCGGACACGCCGGTAAAGCGCTCATAATGACCGAGATCGAGATCGGTTTCCGCCCCGTCGTCGGTAACATAACATTCGCCGTGCTGATAGGGCGACATTGTTCCAGGGTCTACGTTGAGATAAGGGTCTAATTTACGCAAGCGGACTTTATAGCCGCGCGCTTGCAACAAGGCACCAAGGGAGGCAGAGGCCAGGCCTTTACCCAAGGACGAGACAACGCCGCCCGTAATAAAAATATATCTTGGTTTTCTTTGCTTCGACATTACCCGTTCCTATAATCAGGAAACGGGCAGGCGGCTTTCTCAAAAAGATTGGCGCTCTTCCGTTAGTCCTGCGGTGTTTCCTCAATTTTCTCCTGAGGGTTTGCAGTTGATTCTTCATCTGGAGAATCTCCTACCAACGGGGTCGTATCTTTGTCCGAAACCACAGGTGCATTCAAGTCATTATTTTGAATATTTTCACCGCCTACAGTTCCTATCGCCATTTCCTCTTGTGCGCTGTCGGCATTAAATGGCCCGCTGTCTTGATTTTGGAAATTAAACGAAACCGTAATCAGCAAGCTAACCACCAAAAATGCCGCCCCAAATACCGCTGTCATCCGCGACACCAAATCCGCAGTCCCGCGACCAGACATAAGTCCACCGCCACCGCCACCGCCGCTACCACCAATCCCGAGCGCCCCACCTTCGGAACGCTGGATCAAAATAAGCCCGATCAGAATGATGCTGATAATCAGCAGAATAACAAGTAATACATTTGCCATAGTGGTTCTCTTTAATATGGGTCGTCGATAATATTGATGTCGCGTCGTTTAGCCCAAGCAATTGGCAATAGCCAGCACTTTTGACTGATGGGTGTTATTTAGGCATCCCGGTCACAGGTTTCAATAGGCATTGGAAAATACCCTCGCTAACATTGGGCGGGAAATACCCTTTTTAGGCGAAATCTGTTGGTGGCTTTGGGTTTAGAGGTATCTAAGCATATGTTAACAATACCACCCACTGCCAATGATAACACCCCTTTTACCCATATGAAAGCGGGCTATTCGGGTATGCGCAGGCAGGCTTTGCCGACCAAAGCTTTGGCAGGAGGTATGATTTATGTATCCAAATACTCTCCGGTAAAACCGGGCATTCACATAGAAAAAGTAAATGTACCACAAGCCGTAGACGCACAATTAACCCAGCGCAAACGCAATAAACCTCTAAAGACAAGACGGTTTCCGGTTTATATTGCACTCATGCTCTGGGTACTGGCCGTTGCAAGCCTTGCTCGTTTGGCCGGGAGTCCATCGGAGGGATTACTGGTGGGTAGCGGGCTAGCTATGGCAGGCGGCGGACTGGCCATATTGTCTCTGATTCTCGCGGCGTTGGCGCGGCGGCGCGGCGCCAAGATCAGCCACAGCATCGGCATTGCCGGTGCTTGTGTCAGCATATGCGCGCTAAGTTGGTTCTATATGGCGCAGTTACTCCCCCTCTTACCACTGGAAATATGGGTGATGGGGCTGGCGACGACCAGCCTGATCATGGCCAAGCTTTGGCGCACACCTTTCTTACTTCACCTGTCGCTCTTGCTCAGCATTGGCTGGAGCGCCTATAGTTTTATCAACACACAAGTCTCGGAACTGGCTTGGTTGTTCCCGGCTCTTTGGTCGCTGCAAATGTTTTTCGCCCTAGAATTTCGTATCAAGCGGTCTATCGCATTATGTATTTTCGCAGGTTTGTTGTGGATTGGGGTCAATGGGGTCTTGCTGACCTAACTAAAATCACGCAGTAGAATTTCTCTCGACATCACCATAAAAATTCCTAAGGTCTGCTTGCGTAGAATCAGCAGGCCTTACCCATGAGGGTTCAGCCAACAACCATACTCTTTAGGGTCCAACATGCACTGGTATGTAAATGTGGAAAATCAGGCTTACGGCCCCTATAGCAACGAACAGATGCGCGGGTTTGTGGCCGAGGGGCGCGTCACAACCTCTTCGCTGATCTCCAATGCTCCCGAGAACGGTTTTTACGGCGCTACAGAATTTGATGCATTTAACCTTTGGTCAGGTACGGTTCAACAAAACCCACTACAACCGCTTGTCGCAGTTGGCGATCAGATAGGTGCAGTGTCCGCCGTGCAGGCCAACCAGCAATACGCACCGATACAGCAGGTTGCACAAGCTGCCCAGGCTATACAAGCAACACAATTTGCCGAGCCTTATTATCAGGCGGCACCGACACAAATGCCCCAAGCACCCCAAAGCGAAACGGCAAGGCGCACTATATCGGGCGCCGCGTCTAACGTCTTCCTCATCATGGCAGAAATTCGCTCAAGCGGCGAGATGGCTTTCCTACAGACCATACAAAACTTTGGGCAAGTCGAACGCATAGGCGACACGGTCTGGCTGGTGCGCACCAGCAATGCGGTCGAGCAAATCCGCAACACTCTCTCCCAAACCCTGGACCAACAAGACAGGTTGTTTATCCTGGACAGCAACACAGGCAAAACCGCCTGGTTCAACATAGGTGCGGACTTGGATCACCGAATAAGGGAATTATGGGACGAGACTGAGCAATAGGCTTTACTGCGATGTTACGCTAAAACCCACCATATCAATGATATAAACCCTTGATTTCTCACCCCGTAAAATTCCACTATATCATTGTATTTATTCGCTTTAAAAGAAACCCCAAAAACCTTATCCCGGCTTCTCCCTATTCCCTTATTGTCTACGGATGATGAGAATATTGAATTACATTGTTAGTTTAGGATTGTGGATAATCGGCACGGCTTGCGTGGCGACCCATATATCTGGGGCTATGCCTTTTTGGTTTATTTCTCTATTCTTGTTTTTGGTTTTTGGATTGGTGAAGTTGTGTCGTGCGGCTCTAGGCAAAAACAATGGTGATATTTGTGCTGGCGATTGCGGCATATACGTTCGGGTTTTCTGGCTTACCGGGCGCTATTCACACTTGGTATTTACATTTGGGCACAGATGGTTGTGGCAATTGAAATGCGCTTTTTCGGCGGTGCGCGCATTTGGGTTTGTCTGCATTATCCGTGCGCTCAACTATATCCGCATCCTTAAAATGGTGCGGCTATATATGCAGGCGGTGCGTCTATAAGAAGCAGCGCCTAATATACCAAAATTATTTCCGCAATAAGGCAGAGCCTTACGGCGCTCTTTGTGTTGGGCGATGGTTAAGTGTCTACATTTTCAATAAATATCACCACCCGCCCGGCTTTGATGTCGACTTTCGGCACGGCTAGTTTTGTGAACGGATGGTAAAATTCGGGCACATCTTTTGTGCCGGATATTTCGAGCATATCGCCCGCGCCAAAATTATGCACCTGCATAATTTTGCCCATGCGTTTGCCGTCGGTGGTTTTCACCTCCAGCCCGATTAAATCTGCAAAATAAAATTCGTCTTCGTCCGGTGCTGGCATGTCGGCGCGGTGAACATAGAGCTTCGTCCCCGACAAAGCCTGTGCTTGTTCGCGGGTTTTCACCTCCTCGCATATTACAGCAAAGCCATTTTTTACGGCGCGGTGTGATGTGATGGTTAGAAAAACATCACCAGCCTCGTTGCGCAAATGGCCGTAAACAAAACAATCCTCTGGCACTTCGGTAAAAGATTTAACTTTGACCTCACCGCGAACCCCAAAGGCTCCGGCGCAAGTGGCTACGCAGACAAGTGTCATGTCTTAAGTCCTCTCAAATGAGCATCAATATCGTCCAGAACATCATCAATGTTTTTGTAAATCTCTTCATTACCATAGCGGACAATTTTCCAGCCTTGGGATTTCAGGAAAGCCGTTCGCGCTTCATCATAAGTAACCTCATCAGGTTCGCCGTGGGTAGCCCCGTCAACCTCGATGATTAACCTCTCCCGCACACAGGCAAAATCCGTAATGTACTTTCCCACAGGATGTTGGCGGCGAAAGCGGTAATTATCCAACTGTTTATTGCGCAAAAAACACCAAAGCCGATGCTCCGCTTCGGGCATATTTTTGCGGAGGTCGCGGGCGAATTTACCTGATTTCTCCTCACCTTTGCGAATTTTACGAATAGCAAATTTCTTCACCTCTCCTTCCCCCATTTATGGGGGAGGTGCCCCTTCTTAGGGGCGGAGGGGGCGCAGGCCAAAGGCCTGCCTCGATATAAAGGCTCACCTTGACGATTTAGGTTACCTATAGATGTTTTGGCGCTTCGCGCCGCCCCCATCGCCTGCGCAAGAGCTTCGGCACTTCCCCCATGAAAAATGGGGGAAGGAAAGGTTCGGGTGTTGCTCACCCCCGCCGCCATGTTGTGCCGGTTTTGCCGTCTTCCAGGATGATGTTTTCTGCTTTGAAGATGTCGCGGATTTCGTCGGCTCTGGCCCAGTTTTTTTGTGCGCGGACTTCGGCGCGTTCGACGATTAAGTTTTCGATAGCTTCGTCCGATAAACCGCCCTCTTTGCCCTCACCCCGGAACCATTCCTCCGAGTCTTTTTGTAGGAGGCCTAACATATCACCCACTTTTTTTAAATCTTTTAAATACCCATTTGCGTCCCCTATATGCTCCAAACCTAAGCAAGCATTTAAAGTACCCGCCCGCTCCAGCATAAATTTCAAAGCGTCAGGCGTATTCAAATCATCTCTTAGCTCAAGTGAGTGACCTTTCGGGATTTCATTAAAATCATATTTTTGCTTTAATATTTTTGTTGCACCACCAACTAGCCGAATTGTTTTTTTTATCACACGATAGCAATCATCCAAATTTTTCTTACTCTCCCGTAACAAATCCTCAGACCAAACTAACTCACTGCGGTAATGCGCTTTCAACAACGCCAACCGAATAACCTCACCGTCCCAGTCTTTCAGCAAATCATGCACCAGCACGATATTACCCAAAGACTTGCTCATCTTGTCTTTACCCATATTGAGAAATTCGTTATGCACCCAGTAATTGGCCATGGGTTTGCCGTGGGCGCAATTGCTTTGGGCGATTTCGTTTTCGTGGTGGGGGAATTTTAAATCGACGCCGCCGCAATGAATGTCTATGGTTTCGCCGAGTTCCGATTTAGCCATAGCCGAGCATTCTATGTGCCAGCCGGGGCGACCTTTTCCGAACGGTGCGTCCCAACCAACGCCGTCCAGCTCCGGTTTCCACAACACAAAATCGGCGGCGTTCTTCTTGCGGGCCACTTCGCCCTCACCGACTCTGTCGCCTTTTTTCAGGGCGTCTAATGTGTTGCCAGAGAGCTGGCCGTATTCGTCATATTTGGAGACATCAAAAAACACATGGCCGTCACTTTCATAAGCATAACCATCTTTAAGCAAGGTTTTTATGAGGTCAATCATACCGCCAATATGCTCGGTGGCTTTGGGTTCCGATGTCGGGGGCAAGCAATTGAGCGCCGCCAAATCGTCTTGGTAAATTTTGGCATATTTCTCGGTGATTTCCGAGATAGGCACGCCCAGTTCTTTGGCCGCTTTGATAATTTTATCGTCCACGTCGGTTAAATTTCGGGCGTAAACCACATGGTCTTCGCCGTAAATATGGCGCAACACCCGAAACAACACATCCGCAACCACTGCCGCCCGCGCATTGCCGATATGGGCGTAGGAATAGACGGTGGGGCCGCAATTATACATGGTCACCCGCTTGGGGTTCATGGGTTTGAAAACCTGCTTTTCACGCTTTAGTGAATTGTATAAGGTTAGTTCCATCATAATCTCTATTTCTTGCCACATTTATCGGAAATGGTAATTGGATATTACCATTTCCTCCTTACATAAGAGGTATAATGAAAATTGGTAGAACATTTTTGGTTTTTGCAAGCTGGTTGGTGATGTCAGCCATGCTATCGGGATGTCAAACTTTGGCAACGCAACGCGCTCTGTCCAATACTGACCCCGAATTTGTCACCATCACGCCTGATTTTGAAACTGCAGGCATGGTTGATGCGCGACAATTTTTAAGCGCCGAATTGATGTCTAGCAATCTGCACCGTGTCTCGCCGCAGGTATGGAACGATGGTTATGCCAACACTTATAAAATCGAAACGCCCCAATATCTGTATGTGGTGCAAGGGACTGAACGCGCCAAAGTCCGTATCCGCGAAATAGAAGCTACGCAGGCATTACGCCAGCGCAGCACCGCTGCGAAAGCCGGCAAAGCCGTGGTCGAGCGCACGGTTAATTTGGTGGAAACCCCAGTGCGCATTATTGATGGTGTTGCCGGACGCTTTGGCGCGGTGAAAAACCCTGCCCAAGCCCTGATGGTCATCCCCTCGGGTGCCGCCGAGATTGTCGGTAATCTGGGAAATGGCCTGAAAGAGCTGGGGGTAACGGGTTGGCGTATCGCCTCTGGCGCCGCAGGTACGCGCTGCCAGGGTGTTGCTGGTTGTGTTTCCAAAGCTGGCGAAGATATTTGGTCCGGGGTTAATTCCCTTGTGGGTAAACACGCCGCCGCCAAGGAAATCCACGCCGAATTGGGAACTGATCCTTATACAGATAACGATGTGCTACAACACCAAGTCGACCGCTTGGCCTATGCCGATGCTTATACGTCGACGGCAGTGAAAATCGGATATACTTGGTCGAATGTACGCATTCTTGATCCGTTAGCTACCGGGGTCGGCTATTATAATAACGGCGAATTTGTCAGCGCCTATGAAGACGCTCATAAATACCGCAAACGCGACAAGACCCTGATGCGCAGATGGGGTGTGAGCGAAGACAATATTACCAAGCTTTATAAAAGCAGTGCTTTCACTCACCGAAGCCGGGCGCAGTTGACCAAGGCCGTGGCAACCTTTGGCACTGATGATTACAAAGCCCGCATGGTTACCGAGGCCGCCAGTTCACCAACCCGTTTCGTTGCCGACAGCCGCTTACGGGTCTATCAATATTTGGCAGGACTTAGCCAAACCGGGCAAATTAGCGCCTTTGTCGCCGACCTGCCCGCAGCAGTCGCTGTCAACACGCACGGCGTTATGCTCCTGCCATTTGCAGCGGACTATCTAAAGTGGACACCGGAGATTGCCCCGACCATAATTCATCTTGCACAGGTCGCAGGCGGCAAGGCGGAAATCCATGTACTCGGCAAAGCCTCACCAATGTTCAAGCAAAAGGCCAAAGCGCTTGGTGTAAGTGTTTTGGAAGTTGCGCCAACAAAGTAGTTTCATAATACGGCCTTTGCCCCTATGACACGCCCATGACAGACACATCAATGACAGACACACCCATAGAGACAAAGCAAAATGTAGCGAGCGAAGACGACGCGGGGAAACGGCTGGATAAATGGCTTGCCGAATGGGCCGACCTGTCCCGCTCGCGTATCAAAGCCTTAATTTTGGACGGGCAAGTTCTCGCGGGCGGCACGCCTGCGGTTAAACCAACCACCAAAATTGTCGGAGACGTGCTGTACGAGATAACAGTCCCCGCTCCCGTCGCCGCAGACCCGCAGCCGGAAAATATTCCGCTGGATATTGTTTACGAGGACGCGCCCTGTATGTGGGTCAATAAACCGGTCGGGCTTACCGTACACCCTGCCGTTGGCAATTGGTCGGGGACTTTGGTCAATGCGCTTTTGCATCATTGCGGCGATAGCCTGTCGGGCATTGGCGGCGTGCTGCGTCCGGGCATTGTCCACCGCATCGACAAAAACACCACCGGGTTATTGGTCGTGGCCAAGGATGATAAAACCCACCAAGGCCTGTCCAGACAATTCGCAAAGCATACGGTTGAGCGGGTCTATGTTTGCATGACAAGGGGCGCACCCAATCCGCGCGCCGGGCGCATCGAAACCCGGCTCGCCCGCTCGCCCCATGACCGCAAGAAAATGGGTGTGGTCAAAAAACAAGATGCCCGCTCTATTGCCTATATGCAAAGGATGGGCAAAGAACCCCCTGGTAAAATCGCCATCACCAATTACGAGTTTATCAAAGGCTATGGCCGTATGAAAGGCGCATCCCTAAGCACACCTTTGGTGTCCATAATTGAATGCAGGTTAGAGACCGGACGCACCCACCAAATCCGGGTTCACATGGCGCATATTGCTTGCCCAATTTTGGGCGACAGCACCTACGGTAAAACAGGCGCGTTCAAGACCGCTAACTCGGAAGCCGAGTTAATTTTGCGTGCAGGCCTAGACGGTTTCGACCGCCAAGCTTTACATGCCAAAACTCTTGGCTTCATCCATCCGATTACTGGAGAAGAGATGTCTTTTGATAGCGACCTACCGGACGATATGCAAAAACTGGAAGCGGCGTTGCAGGCCCTTTGAGGCGTAGTTCAAGCAGCAATGTTCTTTTCGCCTGCACCGCGCACTTGGTTGCGGCCAGAATGTTTGGCTTGGTAAAGCGCCGAATCGGCGCGTTTGAATACATCACGAAACTTATCGCCTTTTTGAGCCTCGGCAATACCCGCGCTAACAGCAATGCTAAAGCCTTGGTCACCAACTGTGATCGGGGTGCCGCCGATAAGCGACCTTATCCGGTCTGCTGCAATAATGGCAGCTTCTTGGTCAGTATCTGGCATGGCAATAAGAAATTCTTCGCCCCCGTATCTGCTGACCACATCAATAGAGCGCATATTGGAAGCGAGCCGTGCGGCCACTTCTTTAAGCACAATATCGCCCACATCATGACCCAGAATATCATTAACCCGCTTGAAGCGATCCACATCAAAAATCACTAAGGAGAACACCTGACCAGTTTGGTTCAACTGGTCAAACAAGGGGGCTACCGAGCGGTCAAAATGGCGTCTATTGCCCAGTCCGGTCATCGGGTCGGTGATCACCATTTCCATGCTTTCACTGAAATTGTCTCTCAAGCTATCCGCATAAAATTTCCGCTTGAGCTGGGTGTTTACTCGCGCTTTCAGTTCCTGATCTTCTATAGGGCGCATCAGGGTATCGTTAATACCAATGTCATAAGCCCGCACCAAAGTTGCTTCGGCTTCCGGATCACCAATTGCCAGAATAGGAATATCGCGGGTCACAGTATCCGAACGCAAGCGGGCGCAGAACCGCAGGCCATCAAATTTATTCGATACCAGACTAACGATCACCAAATCAATTTGCGTATTGATCAATTCAACGGCTCGCTTTGGATCGGCTTCCAGTAATATTTCGTGGTGGCCTTGCAAAGGTGCTGCTAATAGTTGCAGTTTGCGCTCATGGTCATCGAGAATGAGAATACGACCTTTGCGGTTATCCAGAAGCTCCAACATTGGGCGGGAATTTTCCTTGGAATCTCCCGTATGGCTCAGCAATTGGTCGGTCACCATTTTCAGGCGTAGTAGAGATTTCACCCGCGCCAGCAAATTGAAATCATCAATCGGCTTGGTGATAAAATCATCCGCCCCCGCTTCGAGACCGCGTATTCTGTCGCGGGTTTCTTCAAGCGCCGTCACCATAACCACCGGAATATGCCAAGTGGCCGGGTTGCTCTTAAGGCGCTTACAGACCTCAAACCCGTTCAGTCCGGGCATCATAGCGTCTAGTAATATCAGATCAAATTTTTCACTGCCAGCGAGTTTCAAAGCCTGCTTACCACTCATGGCGGTGACAACGTCATAGTATTGCGCAGCCAATTTCACTTCAAGCAGATGAAGGTTGGGTGCTAGGTCGTCGACAATTAAAATTCGCGCACTCATTGGTGCTCCCCCATGCTTCTGCAAAAATTGCTAGCCTAAAAATTTCCGGATAGTCGCCAAAAAACTGGCTACGGAAATCGGTTTGGAAATATAAGCCTCACAGCCACCTGCCCGGATACGTTTTTCATCACCCTTCATGGCAAAGGCCGTCACCGCTACGATGGGAATATCGGCTATTTCCTTGTCGTCCTTGATCCATTTGGTCACTTCCAAACCGGACACTTCCGGCAATTGGATGTCCATCAGGATCAAATCCGGTTTGTGCTTTTTGGCCATCTTAATTGCCTTTAGACCTTCGCGGGTCTGGCAGGTTTCGTAACCATGAGCATCGAGCAAGTCAGAGAACAGCTTCATATTCAGCTCGTTATCCTCGACAATGAGTATTTTTTTGGGCATTGTTTGCAACATATCAACCATTTCACTTTGTCATTTCTGCCGACGCTTATGCGCCTGTTTTTGACTTTCCTAGCATTAGCGCAATATAATTAATTAACAGTGTGCAAGGCGGTAATCATTTGTTAAAAGAACATAAAGCGAACATATTAGCATTAGGTAAATAAAAACAAGCATATGACAGTAACGGATAGAAAGGGATTATGTCGGGATTGTGGCGCGACTGTATATGGCAGTGTCGCCGCATGTCAGGCTTGCAGTTCCCATAAACTCTTACACCACCCAGAACTGTTTGACCTGTCTATCGCCCATGTGGACTGTGATGCATTTTTCGCATCAGTTGAAAAACGCGACAACCCGGATCTTGCCGACAAACCTGTAATCATCGGCGGCGGCAAACGCGGCGTTGTTGCGGCGGCTTGTTATAATGCACGGGTTTACGGGGTACGTTCGGCCATGCCGATGTTCAAAGCCCTGAAAGCCTGTCCCCATGCGGTGGTGATAAAATCCTCTATGGCCAATTATGCCTATGAAGGTCGGCGCATCAAAAACATTATGCGCGACCTTACTCCTTTGGTACAATCTTTGTCGGTCGACGAAGCCTTTTTGGATTTAACTGGCACGGAACGCTTGCACGGTACAGCGCCTGCGGCCACTTTGGTTAAATTACAAAAACGGATATTGGACGAGGTTGGGGTGACAGTCAGCGTCGGGCTTTCTTATAATAAGTTCTTGGCCAAGACCGCGTCTGATTTGGATAAACCCCACGGCTTTGCAATTATTGGCCGTGCAGAAGCTCTCGACTTTCTCGCGCCCAAACCCGTCGATTTTGTTTTCGGTGTAGGCCCCGCCTTTGCCCGTAGTTTAAAGAAATCTGGTATCATCACCATCGCTGATGTGCGCAAACGTTCTGACCGGATCATGATGAAACAGTTTGGCGAAGCCGGCTTGCGCTTGGCCAAGCTCGCCCGCGCCGAAGATTTCCGCCCCGTCAAGCCCGGCAGTATCCGTAAAAGCATTTCCACAGAAATCACTTTTAACGAAGACATCGGCGACGAGGCAGAGCTTACGGACAAGCTTTGGCAGGTCTGTGTCAAAACCGCTGACCGCGCCAAAGCCAAAAACATGGCCGGACGCGTTGTGACCCTGAAACTGAAAACCCGGGATTTCAAATCCCTAACCAGGCGCCGCACTCTGCCCGAACCCGCCCAATTAGCCGACACGATTTTCCACACTTGCTTGCCACTATTACTAACCGAGATTCACGGAAAGAGTAGAGGGCAAAAATTCAGGCTTATCGGGGCGGGGCTATCAGAACTCTGCGCGCCCACAGGTGATAGTGGTGATCTGCTCGATCCAAAAGCGTCTTTACGTCGCCGCGCAGAACGCGCTAGCGACATTGCGCGGGAGAAATTTGGGAAAAACGCTGTGGTTACAGGCCGGGGACTTCGAAAGAAAAAATAGTTCTCCTGTAGTTATTTCAAGGCATCCTTATCTACGACCATTTATCTACGAGTTGAGCGACATTGTTGTTCAACGCGGCGGCGCTCTTCGCGGACTGCTTGTATGCAATTATCATTTTTGCGCACACGCGGCGGGCTAAAGTTTTTAAGCAAATCCGACATGGCGATTTTGCCGTCTATATTGCCTTGGTCATCAGTGTCTAATCTTTCAGCTAAATCCATAATGACTTTGGTAAAGGTTTGCGCACTAACAGTTCGGGCGAAATTTGGTGCAAATGCGAAATTACTGGGCGCAGCATGTTCTGAGCCTAAAGCCGCAACACGCCAAGCTTCTAATTCCACTAAAGACAAGCTCTTGCTATTATCCTTATCCGCTCGCACATATGCTTTTGCAATTCCCTCAGCGACTTCCGCTTTATCAATGATATAATCGCCGTCCGCATCAAAGCCCGCAAACAAGAGCGCGCCCGCACGGGGTATCTGGATAAATGTACCGGAACGGCCAATACGTTCTTTGTGTTGAATGGTTTCTATGGTTTGCGCTTGCGGGTCAGGCACTTCCGGGCGCGGCGTTTGGGAAATTATCTGCCCGCTTACTGGCATAGCCAAAAATGCCGTACTCATAAGTCCCAAGACTGATAATCCAAAACGCATATAAACCTCACTTAATATTTCACGCAAGATTGCCGACCCACCCCGAAAACGCAAATGAATTTAACACAAGGTTTGACTTAAAAAGGCCTGCGGCTGGCCATAGCAGCACTGATGGTGCCGTCGTCTAGATAATCAAGCTCGCCGCCGACCGGAACACCGTGGGCGAGACGGGAGATTTTCACATCCATATCTGCCAAATGATCCGTAATATAATGCGCCGTAGTTTGACCATCAACCGTTGCATTCATCGCCAAAATGATTTCTGATATTTCCGGGTCGGCGGCGCGTGCAATTAAGCCGGCAATATTTAAGTCTTCCGGCCTGATACCGTCTAGCGCCGACAAGCAGCCGCCAAGCACATGGTAGCGCCCCTTAAAAGCCGCTGCCCGCTCCAGCGCCCATAAATCGCCAACTTCTTGTACGACGCAAATGATAGTTGGGTCGCGCGCCGGCGCATTACAAATATGGCAAGGGTCAGAGACATCGATATTACCGCACATACCGCACAGTCTGATTTTCTCGCCGACCACCGCAAGCGCGTCCGCCAACGGATTGAGCAAGACATCACGTTTTTTCACTAAAACTAGCGCCGCACGCCGCGCCGAGCGCGGCCCCAAGCCCGGCAATTTTGCCAACAGCCTGATCAGGTTTTCAATTTCCGGACCTGCTGGTGCTGCGGGCATGGGTATTCCTCATAATGATTCGCTTTCAACTTAGCGCCTATATCATATCTGTACTAGGGGACTGAAGTCTGTATGGCCATTTTGATTTTCGCTTAGGCGTTGACCTTTAAACTCTTGCGCTTACGACCCTGCGCCCTTAAACAAGTTGAAAACTATTCACAAGGGGAAGACATGTTGAAATCTTGGCGGGCGATGACGCTCTGGAAACGGGTATTTATTGGTTTAGCGCTTGGTGTTGCTATAGGGCTTAGTCTACACTACGGGCTTGGGGATAAAGGAAAGTATATCGCTGAAACTTGGTTCAAACCATTTGGCGACGCATTTGTAAATTTGATCAGAATGCTGATCATTCCCCTTATCGTCACCACATTGGTATCAGGCATGGTTGCAATGGGCGATCCAAAACGACTTGGGACTTTGGGAGCGCGCACCATAGGGCTTTATTTGTTCACCACATTTTTTGCCGTCTGGCTTGGGTTAATTGTTGCAACGATTATTCAGCCAGGTACGGGCTTAAGTGAAGTTATTTCAGCCGGCAATAGTAGCGTAGATACTGTTGCCAATAAATTGCAATCCGCCGGAACCGCAAAGCGTTCATTTGCACAGTACTTACTCGATATTATTCCACGCAACCCCATTAAAGCTATGGCAGAGGGGGATGTCCTCGCCGTGATTTTCTTCTCTATTCTTATGGGTGTTGGCGTCTTATTGGCGGGCGAAAAAGGCAAACTCGTAGGCGATTTTTTCGATTCTGCGGCGGAAGTCGTGATGAAAGTCACCATGATGATCATGGAATTGGCCCCCTATGGTGTGATGGCTCTGATGGCATGGGTCATGGGTGTAAACGGCCTCGGTGTTTTAGTGAATATGGGTAAATTAGCCATAGCTCTCTATCTCGCCTGCTTCTTGCAAATCATCTTTATTTACGGCGGCGTCATTGTTCGCCTGATACTGAAACTACCATTTACCCGTTTCATTTACGGTATTGCGGATGCGATCGGGGTTGCCTACTCAACCTCGTCTTCAAGTGCGACGCTTCCCGTTACTATCTCTTGTGCCGAGAAAAACCTCGGCGTCGATAAATCCGTTGCAGGTTCTGTCCTGCCCATGGGCGCAACGATTAACATGGACGGCACTGCTATTTACCTTGGTATCGTTGCGCTATTTGCAGCGCAAGCCTTTGGTTTAGAGTTGACAGTTGGCACTTATTTGATGGTTGCCTTAACGGCGACTATGGCCTCTATCGGTGCGGCAGGCATTCCCTCTGCAAGCTTATTTTTGGCGGTCGGGATGTTACAAAGCATCTTTGGTATTGACGAAAGCCAAGCCATTTTGATTGTTGCATTTATATTCCCGTTCGACCGTTTGCTCGACATGATGCGCACAGTGACTAATGTTTCTGGCGATGTTGCCGTAGCTTGTACTGTCGCCAAATGGGAAGGCGCCCTCGACGAAGAAGTGTTTAAGACCAAAGCGGTTGTTTAATCGGCTAACCGCTTTCGCCATATTCCCGCCTGCACCTTGACATTGACAGGAGCCGTACCGCCGTATGATGTGCGGCTCGCCACGGAGTTTTCTGCGCTGAGCACATCATAAACCCCGTCGTGGATTTGCGGCTTCACGCTTTGCATATCAGCAAGTGAGAGTTCGTGCAGGGCTTTGCCTTGGCGTTCTGCCAAAGCCACGATCTCGCCTGTTGCATGGTGGGCTTGTCTGAACGGCAGGCCAAGTTCGCGCACCAGCCAATCGGCCAAATCTGTAGCCGTTGAGAACGCAGAGCCTGCGGCCTTGGCCATATTGGCTTTGTTGGGGGTCAAATCAGCAGCCATACCTGCCATAGCGGCTAAGGCGAGAGACAGTGCTGCAAAAGCTTCAAACACGGGTTCTTTGTCTTCTTGCATGTCTTTGGAATAAGCCAGCGGCAAACCTTTCATCACCATGGTCAGGGAAACCAGAGCGCCAGATATCCGCCCAACTTTGGCGCGCACAAGCTCGGCAGCATCAGGGTTGCGTTTTTGCGGCATGATTGAACTGCCCGTAGTAAATTTATCAGACAAGCTAACAAATGCGAATTGTGTAGATGTCCAGATAACAATTTCTTCGGCGAGGCGTGATAAATGCGTAGCGCAAATACTGGCACACGACAAAGCTTCAAGGGCAAAATCACGCGCAGACACTGCATCCAAGGAATTGGCCATTGGTGCGTCAAACCCCAGAGCCGATGATGTCATATCGCGGTCAATGGGGTAAGGTGTTCCCGCCAGCGCCGCCGCGCCGAGCGGGCTTTCGTTCATACGCCTCCGGCAATCCGTGAACCGAGAACGGTCACGGCCAAACATTTCCACATAAGCCAGCATATGATGGCCAAATGTAACGGGTTGAGCCACCTGCAAATGGGTGAAGCCGGGCATTAGTGTATCAGTGTGGGATTTCGCTTGCCCGAGCAAAGCCCTCTGTAGATGCGCTATGCTCTCGTCAAAACCGTCCAGTTGATCGCGCACCCAAAGTCTAAAATCTGTCGCAACTTGGTCGTTCCGGGAACGAGCAGTGTGTAAACGCCCTGCAGTTTCCCCAATAAACTCGCTAAGGCGGGCTTCTATATTGAGGTGAATATCTTCGAACTCATCACGGTAGGGAAATGTACCTGCACGTATTTCACCTAAAACATCATCAAGGCCTTGTTGAATGGCCGCATTGTCGGTGTCGGTGATAATCCCGCCCATTGCCAACATATCAGCATGGGCTTTACTGCCGCGCACATCTTGTTCAGCCATATGTTTATCAAAGCCGATAGAAACATTGATTGCTTGCATTATGTCCGAAGGTTTGTCAGAAAACCTACCACCCCACATTTTTTGTCCTTTAGAGAAGCCCCCTATTAACGAGTCTGTCATGTCAAATCCTCAAAATTCCAATTCAGTATCCAAAAAACCTACTCTGGTTATTCGTAGACTGGCTATTCGCGTCATGTTATTTACCGCGCTTCTTGCCTGTATTTTCGTTATAGTGCAATCCTGCTCTTTGCAGAAGCCACCAAGCTTACAAAAATTTGCTAAAGGAGGGCTTAAAAAATTACAGATATTGGAAGTTCCGCCTGCACAGCCAAAAATGACATTTAAGACCGCAAACGGTACAGACATTAGTCTTGCAGATTTTCACGGTCAGACGATTCTGCTAAATATATGGGCGACCTGGTGCGCGCCCTGCGTCGCCGAAATCCCCAGCCTCGACAAATTACAAGCACAAAGGGGCAGTGCAAGCTTCACCGTCGTCACCATAAGCATGGACAGACATATCGATGACGCTAAAGCCTTCTTCGAAAAGGCCAATATCAACAATTTACAATTATATATTGATCCGACCTATAGTATCAGCAGTAAAATCGGGGTGCAGGGCATTCCGATTAGTGTTTTCTACAATCCCAGCGGTCAAGAAATTGCGCGTATTCCAGGCGACGTCGACTGGCAAAGCGCAGAAACCACCGCTTTACTGGACGCAATTTTATCAAATAATTAACGCTATTTGTTTGGGTAATCTAAATGCCATCTTGCTATTCCACGATTTGGGAAAATGTGAGGGCAGCAATGTTAAAAAAATATCTTAAAAACACGTCTGGAAATGTGGCTATCATGTTTGCTGTAAGTGTTATGACGATTCTCGTCGGGGTTGGAGCTGCGGCTGATTTTGCCTCGCTCAATTCAAAGAAGAACACCTATCAAAATTTAGCTGATGCGGCTGTTCTTGCTGCTGCCAGTTCGGGGGAAACTGACAAAGAAACCTTGAAACAAATTGCTACGACATATGTTGCTGAAGTAAATTTAACGGGCGATACTTTGAAAACCAAGCTTAAATTCAGCAAAAAGGGTCATATACGGGTCACGGTACAGGGTCAGTATAAACCATTGCTTATGGGGATGTTTGGCAAGAAAGTGAGCAAGGTAGCGGCTGTAGCAGAAGCGCCCTTGCCAGCCAGCGAACCTGTTAATATTGTTTTTGTCCTAGATACAACCGGCTCCATGAGCGGCGCACGAATGGCGTCGATGAAAAGTGCGGCAAACGATTTGCTGAACGAACTGGAAAAGCTTGATGGAGACTCCGTTAAAGTATCCGTTATTCCATTTGCTGAATATGTGAATGTTGGCCTATCACGCAGGAACGAAATTTGGTTGGATGTTAATGATGATTCCGTAACGCCTTTACCTGATTCGTGCTATTACCCTGTTATTGGTACAACCAATTGCCGCGTAGTAAATACACCTTATATTCCGGCGCGGCCAGCGGTACCGCCGAGAACATGCTATAATGATGGCGTGCCATATTCGTGCGGTGGTAGTGCCGCAAGGCCAGCCGTGCCCGCAGGTAGTCGTGAGGTTTGTGACAGGATTTATAGTTCGACACAAGTCTGTAGGCCGCGCGAAAATACCAGAAGATGGCGCGGTTGCGTCGGTTCACGCAGTGCGCCGTGGAATGCCCGTGTTCGATATGATGGCAATGAAATACCTGGCCTGATGAACAGGTGGTGTGGGAAGGAAATATTACCACTTACCACAGACATCGGTGCCGCAAAAGCTAAAATCACCTCCCTAAGTGCCAGCGGCAATACATATTTACCTGCCGGGTTAGCATGGGGTTGGCGGGCATTAACACCCAGCATGCCGCTTACCGAGGCTGATGCGAAATTCAAAAAGAACCGCAGAAGCGTGATGATTTTAATGACGGACGGCGCGAATACAATGTCCCAATTCGGGCAGCTTCATGTAGATATGAACAATGCTAATTATGATTCACAACAGGCCGATACGTTATCAAAGAAATTATGCACTCAAATTAACAACAAAAATATCGAGCTTTTCTCCATCGCTTATGAAATGAGCGATATTACGGCAAAAAACATTCTGCGCGGATGCGCTTCTAAACCAGATATGTTCTTTGATGCCCGTGATGCTTCTCAGCTCAAAAAAGCGTTTGAAAACATTGGCGCTAGTCTTATTAAAATTCGCCTAAGCCATTAGAGCCTGCTTTTGATTCAGAGCCTTGGCAATTTGAAGAAATTTTGCTTGCGGGTTCCATCTTGACATTGCCAATACAATGTTATAACCTCACCTTTAGGAGGTTGTAACATTATGAAACGTAGATTTCGCAGGAATGCAAGTGAAGCGGATGTTGATATGACGCCCATGCTGGACATTGTTTTTATCATGTTGATTTTCTTTATTGTCACAGCTACTTTTTTTGACGAGAGCGGCATTAAAATGACCCAGCCCCAAGATGGTGGACATACTGGTGCTAAATCAATTAGTGTCTACCTTTACGCTGACGGCAGCGCCTCTCTTGACGGGACAAGGATAGATATTGGTAATGTCCCGAACCGCGTACAGTCCATTCGTGCAGAAGCGCCCCAAGCCGTTGTCATTCTAGGCGCCGACCGCAAGGCCACCCACGGCAATGTCGCTTTTCTAAAAGATCGTCTCGATAGCGCCCACATCCCGGTTAGCCTTAAAGTTCGGATGGAATAAAGGTAAAGGGTTCTTGGCGTTTACTGCTAATTTTTTTCTTGACCTTTTGGCCGCAGAATGCCTGTTTAGGGCATGAGCGAAAATACACTTGATTTGCGGATTATACCCGTCACCCCATTCCAGCAAAATTGTTCACTGATGTGGGACACCAAAACCATGCACGGCGTGTTGGTTGACCCGGGCGGCGATGCCGGGAAAATCCTGCACGGCGTTAAAGAACACGGTGTCGACCTGCAAGAGATCTGGTTGACCCACGGTCATCTCGATCATGCTGGTGGTGCCGAAGACGTGAAGGCCGAGCTAGATGTACCGATTATCGGGCCGCACAAAGATGACCAATTCTGGATGGACCAAATTTCCGCCGACTGGGAAAAATACGGCCAGAAAGGCATGGGACGCAATTGCCAACCTGATAGATATTTGAAAGACGGCGATGTGCTAGAACTTGGTGGTGTGAAATTCGGCGTAGCACACTGTCCCGGTCACACGCCAGGTCATGTGGTTATTTATAATCAGGACATGAAAATTGCTTTCGTCGGTGATGTTATATTTAAAGGGTCAGTCGGGCGCACCGACTTCCCAAAAAGCAACCCGCAACAGCTGATCGACAGCATCACCAAGAAACTTTGGCCACTGGGTAATGATATGCGTTTTATTCCCGGCCACGGCCCCATGAGCACATTCGGCGAAGAGCGAAAATCCAACCCATTTGTCGGTGATGATGTCATCGGCAAAGTTGGTGGGCGCAGCAGCGGCATTATGTGATGGGTAAAACTTAAATTATTGACAGGCTTGAGTATCTGGTAAAATCAGACTCTCTTAAACCCGTCAAATAATTTGCCTACTAAATAATTTCAAAAACCGCGCCCACACAGCAACCAATCTAGCTCTTGGCTTCTTTAGTCTCAGGATAGACGATTTTATCGCCCAGATTGGCCAAAACTTCCTGGGCATTAAACGCATTGTTCATACCGGACGGCTTGCTACCACGGCCAAATTTGACCTCGGCGCTGGCTCGATAACGGGTGATTTCGCGGTAATCAAAATTACGCCCCCAACTGTCGTAGAATGGATCATAACGTCCAAAGCGACCGCCAAAATGTGACCAGCTTGAACGGTAGAAAGAATGGTAATAAGGGCGGAAATATGGACTCGACCAGCCATAACGCGGATGGAAATAGGAGTAGTCAAAAAAACCATAATAAGGATCATTAAAGCCAGAGTTCTGTACCCGAGTTTTTTGGTCTGTTGCTCGGTCGGTTAATACAAAATAATCATAACCTGCGCCCTTAGTTAACTCAGCGGCTCGGTACAGTAAGTAAGTTTCGACGGTTTGCCGATCAGTAAGAGAATTTCCGTCAAACGTCACCTTGACCCGATCTTTTTCGATTTGCAATTCAGAAAACCCGTTGCGCATATCGGCCTTGGCAGACGGCTGATACGGGGTTGCCGTTGCGCAAGCTGTGAGTACAGCAGCACCAGCAATAATGGCGATGTTTTTTAAGGTCTTTATGTGTGTCTTCACAATTTTAGTCATGGGGCTTTCTCCAATTACGGCTTCTTTTACCCCTCTCTCGCACACAATATAGCCTATGTGTGAGGTTTTCTCAAGTTACGAAACTGTAAATAATTAATCCGGCGCTTAATTCATAGATTTTGGGTATGTCCGCATAGGGCTAAAATTAGGCGCAGATACGGGTTTGCGCCCGCGCCGGTGCGCTAATGCCTCGGCAATATGGAGACGGCGGATATGCTCCGACCCGTCCAAATCCGAAAGAGTTCGGGCCACCCGTAACACTCTGTGATAACCTCGCGCCGTAAGCCCCAAGGTCTCGGCGGCTTTTTGCAAAAGCGCCTGACCTTCGCGGTCAGCTTGCGCCACATGATCCAATTGCGCAGACGACAAATCCGCATTGGTACAGCCGCCATTGCGCGTCTCGGCCAATTGCCGCGCTGCCAACACTCGGTGTGAACGGCGGTGCAATATTCGTCCACTGTAGCGAGGGTATTGTGTCCTCGCGGGCGGCGTAAAAGTCGTCCACTTTAAGGTTTTTCTGTTTTAACGGGAGGACCGGGAGATTTTCACAGTGGA
>JAKIUV010000030.1 GCA_021647375.1 Robiginitomaculum sp.
CGCATGGTTGCATGAAAACACGGACGATTAGCCACAGCTTCACCACAAGACTTGACAATTTAACATGTGCCTTGCATTGGGTGCATCAGAAATAAAACAGGACACAAACATGAAACTTGCCTCCCTTAAACACGGTCGTGATGGCCATTTGGTTATCGTTAGCCGCGATCTAAAAACTGCCGTAGACGCGGGCGAAATCGCCGAGACCATGCAAAGCGCACTGGATAATTGGGAAACGGTTGCCCCGCTCTTGCAAGCCAAATATGACCGCCTGAACGACGGCAAGGGCGACTTTTTCACGTTCGTGCCCGAAGTTTGCGCTTCGCCTCTACCCCGCGCTTATCAGTGGCTCGACGGTTCCGCCTATATCAACCATGTGGAACTCGTCCGCAAAGCGAGAAACGCCGAAGTACCGGAGAGCTTTTATTCCGACCCCCTCATGTATCAAGGTGGTTCTGATACATTTATCGGGCCTATGGATCCGATCATCGCCATAAGCGAAGACCACGGCATCGACTTTGAAGCCGAAGTGGTTGTCATCACCGATGATGTGCCCATGAACGTATCCCAAGCCAAGGCCAAAGATCATATCAAGCTGATCACATTGGTGGACGATGTGTCCCTGCGCGGGCTTATCCCTAACGAATTGCGCAAAGGTTTCGGCTTTGTCCACGGCAAAGCCTCCAGCGCATTTTCGCCCGTTGCCGTCACCCCGGACGAGCTTGGCAAAGCGTGGCGCGGCACCAAAGTGCATTTGCCTTTACTGGTCGAATATAACGAAAAACCGTTCGGCAAAACCAATGCCGGCAAGGACATGACTTTCAACTTTGCCAAATTGGTCGCCCATGCCGCCGCCACCCGCAAGCTGTGCGCTGGTACTATTATTGGCTCTGGCACCGTATCTAACAAAGATAAAGACGGCGGGCCTGGCCGCAAGGTTGAAGACGGCGGCCTTGGCTATTCTTGCATAGCAGAAATCCGTATGATCGAAGCCATCAAGGACGGAAAGCCATCCACAAATTTCATGAAATTTGGCGATCGGGTGAGCATTGAAATGAACGATAAAGACGGCAATTCCATCTTCGGCAAAATTGATCATTTCGTGGAAAAATACAAAAAATAAGCGGTTATTCGTCGCCCTTCCTCTTGATGCGGCTTGAGCGCGTATTGATACTCAATTTTCTCGGCTTTGGGGCTATATAGAGGTGGTTTTCGGCAAAATCGAGGGTAAAATCGCGCCCTTCAAAAATATCAATCCCGGCGATTACCAATGGATATGCGCCGTAATTATTGACAGGGAAATTGTCAAAATTCATCACCAGAAATTCGTGCTGCTTTAATTTAATGCCGCCAATATTGGCTTGCTCAAACCTGACCCGCAGGCGGGGTTTAAACGCACCGATAGAGCCTTGTATAATCCACTCTTCGCGCAAACGCCTACGTTCTTTTGCTATCGTTGTCCCTTTGACGCTCTTCCAGTTGATAGCAGAAAAATTTGCGCCAGTATCCAGCAAGGTCGGGACATACACATCTCCAAATTGGGTATAGGTAAAGAGCAAACCAAATTTTTCAACCGGGTATGGGTTATCCGCCAGCCTTACCTTTTTCCAGCGGCGATATTTCGACTTGGAATATCCAGTCGACTTGGAATATCCAGCGCCGACAGAAATTTTCACGGTTTTCGTTTTATGGGAAAATGCGAATACTAGATTATCAAACACATCCATACCCAAAATGCCGTCAAGACCCTCATATATGGCCTTATCCCAGTCCTTGAGAATAATGATATTATGCTCAGTGAAAACATGTCGCCCAAATGATAATTTATCCACGGTGCTGGTCGGGCGATAGCCAGACTTGGTCATGCCGTTGATGAATTTTTGCGCACTGTCCGTATCCAGCCCGAGCCGCAAACGGGTTTCATTGAAAATACTGGTGCGGGATGCTGCCGTATCAATCATAAATTTGAGCGGCTCGCTATCATTAATGCTGACCTCAATCGTATATTGTCCGCGCTCTAATTGTTCAAACGGAACTGTATGGGAGGGAGAAGTCGTGTTGGCAAATGCCGACGATGAAAAGGCAATAGAAAAGCAGACCAAAAGGCCAATAACCAAAAAGCCAAAGAACAATCTGGTAAACAGGCTGGGCAGTTTTCTCAAAGACCAAATGCGCAAAAAATCCGTCATACGGTTTCCTTTTCGCGCGAAGTTTAGCACATTGGCTCACCCTTGACCAGAGTGGGGCAGAAATATTAGTACCGACTCCAAACGGCTATAAAAAATGCTTTTTCCTTGATGATATTGCGGCCCGCTACGGTTCGGTATAAACCTATTTGGTAAGAAGTTTTCGGACTCCACTCATAGACCAGTGATGATTGCAGCTTTAGCCGCGTATTGCGCGGCGCCACTTCGAACTGTTCCCCGCTTGCGGTATAGAACCCCTGTGCCAGAACTTGCACTTTTGCGGCTGGACGCCAGCCAGCCGTGGCGTCCAGTCGCCATTCATCGGGCGTCGCGCCCGGTCTCATACGGCGGGCCATTTGCACATCCAAAAAACCGTCCCGGTTAGCCAGTTTGAAACTGCGGCCTATCAACAGGCGCGCTTCAAAATGTGTACTGCCAAAGCCCAAATCAGCGTCCGATATCGCCTCGCCTGACCCCGCAAACAAGAGGCCGCCTTGGGCGGAAACGACCGTTTTATCACCGCGCCACAAGGCCCGGCGCACCCCAAGGTAACTTTCGCCAACGCCGCTGAAATTTACCTCGTCCACACCAGCCCGGAACTGGATGTCTTGGAAACTTGTTTGTAGTACCAATGTGGTTTTTTGGCTAAGCCCGTGCTCCCAGTAAATGGCACCCTCGGTTTTGGAAAAATGCACCTCTTGATTAGCGTCGCCATTGTCATCAAAGCCAATACTGGCACTGTCCGTGAGGGTCGTCGATATGACCTGCCCTTTGCCCGCAGCTATAGGCCAGGCCCCGGCATGAGCCAGTGTTGGACATATAATGCACGCCAAGCAGGCCATGCAAAATCCGGTAATCCTCTTCAATCTAGTGCCCCGCATCCCGCGCAAAATACCCTGCGACTTTCTCCCACAGACTTCTATTTAGCCTTTGCTTTGCCCATAGGTCAAATGTTATAACGAATTGAAAGGTTTCCATGACCAAAAACAAGTTTAACAATATTGCGTTTCTCAGCGCCGACAAAGACCAAGCCAAACGGGCTTTATCCAAGCTTACGGCTAAATACGGAAATTGTGATGCTGCCCATGCGGATGTCATTGTCCCTCTTGGCGGCGACGGGTTTATGCTGGATACTTTGCGCAAGCATATGACGCTGTTAAAGCGCGGGCTTCCGGTTTACGGCATGAACCAAGGCACGGTCGGGTTTTTGATGAACCATTTCAGCCTTGATGATTTGCAAAACCGCTTGGCCAATGCACAATCCGCGAAAATTCATCCGCTAAAGATGATAGCCCAAACCCCGGGCGGGCAGGTCGAGGCGCTGGCGATTAACGAAATTTCATTGCTACGCCAGACCAGTCAAGCCGCCCATATCCGCATATTGATTGACGGTGAAGAGCGCATGGAGCGTCTGATGGCCGACGGTATTCTCATTGCAAGCCCCGCTGGTTCAACCGCCTATAATCTTTCGGCGCACGGCCCGGCTATTCCTTTGGGGTCTAATGTATTGGCGCTAACCCCCATAAGCGCCTTTAGGCCTAGGCGTTGGCGCGGAGCTTTGCTGAAGAACACTGCCAAGGTTAAATTCGAAATCCTCGACCCCGGCAAGCGCCCGGTCAGCGCCGTTGCAGACAGTTCCGAATTTCGCAATGTTACAAGCGTCGCGGTTGAGCAAGCCCACGACATCACATTTAATTTATTGTTTGATGAAGGCCACGAACTGGACGAGAAAATCCTGCGCGAGCAATTCGCGACTTAGGCTCAGGGCCTAGAGCAACGAAACCTAATGTAGAATCACTTTGAGCGCTTGATTTTGCGTCCGTGAACAGGAGCCGTTCACGCCGTGATGCCATAGCATCACAAGGGGACGACGACGCATTCACGGCGAAAAAGCAAGTGACCGGATTGTTTTTATTCATATTATTCAACTCCTTAGATGTTATTTGGGACGTTGCTTGGGCGATCTTTGCTTTTTGGACGTCGTTGCGTTCCTTGACCGATGCCAAAGCATCGCTCCGCGAACCGCGCCTAGCCAAAAAGCAAATCTCATCCCATCAAAGTGATTCTACATTCGGTTTCGTTGCTCTAAGTATTTATCTTTGCAGAGATTTGCATTTTACCAATAAATAAAATGCTTAATCCAACCAACCACGACCCCCACTTCTCCATCATGTCAGCCGGATAGCCCGGCATGGCCGATGCTTTCACCGCTATTGCAAAACCCACAACAATCGCCGCCAAAACATATGCGCCCGGGACGCGCCAGCCCAAACACCGGGTCAGTACCGTGGGGCCAAAGGCTGCGCCCAATGCCACCCAGGCAAAGAGAACCCGGCTAAAAATATCCTTAGGCAAATAAAGCGTCATAATAACGGCCAGAACCGCCACCCCTATCATGGATAAGCGCCCAAGCATAAGCGCAGATTTGGGTGATTTATGAGGCACGCCCATATCGTGGGATACCGCAGATGCGGCGGCCAGCAATAAGCTATCTACGGTAGACATGACTGCGGAAAGCACGGCAGCTATGACGATACCGGCGAGTACGGGCGGCAAGAAATTCTCCGCCGCTTCGAAAAACAAGCTCTCCCCGCCCGGCGTCACTTGCCAAGACAAGTCCGTAGACATAGCCCGCACCGAAAGCGCCAACACGGTTAGCCCCAGATATATAATACTGCCCCAACCAATAGTGATGAGCGCCCCTTGCACCCTTGCCTTCTGGCTTTTGACCGCCATTATGCGGTTAAGGAGTTGCGGCTGACCGAGCGCGCCCAGGCCTGTGCCCATCAACCCCATAGCCGCACCAATGCCCGCCATACCCCAAGCACCGCCTGTGAAACTGAAATAATTCGTAGGGATAGCGCCCTGCAAACCCGATTGAATTTGCCCGAAACCACCGCCCGCTTTCAAAGCCGCAATCGGCACCAAGATACAGGCCAACATCATCACGCCCGCTTGCAAAGTATCGGTTATGCTGGCCGCCCAAAAACCGCCGAGCAAACAATAGATTACGATAACAGTCGCCCCGATTAGAACCGCTTCGGTGGTGTTAATCCCCAGCACGGATGTCAACGCATTGCCCGCCGCTTGGAACTGCGAGGAGATATAAAACACAAAGCAAAACAAAATCATCAAAGCGCAAACGATACCAATAATCCGCTTCCAGCGCCCGTCCAAATCTCCGGTGATAAAGTCAACAATGGTGATATGCCCGCGCGCCGCCGTCTCGGCGTTCAGGCGCGGCCCCATGACCAACCATGTTAAAATATAGCCGCTAAATATCCCCGGAATAAGCCACAGCGCCACAAAACCTTTGGTAAATACAAGCCCGGTAAACCCCAGCAAAACCCAAGCCGACGAGGTAGACGCCGCATAAGAAAGCCCCGCCACCCAAGGGCCAAGGCCTCCGGTCTGCCCATTAATGCCGCCACCAGATTCTTTACTTGCCCCCTTGCCAGCAATAAAAAAATCACTCTCAGAACGAACCCGCTTAGACGCCCAAAACCCAATGCCAAGCAGCACCAATTTATAAAACACCAATGTAATCAAAACCACCGACTGTGAAGACATATGAACCCCTGAATTATTTGTTTGCACGCAGTGTAGCGAAGTTTTACGCAGGCGTCAGGTAAATTTTGTGGCAGGTGGAATTAACATTGATAACGTGATGTCTGCTTCATCCTCCAAAGGGGACGTTACTTTACCTACTCGGCTTGCGGAAGCCGTGGTATTATCCGAGTAATTCTTAGCCTTTTATAACCATCCAATTTCGCGGCACGGGATTCAAGAGACTGCCGCAATTGAATAGCCCAATCCCGTTCAACCGCTAGCTCTCCAGTATGATGTTCATCATTCTGAAGCCTGCCATTCTCGTAGCGACTATCGAAAGCGTATTGAATAGGTCGCCAATTCGCCTTTGGAAGACTCAGCCAAGCATCAATAAATTCTTCTACGTCGATATGCTGCAATACAGGTATCGACGCATATTTGCCTCCCTCCAACCTGTAAGAGATTAACTTTGTAAATTTCTCAAAATTAGTTTGTAAGGCAGTTAAAATTTCTCGCGCTATCTCAGGCCCATGATTTTCAAATGCCTGAATGCGGGCTTTAATTAGATATTGATGCACATTATTGAAATTTTCTTTGTAAGCATCAGTTGTCCAGTAAGCATATCCATGGTTGCTTTCAAACCTTAAATTTTCCGGCCAATGCATATCCGTTGGCCTAGGTGGCAAGTCGCCACTTGAAAGCAAATCATCTATATATTTGCAGCAAGAGTTTTCAACCGTTTGAATATTTTCATCAATAATACCGTTTTCAGACATCATAAAGCGAAGCGCAAACATATGTAGCATCGCGCCTACTTCATGTAATTTCCTGTTCTTAAACTGATCAAATAGTTCATCTTTCGCCAGTTCAACGACCTCATCCTCATGGTCATCAAATAGCACAAATCGAAGCCAAGCAGGATTTGATGATTTTAAATATTTAGACTCTGATAAATTTTGATTGAGCAATTTGGGTTCAATCAAACCAGATTGAAGGATTTCAATCCATGTTGATACTGGGATGACAGTGTCGTAACCACCGCTACCATCCGAATATTTGCTTAATGCCCTGTATTTTGGGGAAGGTTCCTTATCTTTGTCCGGATGAAGTGCTAATACCATGCAGTTACTACTAGTTGCTTTGCTAACCAAGTCACTAAGTGAGAGGCCATCATTTCCCAAATCCAATTTGAATTCAGTGAAGAACACGAAGAACTGTTCAGTTAAATTTTGAAGAAAGTAATTATTGTCCCGATATTTATTATCTATCGCTTCTAATAACTCAGCGTAATGCCATATGAATTGTCGTAATGCTCTGAGATTTTGGTATCCGCTTTTGTCAAACAGCCCAATAATTTGCGGCGATAGGTCGTCAAGTATGTCACGAATAGTTTTATTATCTATCTCGCTAATAAACGATTTTAGGGCTTCATTGGGTTGAGCCTTCAACTCCAAACTATGCCCGATGACTTTCTCTTTAAAATTATCAAATTCTTTTTTCTTACCAGCAGCCATTTTTTTCGTGTTGGCGACAAATAAAATGCGCACATCTTCATGCTCAATGAACTGGTTAGCGAAGCCTAGAAATTCCGACATTGGAATAGCACATCGCTCTAGATCGTCGAATATAATTAAAGCGTTGTTCAAGTTTTTTGATATTTTTTCTACAAACTTGTTGAATCCCTTAAAATTGGCATCAATTGCCCCATCGGATTTGTCATCTCCATTTATATCAATTCTAAGTGTGCCTTTGAGTAGAGAACTTGCAATAGACGCACCCCGATGGAATGTTTTTTGCGCTATATTTGCAGAGGCGAAAAATAACTGAGTTTCCAAATTTTCAATCGAACTCATTCCAAACAAAGACAAGTAAATTGTTTTTTTCTTCGTGAAGCCCTTTTTCGTAAGAATTGACTTGATAAAATGGGTTTTACCAGCACCCCATTTGCCCTCGATTAAAACGCCAAACTTTGGAGGGGTTTGAGTATTAACCCAGTTCTTTAGATAATTTTCAATTTTGTTTCTCGTGCTCACATTACTTGATATGGGTGTTATCTCTCCAGACACAAGTGGGCACATTTGTAAATTTGATAAAACTAGTTCATGGCAGTGTCTCCTCCTGCCCCCAATACAGCCTCTACCATCTACCCCCTATTCATCCTATTCTCTATCAAATCATCGACCACTTCCGGCTCGGCCAGTGTGGATGTGTCGCCTAGGTTTCCAAATTCATTTTCGGCGATTTTGCGCAAGATGCGGCGCATGATTTTGCCGGAGCGGGTTTTTGGTAGGCCGGGGGCGAATTGGATTAGGTCGGGGGCGGCTATGGGGCCTATTTCTTTGCGGACGTGTTTTATTAAGTCTTTGCGCAGTTCGTCGTTTACTTCCGCACCCAAAGTTGGCGTCACATAGGCGTATATGCCTTGGCCTTTAATGTCGTGGGGGTAGCCGACGACTGCGGCTTCGGCCACGGACGGATGACTGACGAGGGCGCTCTCGACCTCCGCCGTGCCCATTCTATGCCCCGATACATTTATCACATCATCGACCCGCCCCGTAATCCAGTAAAACCCGTCTTCGTCGCGGCGACACCCATCGCCTGTGAAATAATTGCCGGGATAGGTCGCGAAATATGTCTCAAAGAAACGGTCATGGTCGCCGTAGACCGTGCGCATTTGTCCGGGCCAGCTATTCTTAATAATCAAATTCCCCTCGGTCGCACCGCTCAGTTCGTTTCCGTCCGCGTCCACCAAAGCTGGCTCTATGCCAAAGAACGGATGACTGCCCGCGCCCGGCTTCATATCGGTCGCCCCCGGTAGCGGCACAATCATGGCGCCGCCCGTTTCGGTCTGCCACCATGTATCAACGATAGGGCAGCGCTTATCCCCGACCACATTAAAATACCACTCCCAAGCTTCGGGGTTTATCGGTTCGCCGACAGTGCCGAGTATGCGCAAGCTCTTGCGAGAAGTGGCTAACACAGGCCCGTCGCCCTCGCGCATCAAAGCGCGGATAGCGGTCGGCGCGGTGTAGAATAACGAGACTTTATGCTTATCGCAAACCTGCCAGAAGCGGCTCGCATCTGGATAGGTCGGCACACCCTCAAACATCACCGTGGTCGCACCATTGGCCAGCGGGCCGTAGATAATATAGGTGTGCCCGGTCACCCAGCCCACATCCGCCGTACACCAATAAACATCCGTCTCTTTGAGATCGAAAACATATTCATGGGTCATGGCCGCCCAGACCAGATAGCCGCCCGTGGTGTGCAAGACGCCTTTGGGCGTTCCGGTGGAACCACTGGTATAAAGAATAAACAAAGGGTCTTCGGCGTTCATAGGTTCGGGCGGGCAATCAGCGGACACGCCTTCCAGCGCCTCATGCAGCCAAATATCGCGGCCTTCCACCATAGTCACATCACCACCCGTGCGCCTTACGGTGAGGACGGTTTTAACAATGGCTTTCCCATTTTTTTGGGCTATATCACAAGCCGCATCACAATTAGCCTTGAGCGGAATTGGTTTCGTACCGCGCAATCCTTCGTCTGCGGTAATGACAAATGTGCTATCGCAATCAACGATGCGCCCCGCCAAAGCTTCGGGAGAAAACCCGCCGAACACGACCGAATGTACTGCGCCGATACGCGCACAGGCCAACATGGCAAAGGCGGCTTCCAATATCATCGGCATGTAAATCGTAACTCGGTCGCCCTTACGCACACCGAGCTTTTTCATAACATTGGCAAAGCGGCACACTTCGTGGTGCAGCTCGCGGTAGGTCAGGGTGATGCTGTCGGACGGGCTATCACCCTCCCAGATAATCGCCGCTTTGTCGCCGCGTGTTTCTAGATGCCTGTCGATACAGTTCTCGGATACGTTCAAAACCCCGTCACCATACCAAGCCACATGCAAATCGGACTTATCCCAGCTTACATCTTTGACCTTGGTATAAGGCACCGTCCAATCGAGCCGCTTACCTTGCTCTCCCCAAAACTTTTCAGGATTAGCAATTGAGCGCGCATACATATCGGCATATTTTGCGGGCGATAAATTTGCTTGTTTTTGAAACGCAACGGGGACTTTATAAACAGGGTCTTTGTGGGTCATAATACACCTTTCCTTTGTTTCATTGCTCTTATGAGGAACCAAATAGCACCATGTGCCAACTCTTGTAAATCAATGAATTTTTTGTAGTGGCAATGAGGCGTTCCGTGAAATCGGCAAATTTTGTTAAGGCTTGAGAAAGGCTTGGATTTTTTGGCAGGTAGTATAGGGTGGGGGAAATTTCATCTGGAGGTAACTATGAAACATGTTCTTTTGGCCAGCCTGCTCTTGCTAGCAGCGTGTAATAATAATGATGCGAAAGCACCCGAACAAGCGGCAAGCCCTGAGGCGAAAAACCAAGTTGCCGTAAAAATGTATGCTCTGGAATGCGGCTTAATCGATATGCTGGATTTATCCCTGTTTGATAAAGGTGGCGCTTACGCAGGGCGCACCAATAAAGCCGTGGACAGTTGTTATTTGATCCGCCATCCCAAGGGCGATTTGTTGTGGGATACGGGCTTGCCGGATGCCCTCAACGCGATGAAAGACGGCGTCACCAACGGGCCATTTCATCTCTCGGTGCCCACCACCTTGGGAAGCCAATTGGATGCACTGGGGGTAAACCCGGCAGATATAGAATATCTCTCCGTGTCCCATTCGCATTTTGACCATGTGGGCAATGCGGGCGCTTATGCCGCTTCAACTTTTTTGGTGAGCGAAGCCGAACACACCCATTTATTTCGCGACGACGCCCGCAAGGACGCGCAAACTTTCCCCGCCTATAGTGCGCTGGAAACGGCAAGAACTGTGAAATTCAAAGGCGAATATGATGTGTTTGGAGATGGCACCGTAACCATTATCGAAACGCCTGGCCATACGCCGGGACATACGGTTCTGAAACTGGAATTAGCCAAAACTGGCACAGTGTTGCTAACAGGTGACCTTTATCATCTGCATGAGGCCAGAGAAAAACGAACAATTCCCGTTTTCAATACCGACGCCGAAGAAACCTTGCGCTCCATGGATAAATTTGAAGCCCTAGCCAAAGCAAGTAATGCCAAGGTCATTATTCAGCACTCGGTAAAAGATTTTGCAGCCCTGCCAAAACCGCCGCTCTATCTGGAGTAAACCGCCTAGTGGGGCATTATGATTTCTATATCCGAAAACTCGCTTGGACGGATATAATCCTGGTCAAACCATGGTTGTTCTGCGGACGAAAACGTCTCCAACAGCATATTTCCACCACACCAAGGTGGTTCAACTTGCTGTTCTTGTGATTGGGCCAAGTTACCGAGGTGAAAAACCTAGCGGGGCGCAAGGTTTTTCACCTCGTTTTTTATGCACGACATTTACTTGCAATTTGCTGTGCATTCGGTAAACCGCCGCTATGAATAATACAATATCCCAAAAGCCTAAATCCTCCATGTGGACTGACCTTGGCCCTGTCCTTGCCTATGTACTAATCTTTAATCTTGCCCGCAAGATGATTGACGCAGATAGCCCGTTTAACCTACTTGGCATGAGTGTACCGGGGGAAGATGCGCCGCTTTATATTGGCGCTTTGGTTTTTGCCGTCGCAATCATTATTGCCGTCATTCACTCCAAGATGAAAACCGGACAGGTGTCTATCATGCTTAAGGTAACGGCAATAATAGTTCTCGGTACTGCGGCTATTACCATTGGCTTTAAAAGCCCTACTGTTTTCAAAATGAAGCCGACCGCCATAAATCTGTTATTTGGCGGTACTATTCTTGGCTCTTTGGCGCTAGGTAAAAATGTGTTTAAACTGATGTTTGCCGAA
The DNA here is from genome assembly GCA_021647375.1 of Robiginitomaculum sp. GTDB lineage: Bacteria > Pseudomonadota > Alphaproteobacteria > Caulobacterales > Maricaulaceae > Robiginitomaculum_A. Next base: position 11,579 of record JAKIUV010000030.1, read on the forward strand.
GTCTACAAGCTACCGGAAAAAGCTTGGCGGACATTGGCTTTTAGATGGGGGATTTTCTTTCTATTCCTCGCCATACTAAATGAATATATCTGGCGCAATTATTCGGTGAAATTTTGGACGGACTTCAAGCTGATTGGCATGTTGCCCATCACATTGGTCTTTACCATGCTCAACATGCCGCTTTTGATGAAGCATATGCCGGAGCTTGGGGCTAAACCAGATGAAGATTAATTCAAAGATTAATTCAAAGATTGCGGCCTTGGATTTGCCGCGCTATACTATAATTCACACTTGCTAAAAGGAAATTTTCATGGCTTCTCTCGACAGTTTTAATTGTAAACGCGAAATGACGGTGCGCGGCGGCACCTATACTTATTTTGACCTCAAAGAAGCCGAAAAGAACGGCCTTGAAGGGATTTCCAAACTCCCTTACTCACTCAAAGTATTGTTGGAAAATTTACTGCGTAACGAAGATAATAAAACCGTTACCAAAGATGATATTTTGGCCATTAAAGATTGGCTGAAAACCAAGACATCCACCCACGAAATTGCGTTCCGCCCTGCCCGCGTATTGATGCAAGACTTCACCGGCGTGCCTGCCGTGGTTGATTTGGCAGCTATGCGTGATGCGGTGGTCAAGTTGGGTGCTAATGCCGACGCCATCAACCCGCAAAACCCTGTGCATTTGGTTATCGATCATTCTGTGATGATTGATTATTCTGGGACAAACCTTGCTTTCGCCAAAAACGTCAAACGCGAATACGAACGCAATGGTGAGCGCTATGATTTCTTGAAATGGGGTCAAACCGCCTTTGATAATTTCGCCGTAGTACCGCCGGGCACGGGTATCTGTCATCAGGTTAATTTGGAACATCTTGGCCAAACCGTGTGGACAAAAACCGAAGGCGGAGAAACCTTTGCTTTCCCCGATACGCTCGTTGGCACCGATAGCCACACCACCATGATTAACGGCCTGTCCGTACTGGGTTGGGGCGTCGGCGGTATTGAAGCCGAAGCCGCTATGCTTGGCCAGCCAATCTCCATGCTCATCCCCGAAGTTATTGGCATGGAACTGACCGGGAAAATGCCCGAAGGCGCGACCGCAACCGACCTAGTGCTTATTGTTGTCGCGCAGCTTCGCGCCCACGGTGTTGTCGGTAAATTCGTTGAGTTTTTCGGCGAAGGTCTCGACCATCTCTCCTTGGAAGACCAAGCAACTCTGGCCAATATGGCACCGGAATACGGTGCCACTTGCGGCTTCTTCCCGGTTGACGAAGACACGATCACTTATCTAAAAGCTACCGGGCGTGATGCCGGGCGTATCGAACTCGTCGAAAAATACGCCAAAGCCCAAGGCATGTGGCGCGGTGATGTCATCCCTGTGTTCACGGATACGCTTCACCTTGATATGGGCACGGTAGAGCCTATGATTTCAGGGCCAAAACGCCCTGAAGAAAAAATCACGCTAAAAACCGCGAGCCGCGATTTCGGCAATATATTGCGCGATACATTTGATAAATCCCCTATGGACGGCGCACCCACGCCCGTTAAAGGCCAGGATTTCGCAGTTGACCACGGCGATATTTTCATTGCCTCGATTACGTCTTGTACCAACACCTCCAACCCCAATGTTATGGTCGGCGCAGGATTGTTGGCCAAGAATGCTCATGCTTTGGGTTTAAAGCCCAAGCCCTGGGTCAAAACCTCCCTCGCACCTGGTTCCCAAGTCGTTGGCGAGTATCTCAAAAAAGCCAATCTCCAGAAACATCTGGACGCCCTCGGCTTTAACGTGGTCGGCTATGGGTGTACTACATGTATCGGCAATTCTGGCCCTATCGCGCCAGAGCTTTCCGAAGCCATTAAGGACGGTGATCTCATTTCGTGTTCTGTTCTGTCCGGCAACCGCAATTTCGAAGGCCGGATTGGCCCGGATATTCGCGCTAACTTCCTGGCCTCACCACCGCTGGTCGTCGCCTATGCTTTGGCGGGTTCCATGCACCATAATTTCGAAACAGACCCGCTGGGTGTGGGGTCGGACGGCAAGGAAATATTCTTGCGCGACATCTGGCCAACTTCCAAGGATATTGATGCTCTGGTGCGCAAAACAATCACCCGCAAAATGTTCGTAGACCGCTATAAAGACGTCTATAAAGGTGACGAGCAATGGCGCGACATCAAGGTCGAGGGCGGCGAGACCTATAATTGGAACACCAGTTCCACCTATGTCCAGCACCCGCCCTATTTTGAGGGTATGACCATGACACCCGATGCAGTTGAGGATGTGAAAAACGCCAATATCCTAGCTCTGCTCGGTGAAGCCATCACAACGGATCACATCTCGCCAGCGGGGGCTATCGCAGCAGATAGTCCGGCAGGCGCATATTTGTCAGAGCGCCAGGTTCCCCGCAATGAATATAATTCCTACGGCTCGCGGCGCGGTAATCACCAAATTATGATGCGCGGCACATTCGCCAATATCCGCATCAAAAACGAAATGGTGCCTGGCACGACGGGCGGCGTGGCCAAATATGTGCCGACGGGCGAAACCATGTCCATCTATGACGCGGCCATGAAATACAAAGACGACGGCAAGGACTTGGTTATCCTCGCTGGCGGTCTATACGGCAATGGCAGTTCGCGCGACTGGGCTGCCAAAGGCACAATTTTGCTCGGCGTCAAAGCCGTCATCGCCAAAAGTTTCGAGCGTATTCACCGCTCTAACCTCATTGGCATGGGCGTCTTACCGCTGGAGTTTGCAGACGGTGAAGGCTGGCAAGAACTTGGTCTGGACGGAAGCGAAACCATCGACATTGGCGGCGTTAACGACATCACACCGCGCTCTAATATCGACGTAAAAATCACAGACAAGGCCGGCAAAACCAAAACCATCAAAGCCCGCGTCCGGATTGATACGGAAAATGAGCTGGAATATTATCGCCACGGCGGTATTTTACACTATGTGCTGCGCAATCTAGCGGCGGCGGCGCAGTAGATACTAAATAGCTGTCATCCCGGGCTTGCCCCGGGACCTCAATATTTAGGCTGAAATACAAGGTTCCGGATATGCGCTTCGCTTTTCCGGGATGACAAATTTAATGCAAGGAAGCGCACACTATGAAAACCATCTTGTTTCTCTGTGTCGCAAACTCCGCCCGCTCGCAAATGGCAGAGGGCTTGGCGCGGGATTTGTTCGATGAGCGGGTTTCTGTGCTAAGCGCTGGCTCTGCTCCCGCCACTGTGAACCCCTACGCCGTGCAAGTCATGGCAGAGATTGATATTGATCTTTCGGCGCACACCTCCAAATCCGTTGATAGTATCGACCTTGCCAAAGTGGATTTGGTCATAACCTTGTGCGCGGACGAGGTCTGCCCCATTGTCCCTGCCGCCGTCGAGCGCCTGCATTGGCCGCTGCCCGACCCCGCGCCAAACACGAAAAGTGCAGCACAAAATTTGGACAAAGACCAGCTTATAGACCGATTTCGCACGGCACGGGACGACATTTCTGCAAGATTACGCAATCTCGACCTTAACACCTCTTGACTGAACCCTAGCGAACGGCGATAAAAGGCCATGCTTAAGTCGGAACTGATAGAAAACTTGGAACGCGAAAACCCGCACCTCAGCCCTGAGGAATGCGAGCGCGTGGTTGCCATATTCTTTGAGAGCATCACCCAGACGCTCGAAGCTGGCGCCCGCGTCGAGTTACGCGGCTTTGGCAGTTTCACGCCGCGCCGCCGCAAGGCCCGCGCCGCTCGTAATCCGCGCACGGGCGAATCTATTGCTATCCCTGAAAAATTCGTACCGTTCTTTCGCACGGCCAAGGGGCTCGCAAAAAAAATCGACGACGCCAGCCCATAATAAAGCCAATTTTGGCGCATTTTGATGCTTTCACGGCGTTTTGCATTTGATGTGGCGTATTGACGAAAGCCGTTTTTTGGTGTCATATCCGCGCGTTATAAACTTAATCCTTAGGGGAAAACTATGGGTATGATCTCAGAATTCAAGTCTTTCGCAATGAAAGGCAATCTTGTCGACATGGCTGTCGGTGTTGTTATGGGTGCCGCATTCGGTACGGTTGTTAAATCATTTATCGACGGCGTCTTTATGCCAGCCATCAGCCCGATTATGGGGGGGATTGATCTCGCAAGCTGGAAATATGTGATGAAAGAAGCGGTCATGGAAGGCGATAAAGTCGTCAAAGAAGCCGTGACCATTAACATTGGCGATTTCCTAACCGCTTTAATCTCATTCATCATCGTGGCCTTTGTCATGTTCATGATCATCAAAGGCATGAATAAAGCCAAGAAGAAAGAAGAAGCAGCACCCGCAGCCCCGCCTGCACAAGAAGTGCTACTCGCAGAAATCCGCGATTTGCTGAAAAAGTAAGTTTCGCCAAATATGCAAGAAAAGGGTGTCGCAAGGCACCCTTTTTTTGTTAGGGTCATACGCTATGAGAACCCAAGTAAAAATATGCGGTCTGACGCGACCCAAAGATGTTGAAGCGGCACTTTGGTACGGTGCGGATTTGCTTGGATTTATTGTTGAGGCCAAGAGTACCCGTAGGCTCTGCGTCAATGAGGCAGCAAAACTTTCCCGATCAGCACACGGCCTCGCAAAGCGCGTGGCCGTAACGGTTGACGCTGATGAGGGTTTACTAGAGCGCATAGCAAGCCAGATGCAACCTGATTTTCTGCAAATGCACGGGGACGAAAGTCCGAAATGGGTGCGTGAAGTTAAGGCATTCACTGGATTGCCGATTATCAAAGCCGTCGCCATTCGTGACCAATCAGACCTCGCACAAATCAAGGCTTATGAAGCCAGTACGGATTATATCTTGCTTGATGCCAAAGCGCCCAAAGGTGAAAGCCAGCGCGGCGGGCATGGCCTTGCATTTGACTGGGATTTGCTCAAGGGTTTCACTTGTTCGGCACCACTTATTCTGGCGGGTGGTCTGAACCCAAAAAACATCACGATAGCCAAACGGACGGGGATAAAAAATTTCGATGTCTCCTCTGGCGTTGAAGCTAAGCTCGGCGTAAAAGACCACGAGAAAATTAGAGCCTTTATGAAAGCAGTACATGAGTAACTACCCCGACGAGAATGGACGATTTGGTAGCTTCGGCGGGCGCTATGTAGCGGAAACGCTCATGCCGCCTATTCTAGCGCTGGAAGCCGCTTATAAACAAGCCCGCAAAGACCCGACATTCTGGGCTGAATTCGACAATTTTGCACAACATTATGTTGGCCGCCCTAGTCCGCTCTATTTCGCGGAGCGCCTGACAGAGTACGGAAAAGGTGCAAAAATTTACCTGAAACGCGAAGACCTGAACCATACGGGTGCGCACAAAATCAATAATGTTCTCGGACAACTCCTGCTCGCCAAACGCATGGGCAAGAAACGGATTATCGCAGAAACAGGCGCGGGACAGCACGGTGTGGCGACGGCGACCATGGCGGCGCGGCTCGGCATGGACTGTATTGTTTTCATGGGTGCCGTCGATATTGAGCGCCAAAAACCCAATGTGTTTCGCATGAAATTATTGGGCGCAGAAGTGCGATCGGTCACGTCGGGCACCTCGACCCTGAAAGATGCCATGAACGATGCTCTACGCGATTGGGTCACCCATGCGGAGGAAACATTTTACTGTATTGGCACAGTGGCCGGCCCCCACCCCTACCCCGAAATGGTGCGCGACTTCCAAAGCATTATAGGCCGCGAAGCCAAAGCACAAATCCTCAAAGCCGAAAACAGATTACCAGACGCGGTCGTCGCCTGTATCGGCGGCGGCTCCAACGCTATGGGCATATTCCACGAATTTATCGACGACAAAGATGTCCGGCTGATAGGTGTCGAAGCCGCTGGGCGCGGGGTCGATACGGACGAACACGCGGCCAGTTTAACGGGCGGCGCACCGGGCATATTGCACGGCAACCGCACATATTTGCTACAAGACGAACACGGCCAGATTAACGATGCCCATTCCATCAGCGCGGGGCTAGATTATCCAGGCATTGGCCCCGAGCATTCCTACCTACACGAAATAGGCCGCGCCGAATATGTGTCTTGCACGGATACCGAAGCCGTAGATGCTTTCCAGCTTTGCACAAAACTAGAAGGCATTATTCCTGCCCTAGAAAGTGCTCATGCTATTCCCCGCACCTTGGATTTAGCCAAAGAACTGGGCGAACACGGTCTGATAATAATGAACATGTCTGGGCGCGGCGACAAGGATGTGAATACTATAGCGAGTTTGATGGGGGTTGAGATATGACCACTCGCATAGACAAAACATTCGCCCGCCTGAAAGCCGCTGACCAGTCCGGTTTTGTTGCCTATATTATGGGCGGGGACCCTAGCCATTCGGCGTCTCTGGAGCTTATGAAAGCCTTGCCAGATGCAGGGGCGGATATTATTGAGCTTGGTATGCCCTTTACCGATCCGGCGGCGGACGGGCCTGTGATTGAGCTGGCGGGGCTACGGGCGCTGAAGTCTGACACGACGGTGCGTTCGGTTCTGGATATGGCCGTAGCGTTTCGCGAGGATAATGACAGCACCCCCATAATTCTCATGGGCTATGCCAACCCAATCCATCATATGGGCTATGCAGCATTTGCCGCGAGCGCCAAGGACGCAGGCGTGGACGGCGCGATCATTGTCGACTTGCCGCCTGAAGAAGACGGCGAACTTCGCGCTGCATTCGAGGCGCACGATCTCGCCCTTATCCGCCTTGCCACCCCAACCACAAACGATGCCCGCCTGCCGACGGTTGTCGCGGGCACTAAAGGTTTTGTCTATTATGTATCGGTCGCAGGTATTACGGGTGCCGCCAAAGGCGAGAACGCGGCTATATCTGATGCGGTGGAGCGCATCCGCACCGCGTCAGGATTACCTGTGGTTGTCGGCTTTGGCATCAAAACGCCCGAGCAATCGGCGCAAGTGGCAACACATGCGGACGCGGTTGTTGTCGGCTCGGCCATTGTTGATGCGTTTCATAAAAACGGCAAAGACGCGGCCTTGTCATTAGTCAAAAATTTGAGCCGTGCGGCGCAAGTAAAACGCCCATAAATTTATTTCGCCGCAACCCGGCTCCAGACCAGTTTTTTACAAAACGGCCCGACACAACCTTTAACCTCAAGCCGTCCGTCTTCGGTGAGTTTAAGTTTTGATTTATAGGTCTTGCCGTCGCGGGCATCGTAAATCTTACCGCTGCTCCATTTGTCTTTTTTGGCCCTAAAGCCCCAGATCATTTTGGAGCCGACAATGCTTTGTCCGTTAAGTTCCGGGTCTGGGTTGTTATTATCCGTGCCGGAGCCAGCTTGAGCCGGGTCAACCCAAACAATCGTGCCACACGGTGTGCCTAAAAGCCTCATATTCAAAGATTTTAGCGACGCTGAAGAACATACCCAAAAAGGTCTAGCGGCCTTTGACTGAGCGGCCAAGAAATCATGGGATAAGGTCGAAGATAACCTTACAAACAATCCGTTCTTCCCCAAGACTTTCTCTTTCGATGCCAATGCCTATTTTGCCGATTTAGGTTTGGCACCGATAACCAACCCACAATAAAACTCGCTAATGGGTCAAACGAACCCGGATTAGATTGCGACCTATTTCTTCGAACGCTGCATTAAGCTCTGCCGCATTTGAAGCGTCGAAATACATGCCTGCATTCGTAGCACAATTGCGCATCAAATTCTTGGTGGCATTGTCCGTAATGTCATAAGCAATTGTATAGATTTCGATGTCACTGTCTTTCACATTGCCACACATATCCGCAGTGGTCCGGTTGGCGTTGCCGACATCGCGGCCATTATGACCCATTCCATTTTTGGATCTGGTATTGGCACCATCGGTCATAATGATCATAACTTTTTTAGTGTTAGCCGCGTATGGGCCGCGCGCTTCGGTCAATGGTTCATTGGTATCCAAAGCGCGCCAACCCCAGGCAATACCAGACGGGATATATGTCCAGCCGCGTGCGCTAAGTGCGTTGATCGTTGATTTTACCGTATTCATATTGGTCGTAAGCGGGCGCATTTCGGTGCCGCAACGTGTGTTCATCAGTCCAGGAATTTTGCGACCAGAATAAGCTACACGCTCGTTCCAAGGCGCGTTTCTGGAACCAACACACCCATACCAACGGCGGTTATGTGTCCGTGTGTAACAAGACCGGGAGGTGTCGCGGTAACGCTCTCCCCATACATCATCACAAACCCGCACCCTAACCGTATACGGCACGCCGTCATTATATCTGGTACGGTTTTCCATGCGGCAATTGGTACGTGAAATCAAATCCCTGCGCGTCGGGCAAATTTCCGCACCAGTTCTTGTGCTATTGTCGGGAACGTCAATCCAGCTCGCAGTTCTGCGCGACATGCCGACATTGACATATTGGCTGAACGGCACAACGGAGACTTTCAAGCTGTCATTATCATAATCGTCCAGAAGCGTGATCAAATTGTTTGCTGCCGCCTTTAAGGATGTTAATTTAGTGCCGCGCATAGAACCCGTAGTGTCCAAGACCAGAGCAATGTTAACAGGTTCGCTAGAACCGAGCGGCGCTTCGCTGACAACAGCTAAATCTACGGTTGGACGGCCAAACATACCCATCAAAAATGTATCATATTGACTGGCCACATTAACGCGGACACGGCCTGCCCTTGTCAGGTTAAGGGTTGTTGTGAGAGACTGTCCGGTCTGGTTGTTGGCGTCTACCACGTCTTGGGCGACCCGGAGTAAGGCGGTCTGCGCGGTTTCGCCGGATTTTGCAGCCGCCAATACGGCCGTATCAGCGGTGTTTTGCATTTTCACGCGTGAACTTTGTGCCATAGTAAAATCAACAGCCGCGCCTACCGCAACAAGAACCATCAACATAGCAACTGCAAATGTGATAGCCATATTGCCACCACTATCTTTTTTATAGCTTGTGATAATATCGAATTTACAGATTTTAAAAAAGGACATTCATGTCTCCACTAGCAACAACGTTAATTGCTAGGGAGCGATGCACGTCTCGTGCCAAAACCGGACACAGTCCCGCATAGGGACGGCTTGGTGATGTTTATGGTTAACTACCTATGAAAGCCGCCTTAATTTTGTGGTAATATTTGTATCCGGTAAGCATTTTTAGCCTTAAATATTTGTGCCGCCAATGGTTTGATGTCGTCCAGTGTCATAGATTGGTACGCTTCATCACGGCTCCGAAAATTATCGACGCCCCATGTATCCGTTTGCGCCGTTGCGATGACGCGGCCCCAATATGAATTGCTTTCAAGCGTGGTGTCCAGCCCTTCGAGCGTAGGCTTTATCGCCCGTAAAAACTCATCATCACTGATATTTCCGGCCTGGAAATCTGCGGCAATATCATCAAGGACTTTTATCATATCGTCTACTTTTTCAGGCTTTAGGCCAAGTGAAGCCGACATATAGCCGTAGCCCGGATAAAAGCGCGAACCGCTGCGGCCAGCAGACGGTGAATATGCGGCGGCTTCATCTTCGCGGATAATATCCGTCAGACGGTTGGATAAAATACTGCGCAACACACCCAAGCGGCGATTGACCATCATATCCTGACCGTCCGGCGCTGGCCAAAACACTTGCAACAAAGCCCTATTGGCATCGCCAGAATGGCTCAGGGTCACAGGCTTACGCTTGCCCTTCGGGAAGGTTAGCTTGGTCATGCCGGGATAATCACCAAGATGAGTATTGCGCTTAGGCAAAGCACCGAATGTGCGGGCAACTTGGTCGACAATCGTGGCCTTATCAATATCCCCGATCACTGTAATTTCTATCTGGCCATTGCGCAAATGCGGTGACAGCCAGTTTTGGATTTCCTGGGTCGCAGGTGCCAAGAGTGCAGCTTGGCTCGGGATACCGTAACGCGGATCACCCGAATGTAGCAAGCGCGCTACATCACGGCTGGCTACGCCGCCCGGGGTCGAATCCAGTGTCGGGTACCAGCTTTCGATATATTTATTATACCGCGCCCGAGCTTCGGGGCGGTAGCCAGGTGCGGTCAACCGCGCCGCCATTAAATTAAATTGTTCAGTTAGATCGGACGGCACCGTGCTGCCCGTGATGAAAAAATATTTTGCGCCAAAGCCAAATCCTGCGCCCACAGCCTTACCTGCTAGCAGTGTACGGATTTCGTCGGCGCTGTGGGCTTCCAGCCCGCCTGCGGTCATGACATTTTGCCCTAAATAGCGCAGTGCCGCGTTTTTGCTCGGCATGGACAGGCTGCCGTCGCCGATGCGCACCGAAATGCTGATACTGTCTTTGGCAAATTCCGTGTGCTTGAAGTTGAGCATGACATTATTGTCAAACAAAATCAGATCTGCGCCCACGTCCTCAATACGGCTTTCACGGACCACTTTCCCGGGTGTGCCGAAATCCGTATAGGCAAATTCCCCGGCATCCTTTTTAGCATTGGCGATTACAGGTGTCGCCAGACTAGCTTCATAGGCGGCGCGGATTTCCACCTCCGGGTTTTCGAGCATTTCACTGGTTTGCAAATAGAGTAAAGGCGTGTCCAGCGCTGACCATTGCTGTTTGAACGCGTCCCAAACTTCTGCGAGGGTAATATCATCGCCGTAATCTGCAAAGCGTTCCAAGCTTGAGGATGGATGGGAAAATACGCTCTCGCCGGAAAATCCACTGAGAATACCACTCGCCAAGGAATTTGTGCGCCGGGTTTCTGCGGTCTGCACGGCCACTTCCATAGACTTGCGCGAATTGGCCAATTGCTCGTCTAGCTCGGCTTGGGTAAACCCAAATTCTATGGCCTTGCGCAGTTCTTGCTCGCCGACCGCCAAAGCTTGTTTCCAATATTCTGGCCGCGACGACATGGACAGCGCCGCTTGCTCCATAGTTTCGAACGGCGAAGATCGGCCAACACCGCCAGAAATAAAGACGGCATCGGCCTTTTGTGCCAAAGCCGAAATACGGCGGTTCAAAATACGGTTGCCAAGTCCTTCAATAAAACCGCGCTTGCGGTTGGCGATATTGTCCTCGAAATCTTCATAAGGCTTTATGGTTGCCAAGGTGATATTGGTCTGCACTTCCGGGTCGGTGAAATAGCCAATATCAGAGGGGCGCGGCGGTGTCGTGCCAGCGTTTTTGTCTATGCCAGCTTCCCCCACAGCTTGCCAGTCGGCAAAATATTCTGCGATTTTAGCGCTGGCATAATCGGTTTCTATATCGCCGACCAAGACGACGAATGTGTTTTCTGGGCGGTAAAATTTTTGGTAATAGTCACGAAACAAATCCGCGTTCATGGTTTCCAGGGTTTCGTCAACACCAATGGGCATGCGGCCAAACAGGCGCGACCCTTGGGCAAAGAACTTAAATTGGTCGAGAGATGCCCGCACAGCGGGGCTATCTTGGCGGCGCTTTTCCGACTGAACAACACCTCGTTCCCGGTCAATAGCGTCTTGGTCCAGGGTGAGATTTTCTACCGTTTCGCGCATGATCATCAAGGTCTCGTCGATCATATCTTCGCTAATATCAGGCAAATTTAGCATATAAACCGTTTGGTCAAAGCTGGTATAGGCATTGGTGTCAGCGCCGAATGCCAAGCCGCTACGCTCCAGCATTTTGACCATCTCCCCTTCGGGGATGTTTTTAGAGCCGTTAAATGCCATATGCTCCAAGAAATGCGCCCCGCCGCGAAATTCATCTATCTCGTTTAAAGAACCAGAACTTATTCTCACCTTAAGGGCTGCTGTCTTGGTCGGGGTCTCGTTGTGCATCACCGCATAGCGAACACCATTGGGTAATTTGCCGTAGACCACGCTAGGGTCAGGTTTTATATCGCTAGCCTGATGGGCAAAGTCGGTTGGGGTTTGGATCTTTGGCTCGCAAGCCACGAGCAAAAGCGCAGCCATTGATGCGGTGAACAGTATTTGCAGTTTCATGGTATTCTCCTGATTAAATCCAGCGCCTTACACGGGATCGGTAAGATATGTATTCGTCGCCAAAGCGGCGGGTTAAATAAGCTTCCTCGCGGGCAATCACGTAATAGCGCAAAGCCAGATAGGTCGGGATTGCAAACAACATGGCCGCAGGTGCATCGGCAATGAAACAAACCCCGACAAACACGATCAGCATAGACAGATAAATCGGATTACGCGAGCGGGCAAATGGCCCCGTCTCGATCATATTGCTATCCTTTGTGTGCGGTAAAATACTGGTCTTGGCCTTGCGGTATAAAACTGCGCACCAAAGAGCAATAACAAAGCCAAAAATACAAAGCCCGATACCGAAATATTTAAGTCCGCCCGCCGCCGCGCCAAATCCGGTCTTCAAATAATAGTCCGCTCCAAGCCCGGCCAACAACAACACGGTCACGATCACTGGCGGCGGTATATGTACGGCGGGTGTGTCAGGCTTGGTTTTATTGCGATTCGTCATAACCACCAAAATCGCATTTTTCTGGTGGTTTGCAAGTTAAACATAGGAGAGCAAACTTCGGCACAGCAGGTTATACCAACTCTGTGCGTATCTCTGTCTCGGCTTCCAGCATTTTGTGGACGGGGCATTTATCAGCTATGGCCATCATGCGTTTTAACTGGGCTTCGCCCAAGTCGCCCTCAATGGTGATTTTGCGCACGAACACGCTCTTCATATCCGCACCAAAGCCTGATTTTTTATAAGATACATCAACGCCAATATGGGTAACGGGCCATTTCTTACGCTCCGCATACATGCGCAAAGTAATCGTGGTGCAAGACCCTAATCCTGCCAATACAAATTCAAACGGGCTGGGACCGAGATCAGTCCCGCCCAAACTTTCCGGCTCGTCCGCATAGAGGCGGTGTCCGCGCGCCAACACGTCTTGGGTGTATATCCCGCCAGATCGCGCCCTCTTGGAAGTACCCTTGGGGTGTTCTTTTACTGTGACCATATTTCCCATAAACTATTCCTTTATCAATTGCGCCATCTGGCAAAGTTCATTTAAAAGCAAGCGGTTATTTTCTACCGCCTCGTCGTCAGCGCCCCAACGCTCATTTTGAAACCCTTCGTCCAATCGTGATAAAGCAAAGGCAGTGTCCACTGGCAAATGCCTTTCCATAACTGCCAATGCTAACATGGCAGAACCAAAACTGGCGGTAAAATGTAAAAGCAAAGTCAAATCCGCATCGTCCAAGCCGTCCGCATATTGCGCCGTACTTCTCAAAGATTTTTCGGGTTGTGCCACGGCTTTAATGCTTGTGGTGCTGGCCAAAGCTATGCCGTGATTTTTGGCCACATAATCCAAAATGGGTTGCCAGCTTTGCTCTTGCCGGGCCGCCAAATCCTTGGGGTTATGAGAACGGTAACACAGCAAATCCGTACTGGTATAAGTGCGAAATTCTTTAACCAGTTCACTACGCCGCGAAGGCGTTTGCTCGCACGCCACATTCATCATCCGCGTACACGGCATGGTATTTGGCACAATCTCCGCGCCCTGCGCCTGCCATTCCTCGGCGACCAATTTCGCATGGTTTTTATGCTTGAACGTCAAAGCCATTTTGCCTGGTGTTTTTAAGACACGCCCATCCAGCGTGACAACAAAATCATCACCCCTAGCCTCTATTGCCACATCCATATAAAACCGTTTCGCCATTCAGTATCCACTCCCTAAATAGGCACCACATCTATAGGCAAGGTCATACGGCTCGCATCTTGCATCAATGGATTGGTACCGTGCCACATATAGGACGGAAACAGCACCAATGTCCCGACCTTTGGCTGCACAATTTTCTCATAGCCAAGTTCTTTACCGTCCGCGCCCATTACCGGAAATGGCGGCTTACCAAAATGTATCCAACCAGCTTTTTTCTCCGTATCTGCAACCTCTTCCGGCACATCCACATAATAGGCCGAGCTTATCCAGCCTTCGGGGTGAACATGGGGGACGTGAAACCCTTTCTTGCGCAACTTGACCGACCAAGCACCTGCGATTAAATATTCACCCGTATTGCGTCGCAATAACGGATGAGTTTCGTCGCGACCAAGCATTTTCATATAAGCGCGGATTGGTTTTTCCAGCGCTTTGAAATGGGCTTTTAAAATCGGATGCTTGGCAAAACGTAAGTCTTGCACCGTCTGCGTACCATTTCGCAAAGACTGATCCAGCGGGTGTTCTGACAGGCCGTGCATTTCATCGAGAGTAGCTTTCAAGGCCGTATTGTATTCCGTCAAACTCTCATAGCCTTCGGGCGGCTCTAACTGAAACGGCACAACAAATTTATCCGTGTCCATATAATATCTATGGTCGTGCCCTTCATGGTTTGACCCCATAGCCCGCATGGCCGTCGCTTTTACCGCTATCCAAAACTGGTTATTGGGCACGACTTTCAAAGCCTCTGTCGCTGCGTGCAAAGCTTCTTCATGACGTCCGGTTGCCAATGCGCCGTCCGCATAATCCACCATGAGGTTTAAATCACCGGGCCGCGCTGTGAGGGCCGCCAGCGCATCGGTGTAGGCCGCGTCCATATCACCGTCTTGTAGTTTAAACCGCGCCCGTGCCGCTAATATTTCCGGCTGCGGGCCGTGGCGTGCTACGGAATGCGCCAACATGGCATAAGCGGCGGGGCTGTCATCGGCCTTATCCAAAAGCCGTGCCGCCGCTGCGTGAACGGCGACAGAGTGCCCGGCCTTGTCCAAATATGCATCAATATGCTCTTGCGCTTCGCCCCATTTGCCTTGCATCCACAAAGCCTGCATAATGTTTTTAAATGCATTGGCCGCGAGGGACGGCTCGGCCAATGCATTACGGTTCTCTATAACGGATTCGTCGTAGCGCTCCATCTGCATCAAAATTTGCCCCCGAACATATGGGTAATTTTTCCCGCTCGCCATAGCATCTAATTCTGCCAAAGCTTTTTCGTTCAGCATCATTTCCTTAAGGGCGATGACCCGACCGATTTGCAGTAAATTATTTTCCGGATGGTGCTGCAAGCCGTTTTGGTACACGCTCAATGCCCGCTTTGGGTCTTTATTGTCGATGAAATATTTGCCGAGATTTTGTGCCGCCACCAAATAATCTGGCTTGACTTTCAAACTCGCACTATAAGCCTTCAGCGCCGCTGGAATATCTTGCAAAGCACCCGCTATATTGCCTTTGGTGTTTAAGTATTCAAAATGCGTCGGTGATATATTGAGGGCCTTATCAATCCGCAAGAGCGCCAAGGGATGCTGCCCCATACGGTGTGCTATTATAGCGCCGAGATGCTGAGCGTCGCCGTTTTTAGGGTGGGCAAGGCTTATCTGCTCATACCACCGTTCTGCCCCGGCAAGATCACCTGCCTGTAATGCTGCGTAACAAGTTTGCAATTGCACATTTATATTGCCCGGCACATTCATATTAAGGTTCCATCTCCTCCAAGGTGGTATTCTCGTCAAAGCCAAACAGATCAAATGCGTTTCTCATATGTGGGGACAATGCTGCATTTAACTCTATGATATGGCCATCTGGATGGGGTAGTGTTAGCGACTTGGCATGTAAATGTAATTGCGGGGCAAGGCCGCCCAGTTCTTCTTTATCACTGGTATATTTCGGATCATATGCCAAAGGCGTTTCCAGCAAATGCATGTGTAGTCTAAGCTGATGCTTGCGCCCGCTTAAGGGCTGCATGACAACCCACGCGGCGCGGTTGCCAGCCGATGACGCAACCTGATAAAGTGTACGCGCATGTTTGGCTCCGGGTGTGCCGTGGCGTACCGCCACCATAATTTCGCGCCCGTCAAAGCCCTCACCTTTGGCCACATAACCTTTGACCTCACCGGACGCCGGGCGCGGCACGCCTTGGGTAATGCCCCAGTATATTTTCTTGGTCGAACGGTTTTGAAACGCCTTACCGAGCCACGCCGCAGATTTAGCATTTTTGGCGACGACCAAAACCCCGCTGGTGTCCTTATCTAGGCGGTG
>JAKIUV010000031.1 GCA_021647375.1 Robiginitomaculum sp.
GGTCTCGCGCATAATATTGAGCCTGGCCTTGGAATTGACCCCGAGCGGGCCTTTATATAGCAAGATACAGGACGATTGTTTGTCGTTTCGCCCAACCCGCCCCCGCAATTGGTGCAGTTGCGCCAGCCCGAACCGTTCCGCGTGTTCAATCACCATGACCGTGGCACCGGGCGCATCGACGCCGACCTCGATAACCGTTGTCGCCACCAAAATATCATATTGCCCGCGCTTGAAAGCTTCGGATATGGCCTCTTTTTCTTGGGCTTTCAGCCGCCCGTGTAGCAAGCCAACCCGGCCCCCGAACCGTGCGGATAAGTGCCGATAGCGCTCTTCTGCGGAGGCGAGATCTATCAAATCCGAATCCTCCACCAACGGACATACCCAATAAACCTGCTCGCCTTTGTCCAGCACCCTTTCTAGGCCGTCTATAACGGCTTGCATTTTCTCCACGGGGACAATGCGGGTGTCTATGGGTTTGCGCCCCATAGGTTTTCGTCGAGGCGGGAGATGTCCATATCGCCGTAGGATGTGAGGGCGTGCGTGCGCGGGATAGGTGTGGCGGTCATCACCAATATGTCTGGTTTTTGGCCTTTTTGGCTAAGGCGCAATCGGTCGCGCACGCCGAAACGATGTTGTTCATCAATAATGGCTAGCCCCAAATTGGCAAACTCTACATGCTCTTGAAACAGGGCATGGGTGCCGCATATCACATCAATATGCCCGTCTGCTAAGCCGCCCAGAATGGCTTTTCTCTGCCCGCCTTTATCGCGCGCGGTCAAAGCTTCGACTGTGAGATTAGCGGGCGCGAGGAATTGCTCTAAGGATTTTTTGTGCTGCCGTGCCAGGATTTCGGTCGGTGCCATGATCGCCACTTGCGCCCCGGCCTCACAGACATGGGCGGCAGCGAGGGCGGCGACGAATGTTTTACCCGCACCCACATCGCCTTGTAGCAAACGCGCCATGCGTGTCTCTGCGCTCAAGTCGGCTTTGATCTCTGCGAATGTACGTGATTGCGCGCCCGTTGGTTTGAACGGCGCACCGTCCAACACTTCGCGCACATATTCGCCTGCGGCTGTGAAACTACGTCCGGATTTAGTTCTTGTATGCTCGCGCACCAAAGCCAAAGCCAATTGCCGCGCCAGTAATTCGTCATAGGCCAATCGGCGGCGGTGTAAGGTGTCTTCGCCTGCTTCGATCTTGCTGGTAGGGGTGTGTAGACGCTTGAGTGCGTCCAGCCAGCTTGGCCACTCATTCTTGGCACGCATAGCTGGGTCGAGCCATTCGGGAAGTTCAGATGTTTTCTCTAGCGCACCTAAAACCGCCTTGCGCGCCATTTTCTGGGATAGGCCTGAGGTGAGCGGGTAGACGGTTTCAAATTCCGGAATGTCGCCAGCGTCCTTAAGCGGCAATATATAATCCGGGTGGGTCATTTGCGGCTGGCCGCGAAAATGTTCGATCTTGCCAGATATAACTACGTCTGCGCCCTCAGGTAACTGGCGGCGCAAATAATCAGGACGGGCGTGGAAGAATGTAAGTTCTAACTGCCCGGTACCGTCCGAGACAAACACCCTGTACGGTAAACGACGTGTCGCCCCCGGCCTGTGGGTGTCGACACGCACGTTTAAAATCACCAAATCGCCGTCAACCGCGCTGGATATACCGGGCAGGCGTTTGCGCTCAACCAAGCCGCTGGGCGGTGTCAACACCACATCGCGGATGCGCCGCCCCATGGCTTTGTCCAACAAATCAGCCGAGCGCGGTCCAACACCGGACACGGTGCTAATGTCTGCAAACAGCGGAAATAAAATATCAGGTCTCATAAATGCATTTTGCGCCTAGTTTTTCATGACTGCAAGGAATATAGGAACGTGGTTGGAGATTCTTATGGTAGATACAGAAAAAACTTTGCGCGTGAAAAAGCTGATACACCGCTCCGGGTATCGGGGGTTTAAAGAGGTTGATTTAATCCTCGGCGGTTTTGCCAAAGCCCATGCCGCAGAGCTAAGCGACAACGAATTTGACCAGTTCGAAGCCTTGCTCGAAGAAAAAGACCACGATATTTATGACTGGATAACAGGCACGCAACCAACACCACCCGAATTTGACACGCCGCTCTTGCACAAGCTAAAAAACTTCACACCTGATATTTTAAAATAATGCAGGCCGTTCAGACATATGCAGATGCCAAGGGGGCTTGGCAGGTTGGGGAATTGGCTGAGGGGGCTGATGCTTATGTGTTTGCGCGCGCAGCGAAACGGCGTGGAGGTCTTTGTATATTTGTGGCACGAGATGATAGCCGGGCAGGGGCGTTTCGCAGTGCCGTATCATTTTTTGCACCTGATATAGAAGTGCTACAATTTCCGTCTTGGGACTGTTTGCCCTATGACCGCATCTCGCCGAGCCGCACGATTGCAGCCAAGCGGGCAGGGTGCTTGCACAGATTGCGGCATTTAGATGCGGACAAACCGACCATTCTCATCACCACTATCAACGCTCTGACCCAAAAAGTGCCGCCGCGTTCCGTCATGGGCAAAGCCGGGCTTAGGCTGGTTCCGGGGGAGCAAATTAAACGCGAAGAGCTGGAGCAATATTTCTCTATGAACGGCTATACGCGGGCGTCGACTGTGATTGAACCGGGGGATTACGCTCTGCGCGGCTCTTTGGTCGATGTGTTTCCGCCGGGCTTTGACGAGCCTGTACGGCTGGATTTCTTTGGGGACGAGTTAGAGAGCCTGCGCTCATTTGATGCGGACAGTCAACGCTCATTGGCGAGCCATAAGCGCATAGACTTGGCACCCGTGAGCGAAGTGTTCTTGAACCCAGAGAGCATAACCAAATTTCGCACATCCTATATCGCAGCGTTCGGCGGCGGGCTAAGCGATGACCCGGTCTATGCGGCGGTCAGCCAAGGCATACGCTATCAGGGGCTGGAGCATTGGTTGCCATTGTTCACGGACAC
The DNA here is from genome assembly GCA_021647375.1 of Robiginitomaculum sp. Lineage (GTDB taxonomy): Bacteria > Pseudomonadota > Alphaproteobacteria > Caulobacterales > Maricaulaceae > Robiginitomaculum_A. Next base: position 2,960 of record JAKIUV010000031.1, read on the forward strand.
GGTTGAGACTTTGTTTGATTACGTGCCGGATACGACTTTATGGGCCTATGATACACTGTGCGCTGAGGCGGGCGCTGAGCGGGAAAAATTGATTACGGATTATTACCAGGCTCGCACCGACCACGCGGGTGAAGATACGGCTTACCGGGCTTTGCCGCCGGAACGACTTTATATGAGCGCGGAGATGTTGGCGGATAAACAATCGGGGCTAACTACTCGTAATCACTCGCATTTTTCCTTGGCGGTTACGCAAAACACCATGAATATGGGCGCGAGCGCGGCGCGTAATTTCTCGAAGGAGCGCCAAACCGAAGGGGTGAATGTCTTTGAAATTGCCGCTAACCATCTCAAGAAATTGGCGAAATCTGGCCAGAAAGTCTTGCTGGCTTCATGGACGGACGGGTCGAGCGAGCGGCTGGGGGGTGTGTTTGCCGACCACGACCTTGTTATTGGCTCAATAGATGCGGCGACCGATATTGCGGGGCTAAAACCGGGGCAAATTAAGCGCATTGTCCTGCCCATAGAGAACGGGTTTACCTACGGCGACCTCAGCATATTGAGCGAGCAAGATATTCTCGGTGATCGTTTGGTACGCCGTGGCCGTCGCCGTAAAGGCAAGAATTTCATTGCCGAAGTTTCGGCTCTGTCAGAGGGTGATTTGGTCATCCATATCGACCACGGTTTGGGGCGTTATATCGGCCTGAAAACCTTGCCCGTACAAGACGCGCCCCATGATTGTCTTGAGATTGAATATGCAGGCGGTAGTACGCTCTATCTGCCCGTTGAAAATATTGAGCTTCTCTCGCGCTACGGCGCAGGCAGTGAGAATCAGGTGCTGGACAGGCTCGGCGGCACGGCGTGGCAATCGCGCAAAGCCAAGGCCAAACAGCGCCTGAAAGACATGGCGGGCAAGTTGATAAAGATAGCCGCCGCCCGCGCTCTTAAAACCTGCGACCCGGTCGAGATTAACGCGAGCGAATACGCAGAGTTCTGCGCCCGCTTTCCATATGTGGAAACCGAAGACCAAATGGGGGCTATCGAAGATGTGGTTAGCGATCTGACCAGTGGTCGCCCCATGGACAGATTGGTGTGCGGCGATGTCGGGTTTGGCAAAACCGAAGTCGCCCTGCGCGCCGCCTATCTTGTGGCTATGAGCGGGCAACAAGTGGCCATTGTGGCGCCGACCACCGTGCTTTCGCGCCAACATTTCATAACATTCAAAGAGCGCTTTAAAGGCTTGCCTATAAAAATTCGTCAAATTTCACGGCTGGTGGGTGCAAAAGACGCCAAGGCGGCGCGGGAAGAATTAGCAAATGGGCAATGCGATATAATTATCGGCACCCATGCTTTGTTGGCCAAGACAATTAAGTTCTCGGACTTGGGCTTGCTGATTGTCGACGAAGAACAGAGATTCGGGGTTGGTCACAAAGAACGGCTGAAGGCATTACAGGCCAATATCCATGTGCTGACCTTAACCGCGACACCGATACCGCGCACCCTACAAATGGCGCTATCGGGTATTCGGGATTTGTCGCTCATCTCGACGCCGCCAGTCGATAGATTGGCTGTGCGTACCTATATCACGCCTTGGGATCCGGTCATTTTGCGCGAAGCTTTGCTGCGCGAACGCTATAGGGGTGGGCAGAGTTTTTTTGTGGTGCCGCGTATCGCAGACTTGCGCCGCTGTGAAGATTTCCTAAGCAAACATGTGCCCGAAGTTAGCTATGTTATGGCGCACGGCCAGATGAAACCATCGGCGCTCGAAGATGTGATGACCGCGTTTTATGACCGTAAATATGATGTTTTGCTCTCCACTTCTATCATAGAAAGCGGGTTGGATATTCCTGCGGCTAATACCATGATTATTTACCGCGCCGATAGATTTGGCCTGGCACAGCTTTACCAGATGCGCGGACGGGTCGGGCGCTCCAAAGTCCGCGCCTATGCTTATATGACGACACCTGAACAGCACATTATGACCAAGGGGGCATTACAGCGGCTCAAGATATTACAGTCTTTAGACACGCTGGGCGCAGGGTTCTCGCTAGCCAGTCACGACCTTGATATGCGCGGCGGCGGTAATCCGCTGGGCGAAGAACAATCCGGACATATCAAAGACTTAGGCGTGGAACTTTATCAACATATGCTCGAAGAAGCCGTGGCCGAACTGCGCGAAGACGACACGGTCACTAGCCGTTCCTGGTCACCATTGGTCAATGTCGGCGTGCCCATATTGATACCGGATACATATGTGGAAGACCTACATGTGCGCTTGTCCTTATACCGACGTTTGTCCGAATTGGAAGACGCGCAAGCTGGTGATGCTTTCGCCGCAGAGCTAATCGACCGCTTTGGTACCTTACCGCAAGAAGTGCATTATCTGTTGCAGGTCATGTCCATTAAACGCTTGGCACGTCAGGCCAAAGTCGCGAAAATCGACGCCGGGCCAAAGGGTGTGGTGTTCACTTTCCGCCACCAGGACATCAAAGACCCTGCTGTTATCCTCGGGGCTATGCAGTCCCACCCGAATTGGCGTCTCCGCGCCGATCAAACCATATTCGTCCCTGCCATTTTACATGACCCAAAGGTCAGGCTGGATACGGTGGAGCAGACGTTAAAGGTCTTAGTGCGAGGTTGACGAGTGTTTTTAAATTTATTTTATAAATTCTTAGGGGGTTGGCATCCTATATAAAATTGGTATTATTTTTGGTCTGTAGACAACCCCTAAACCATTATTTATCAATAATCCAAATCCGCAACATCTCCCGTTCTGCATCCGTCATGTTTGTTTCATTGCCGAGCGGCATGTCTTTGCCTGTGACTGTGCGCTCCATGATGAGGGCTTTGTTTTGTTTTATGAGTTCGTCTGTATCCAGGCGGAACCCATTTGGCGGTTCGTCATACCATTCGTGACTTGGGTTCGGGGCATGGCAGGCGGTACAGTGGGTTTCCATAATTTTGCGCACATCCGAGAAACTGACCGCGCCCACATCTTGTGCCGCTGGTTTTTTGAGGGCGAGGGGGAAGGTCATAGCGGCGACCATGAAGACGACTGCGGCAATGACAAAGACTGTGACTGGTTTTCCTTTAGCGCGAATGTTGAATACATGGCGCACGGCTATGCCAGCCAGCGCGATGAGCGCCAGGCTGAGCCAGCCTATACCCGAGCCGTAAGTCATAGGGTAATGGGCGCTGGTCATGATGAACAATACGGGTAGGGTCATGTAGTTATTGTGCATGGAGCGTAGCTTGGCGGCTTTGCCGAATTCGGGATTAACCGGACGCCCTGCAATCAAATCCGCCACCACGATTTTCTGGTTCGGGATGATGTTGAAGAACACATTGCCCGCCATTATCGTACCAATCATAGCGCCGATTTGCATATAGGCGGCACGGTCGGAGAATGTTTTCCCCGCCAATATTGCGGCGCATGTAAAGAGTAAAAACAGGACTATGGCAAATAATCCAGGGCGTTTGCGCAAGGGTGATTTGCACATGAGGTCATAAACAATCCAACCGCCCGCCAGCATGCCCATACTGGCACCAATTGCTTGCCATTGGGATAGCGCCATTTTGCTTTTGTCTATAAGGTATAGGTTAGCCCCGTAATAATAAATCACCGCCATGAGCGCAAAGCCGCTCATCCATGTGAAATAGGCTTCGTATTTGAACCAGTGGAGATGCTCTGGCATGTTGTCGGGTGCGGACATATATTTTTTATTGTGGTAAAATCCGCCGCCGTGGACAGACCAAAGCTCGCCGTCTGGTTCGCCTTTTTTAACTTTTTCAGGTCGCTCCAAATTGTTGTCGAGCCAGACGAAATAAAAGCTGGCACCAATCCAGGCTATGCCCGTAATTACATGCAACCAGCGCAAGATAAGCGAAAGCCAAGCGTATAAATCAATCCCCATTTGTCGTCCTTAATTGTAATAATTGCGCGGCAATGGACGCCGCGATAATTTCCGGTTCTTTGCCTTGTATGCGCTCTATGCCGATGGGGCAAGTCAGACGCGATAATTGTGCGTCCGAGAAACCGTGTTTTTTGAGCCGTGACATAAACCGCGCCTTTTTGGTTATGGAGCCGATAAGACCGAGGAAAGCGAAGTCGTCCCGTGTGAGTATTGTGCTTACAAGCTCATAATCCAGATTGTGATCATGGGTCATGATGAGGAAATATGTATTTTTGGGAGCGGAAGAAATGGTGTGTTTTACGTCACTATAGGAAAGAACTTCGCCTACAACTTTGGCGTAGCGATTGTCGTAAACCTTGAGGGTAAAAGGCAAGGGGGCGAGGGCGGTAGCTGTGGCTTGTCCCACATGCCCTGCGCCAAATATATATACTGGTATAGTGTGTAGGGTGGGCAAATCTGGAAGTTCATTAGAGCGCGTGATTTTTTGCAAAGAAAGTTCGACCCGACCGCCGCAGCATTGCTCGACATCCGGGCCGAGGATATAGTCGAGAAATTGTATTTGTGTACCTGAAGCCTTTAGGCAATCTCGCGCGGCACGGATTGCTGCGACTTCCAGATTGCCGCCGCCTATGGTTCCGTATTCTTGCGTGTCTGTGACCAGCATGACCGTACCCATATCGCGCGGGGTGGAGCCTTGGGTATCGGTAATGCGAACGAGACAAATGGCTTCGCCCTTATCCAGTAACTCTGCCGCAGATTTGCGCCAGTTAAACACGGCGAAGTTCGGTTGCCGCCCGTAGGATTTCTTCGGGTGTACACGGTGCGTTTAGGGTGGCTCGGGATTTGTAATCCGTACTGGCGCAGACCGCATCCGTCAGGGCGCAATAGACGGAATTGGCCAGCATAAAGGGCGGCTCGCCCACGGCTTTGGAGCGGTAAATCGTCTCCTCCCTATTGCGACCTTTGTCCCATATTTGAATATTCATAATATCCGGACGGTCGCCAATGGTCGGAATTTTATAGGTGCTTGGTGCGTGGGTTTTAAGATGCCCGGCCTTGTCGAACACCAATTCTTCGGTGGTCAACCAGCCCATGCCCTGCACAAACCCGCCCTCAATCTGCCCCATATCTATGGCCGGGTTTAGGCTCTGCCCGCAATCATGAAGAATATCAACGCGGGTCACTTTGTTCTCTCCGGTTAGGGTATCAATGATGACTTCGGACACGGCGGCACCATAGGCATAATAATAAAACGGGCTACCCATCAAGGTCACCGGATTATAGCGGATTTTAGGCGTTTTATAAAACCCGGTTGCCGAAAGCTGGATGCGAGCCTGGTAGGCGGAAAGGCTAAGGTCTGCAAAGGACATAGATCGGCCATTACCGCTAATCTGGCCGTCATTGAAGCTGATGTCGGTTTCGGCGCACCCCCATTTTTTGGCTGCATGGTTCATGAGCCGTAATTTGATTTTCCGTGCCGCATTTAGTGCCGCCATGCCGTTGAGGTCTGAACCAGAGGAGGCAGCCGTCGCCGAAGTATTAGGGACTTTGTCAGTGCGGGTGGCGCTGATTTTGATGTGCGATAGCGGAATTTTAAACTCCTCCGCCACCACTTGCGCCACTTTAATGAACAGGCCTTGCCCCATTTCCGTACCGCCGTGGTTGAGATGCACAGAGCCGTCGGCGTATACATGCACCAGGGCGCCAGCTTGGTTGAGGAAGGTTTTGGTGAAGCTAATCCCAAATTTTACCGGCGTGATGGCAATGCCTTTTTTTAGAATTTTACTGCCTGCGTTAAAGTCTCGAATGGCCGCCCGCCGCCCACGGTAATCGCTGGTCTCGGCCAGTTCCGCTAATATCTCTGTCACCACCGCGTCTTTGACAATTTGCCCGTAGGGTGTTTCGTTGCTCTTGCCGTCCCCATAGGCATTGATAAGCCGCACATCCAGCGGGTCTTTGTCCAAGGTAAAGGCTATATCTTCGATGATTTTCTCAATCCCGATCATGCCTTGGGGGCCGCCAAACCCGCGAAAAGCGGTGTTGGAAACCGTATGGGTTTTATAGCGGTGAGAGGTGATTTTGGCGGTGGGTAAATCATAGCAATTATCGGCGTGGAACATAGCACGGTCATTGATAGGGCCGGATAAATCTTTGGAGCGGCCACAGCGGGATTCAAGCTTTATATCCAGCCCGCTAATCCGTCCGTCCTCGTCATATCCGCAATCATAGTCGTAAATAAAATCATGGCGCTTGCCGGTCATCTTCATATCGTCATCCCGGTCAAGACGGCACTTGACCGCCTGTCCGGTTTTGGTCGCGGCAATGGCACAAGCCGCCGCCATGATTGCGGGCTGGGTTTCTTTACCGCCAAAGCCGCCGCCCATACGGCGCACCTCCACGGTCACATCTTTCTGGGTTTTACCCAATACATGCGCCACCAGATGCTGAATCTCCGTCGGGTTTTGTGTAGATGAATAAATATGCACATCCCCATCCTCAAGGGGCAGTGCCATAGCGATCATGCCCTCAAGATAAAAATGATCCTGACCGCCCATTTCGAACTGGCCTTCTAGGCGGTGGGGGGCAGATTTTATGGCGGCAGGCGCGTCGCCTTTAATAATGGTTTTTGCATTTTCTATGGTTAAGCCTGCGTTTCGGGCCTGGGCAATTGTCGTTAGGGCGGGCAGGGGCGCATACTCTATTTTGGCCAGTTTTGCCGCCCGTATCGCCAGCTCCCGGCTGGTTGCGGCAATGGCAAAAATAGGCTGGCCGACATATTCCACCAAACCTTCTGCAAACAAAGGATCATCACCGCCGAACGGGCTAACATCATTATGGCCGGGAATATCATCGGCGGTAAGAACGCACGCAACCCCGCGTGCTGCGCGCACATCTGTTAAATCCAGAGATTTAATCTCGGCGTGGGCATGTCCGCTCATGGCGATATACATATGCAGTAAAGCTTTGGGTTCGGGAATATCGTCCAAATAACGTGCCGTCCCGCAAGCTTGTTTCAGGGCGCTGTCGTGCCCTACGGATTTGTGGACACTCATGATGAAGCCTCTATCTCTTCTGGCCCCAAAACATGAATGACTTTCTGGTTTTCGTCTTCCAGCCACGCTTTCAAAATCAGGTTTTGTGCCACCTGCATCCGGTAGCTTTTACTGGCTCGCATATCGTCTATGGGTGCGAAGTCTTGTGTTAAGGCTGCCATAGCCGCACGGGCATTAGCCTCATTCCATTCTTGGTTTTCCAAAGCCGCCTCGGCGTGTTTGGCACGTTTGGGCGTGGCTGCCATGCCGCCGTAAGCAATACGGACATTGGCGCAAACTCCGCCCACAAGGTCAAAGCTCATACCCATGCACACCGCAGAAATATCGCTCTCGAACCGCTTGGAAATTTTATAGGCGAAATAGTGTTGGTGTTCGCCAGTTTTGGGGACAATGATTTCACGGACAAATTCACCGGGGCGCAAATCCTGCTTGCCGTAGTCGATAAAATAATTTTCCAGCGCGATAATACGTTCGCCGTCCGCGCCTTGTAAGACCAGTTTTGCGCCTGCCGCAATCAATAAAGGCGGCATATCACCGATGGGTGAACCATTGGCGATATTGCCACCGATCGTGCCAAGATTGCGAATTTGCGCCGCTCCAATCCGGCGCATCACCGTGTCCATGTCCGGGTAATAAACACCCAGATCGGCCACAGTGTCCGCATAGGTAACGCCCGCGCTAATGTGCAAAGCGTCGCTGGTTTGGGTGATGTGGTTAAGCGCTTCCACATGGCCAAGATAAATGATTGTCGTCAATGTCATATGGTGCTTGGTCACCCATAGGCCTATATCCGTACCGCCCGCCAGCAAAATTGCATCAGGATATTCACCGCGTAGTTTCGTAAGCTGTTCCAAGGTTTTGGGTATAAAAAATTGTTTATCCTGGCCGTAAATATTGACGGATAGATGTACCGAATCGTCGTGTTGCAGTTCGGCCAGCTGTTCTGTGTTATCCGCGAATGCCGCTTTAGGCGCCATAGTTTTGGCGGCATCTATGATGGGGCCGTATCCGGTACAACGGCACAGATTTCCGGCCAAGGCTTCGCCGATATTCTCATGGGTATGCGGAACATCATCCGCTTGCAAAGCGATAAGCGACATGATGATACCGGGCGTGCAAAACCCGCATTGAGAACCGTGCTTCTCCGCCACCAGTTTTTGAATTTCGTGGGGGGCGTCCGGTGTGCCTATGCTCTCGACCGTGACCAATTCTTTGCCGTCCAGTGCCGGGACAAACAAAATACAGGCATTGACGCTACGGGTTTTAATCTCGCCGCTCACCAATTCGCGCAGCACCACGGTACATGCCCCGCAATCCCCCTCGGCGCAGCCTTCCTTGGTGCCCGTCTTCATGCGGCGTTCGCGTAGATATTGCAACACGCTCATAGTCGGGTCGAGATGACTTTCCCGCACCACTTCGCCGTCTAGTATAAATTGAATATAGTTACGTGTACCCATTGAAATCTTATCCCCTCACCACGCTGTCGCGCGCCTCTCCCCATGGGAGAGGCTAGGTATGCTGCACCCATCTATGATATTTAGTAAATCAAAGACCGTTTCGCCACCGTCTCCTCTCCCATAGGGAGAGGAACAAGGTGAGGGGCTTGAATGTTTATTGCTAGCGAGGTGTTTCATCAACTGCCCCGATATGTGGAATAGCCATAGGGCGAGAGCAAGAGCGGGACATGGTAGTGGCGTTCAAGGTCGGCGATTATAAATTGGATCGGGATGATGTCTAAGAAATCGGAGCCGCCATTTTGCGCCAGATAATCCCCCGCATGAAAATCAAGACGATAACTGCCCGCCGCGAAATCCGCGCCCTGTAAAAGTGGACTATCGACCCGGCCATCCTCATTGGTTTTGTGGCTGGAGAGGAACTGCGTTTCAGCGCCTTCAAGTCTGTAGAGGTCAATTCGCAAACCTGCCGCAGGCTTGCCCGTCATTGTATCTAGCACATGTGTTGTTAATTTTGTCACGTATCTTCCTTTTCGTTCAGGCGAATATGACTAACCCCGCACACTTTATCAATAAAATTGTGGACAGGGGCGGGCAGTTCAAACAATATAATTTTATGACTTATCAACGTGACCTATCTGGCTATGGCGCAAAGCCCCCCAATCCAAACTGGCCAAATGATGCACGCATAGCCGTGCAATTTGTCCTGAACTATGAAGAGGGCGGAGAGAATTGTGTGTTGCACGGGGACGATGGGGCGGAGACTTTTCTGTCTGAAATCGTCGGTGCGGCGCCCGTGCCGAATGCCCGCCATATGAGCATGGAAAGCCTATACGAATATGGCTCGCGGGCAGGGGTTTGGCGCGTATTGAAACTGTTTGACGACGAGGACTTGCCGCTGACGGTTTTTGCCGTAGCCCATGCCCTGAAACGCTCCCCTCATATGGTTGGCGAATTCTTGAAACGCGGCCACGAGATTGCCAGCCACGGCCTTAAATGGATAAATTACCAATATGTGGATGCGGACACCGAACGCACCCATATCGAAGAAACCATCGAGATATTTAAAGCGCTAACGGGCGCACCGCCAAAAGGTTGGTATACCGGGCGCACCAGCCCCAATACCCGTGCTTTGGTGAGTGAATACGGCTTTGCTTACGATGCCGATGATTATTCCGACGATCTGCCGTTCTGGTCAACCCAGACGAATAGGCCGCATCTCATTATACCGTATACACTAGATACCAATGATATGCGTTTCTGTGCTGCGCAGGGTTTTAACGCTGGCGATCAGTTTTACACCTATCTCAAAGACGCTTTTGATACGCTCTATGCGGAAGGGGAGACGGCGCCGAAAATGCTGTCTATTGGTCTGCATTGCCGCATATCAGGCAGACCAGCTCGCACGGCGGCGCTGGCGCGGTTCCTGCGCTATGTGAAATCCCACGACCAAGTCTGGGTCACGCGCCGCATAGATATTGCCGAACATTGGCGGAAAGTGCATCCACATGACCAAGGGTGAATTTACGGCGGCGTTCGGGGGAGCTTATGAGCATTCCCCGTGGGCGGCAGAACGGGCCTATGCACCGGATTTAAAGTCACCGTGCCGTGTCATTCCGGCCATGGCGAAAGTCGTCGACACTGCCAGTGCGGGCGAGAAAGATGCGCTTATCAAAGCCCATCCTGACTTAGCAGGAAAACTGGCTTTATCAGGTGGGTTGACGGCCAGCTCTACCAAAGAACAAGCCGGGGCAGGTCTTGACCAGTGTTCGCCTCGCGAGCTTGAGAAGTTCCAGAAATACAATGCGGCTTATTGGGAGAAATTCGGCTTCCCATTTATTGTTGCCGTCAAAGGTATGAGCCGCAAAGACATTCTCAAGGCGTTCAAAACCCGCTTGAAAAATACCGAAGTCCAAGAGCGCCAAACTGCACTAGCGCAAATCCACAAAATCGCGGCAATCCGCATAGAGGACTGGTTTCAAAATGAAAATACCTGAGTTTACCAAATTAACTAATCTAGCTGCGACACGCCTTGGCAGTAAAGTCGTCTTCGCTACGGATGATTTTTTCGCCGACAAATCCCGCTTAATCAGTCCCGAAACGCCCGTGTTTATCGCGGGTAAATATGATGACAACGGCAAGTGGATGGATGGCTGGGAGAGCCGCCGCAAGCGCATAGAGGGTCATGACTGGGCGGTCATTAAGCTTGGACGCAGCGGTATTATTTCCGGTTTCGAAGTGGACACCTCCCATTTCACAGGCAATTTTCCGCCGTTTTGTTCAATCGAAGTCGCCCGGTCGGATGCGGACATTCCAGGCGATGATGACTGGCATGAGGTCGTGGCCAAGTCCGCATTGCAAGGGGATAGCCAACATTATTACGCCGTGGACAGCGAGGAAATCTGGACGCATATCCGCCTACATATTTATCCGGACGGCGGTGTGGCACGCCTGCGGGTGTACGGGCAAGTGTTCATAGATTGGGATAATTTTGACCATAGCAAAACCATAGACCTAGCGGCGTTGGAATATGGAGGCCGCGCGGTCTATGCGAATGATGCGCATTTCGGCGTACCAGAAAATTTGATAGCGCCGGGCAAGGGCGTTAATATGGGCGATGGCTGGGAAACCAAGCGCCGCCTTGAACGCGCCGTAGACCCTGATTACTGGGCCAAAGCCCACGATTTCGCAATTTTAGAACTGGGGCATAGAGGTGCGATTGAGCGCATTGTCATTGACACGGCCTATTTCAAAGGCAATTTCCCCGATAGGGTTTCTATACAAGCCGCGAATTTAAATGGGTTATCTGATGCGGATATTATAGATGGTTCAAAGGACTGGCCGGAACTGCTCGGCACACAAAAAATGACTGCGGATAGCGAGCATGAATTTAAGATAGCTGGCGCAATGCCTATAACACACGTCCGCCTCAATATTTACCCAGACGGTGGGGTGAGTCGGTTGCGGTTGTTTGGGAAGATTAGCCGTATTTAATCCTCACCCCATTTATGGGGGAGGTGGGCGCCTCTTGGCGCTCGGAGGGGGAAACAACTATCCGCACAAAAAATCTATAGGATGTTCTCCACACACTTTGCCCTGCCAATTCCCTCTAACACAGTGTTTGAGAAACCTTGCTTCCCCCTCCGCCTGCAAGAGCAGGCACCTCCCCCATAAATGGGGTGAGGATGAAATGGTTACACCTCAATAATCACCGGCTGACTCAACATAACCTCATCGCAATTAGCCTCATCACCGCCTCTATCCACTACCAGAAAATCACTCACATCATTGAGCGCCAGTGAGTAGTGATGCCATGTGCCGGGGTGGTAATTTACGCCTTGTTTGGGGCTTGCCAGAAATACCATCATTTTATTTTCATCGAAATCACCCTTGGGGGCGACAACGACCAAATACGGATTATTCGAGAGCGGCATGAATAGTTGTGAGGATAGGGGGTGCCGCTCCAGGATCTTTATTTTTACAGGAAGCGGTAATGGTATGCTGCGGAAAATATTGACCAGTGTCTGGCCGTTATTTGCGCCCGTATCTATGGTCGCCAAATCATGGTAGCGTTCTGTTTGCCCGTAATTTATGGGCTTAGCCACACCACGTGCTTCGACCACATCGCCAAACGGGGCGAAATTTGTGCTTGTGAGAGGTATAGGTGATAGTGTACGGGTCATTGTTATAATGTAATGCCCTTTTTAGGTATTGTACAGGACTTTACGATTTTGGAGGCAAATGTGTTTGGGTTTTTGACACGCAAGAAAACGGTGAGAAATAACGGCGTACAGGCCAATGAATTTGCTGCTCTGCGCCAAAATATAATCGGCAACGATGCGGTTATTGATGGGCCGTTTGGGGCGCGGTGTTTGATGTATGCGGACTATGTAGCCAGCGGGCGATCTTACGGCCCTATTGAAGACACGATCCGAAATTCGGTGTTGCCGCTTTACGCCAATACCCATACGGAAAGTTCGGCCACGGGGCGTCAAAGCACGGCTTACCGTGAACAAGCGCGGTGCATTATCGGCAAGTCTTTAAATGCGAGCGACGATGATGCGATATTGTTTTGCGGTGCGGGTTGTACGGGGGCGATTGATAAATTGATCGGCATGTTGCGCTTGAAACTGCCCGGGGGCATGTCGCGTTACGGCATTGATACCAAGATAAAGGCCGCCAACCGCCCCGTTGTTTTTATCGGCCCTTATGAGCACCACTCAAATGATGTACAATGGCGCGAAACCATTGCCGATGTGGTCACCATAGCAGAAACCGACGACGGTCTGTTGTGCCTAGACGACCTCGAAGTACAGCTCAAGAAATACAAAAAACGCCCCGTGAAAATCGGAAGTTTTTCTGCGGGCAGTAATGTCACGGGCATTCTCACAGATGTGCAGCCTATCGCAAAACTACTCCATAAATATGGCGCGATGGCCTGTTTTGATTTCGCCGCCTCTGCCCCCTATGAGCCGATTGATATGAACCCGGAAGGGGGCGTCGCGCTCGACGCTATCTATATCTCCGTCCACAAATTTCTCGGCGGCCCCGGCACACCGGGGCTTTTGGTGGTCAAGAAAAAATGGGCGCAGAATAAAACGCCCGTTATCCCCGGCGGCGGCACAGTGTCTTATGTTAGCCCGTGTGCGCAGGCTTATCTCTCCGATATTGAACACCGCGAAGAGGGCGGCACGCCGGATATTGTCGGGTCAATTCGCGCCGGATTGGTGTTTGATCTGAGAGATAGAATCGGTGCTGAGAAGATTTCCAAAGCAGAACATGATTTTGCCGATGCGGCGATCAAGCGTTGGGGAGCGCATAAAAACATCCAAATTTTAGGTTCCAAAACCGCTGATCGCCTGCCCGTATTCTCATTCTTGATACGCAGTGATAAAAGCGCGGATAAATATCTGCACTATAATTATGTTGTAGCGCTTTTAAACGATTTGTTTGGTATCCAAGCGCGGGGCGGTTGTTCTTGCGCCGGGCCATATGGTCATAGACTTCTCGATATTGACCTAAAAACCTCCGAAGAATACGAAGCGGTTATTGCCACGGGCGTAGAGATTTTAAAACCAGGCTGGGTACGGGTCGGGTTTAATTATTTTTACTCGGACGCGGATGCAGAGTTGTTACTGCGTGCCGTCGAATGGGTTGCGGATCACGGCGAAGAAATGTTGGCATATTATGGTTTCGATAGTGCCACGGGCGTTTGGAAGCATGTAGATGCTGGCAATATGTCCATGAGCGATCTCACCAATCCAGACCAAATACCCCCGCAAAATGCCGCGCCAAACACAGTCGCTGAACTCATCGCTTATGCCAATAAATGCCTAGACAATCCCCCCGCATGCTGCACAAAACCAAATTGCTGTATGCTCGACACTACGCCCAAACACCTCAGATGGTTTAGTCTTCCAAGTTAAACTGCAATTCCGCGAGCCTTGCATAGAGGCCGCCGCGTTTTACCAGTTCACTATGGGTGCCTTGGCCGACGATTTTTCCGTCTTCTAGGACGATGATGCGGTCGGCTTTTTTGACTGTGGCCAAGCGGTGGGCGATGACCAGGGTTGTGCGGTCTTTGGACAGGACGGCGAAAGCATTTTGCACGGCGCGTTCGCTTTCTGCATCAAGGGCGCTGGTGGCTTCGTCGAGCAATAATATTGGTGCGTCTCTGAGGATGGCGCGGGCGATGGCGATACGTTGTTGCTGACCGCCCGATAGGGTTAGTGCTTTTTCGCCGAGGTCTGTGTCATACCCGTCCGGTAATTTCATAATAAAATCATGGGCATAGGCGGCTTTGGCGGCGGCGACAACCTCGTCGTCGCTGGCACCGGCACGCCCGTAGCGGATATTATCCATGGCAGAGCCGGAGAACAAAGGCGTGGCCTGTTGCACAAAGGCGAATTGCTGGCGCAAGGTTTCCGGGGCAAGGTCTTTGATGGCTATACCGTCGATTTTTATCTGGCCAGATTGAGGGTCGTAGAACCTCAGTAGCAATTGGAACATGGTGGTTTTACCTGCTCCGGACGGGCCGACTAAGGCTACGGTTTCGCCGGGCTTGACCGAGAAATTTACATGGTCGAGCGCAGTCTCGTCTTGGCGGGTCGGGTAGGAGAAGGTTAAGTCTTGCACATCAATTGCGCCTTTGGCGTTGACGAGTACGGCAGGGTTTTCCGGTGCCGTAATTTGCGGGACTTCGCCCAAAAGCTCCACAATGCGCTCACTGGCGCCAGCGGCGCGCAGCAGGTCTGTCCATGTGGTGATAACGAAACCGAAATTGACCATGGCCATGACTGATAGAACCGCAAATTGGCCAATATCCCCGGGGGACATTTTGCCAGCCGCCGCCTGATTGGCACCGTACCACAAGACGCAAATAACCCCGGCTTGTCCAAGGCCAAACATGATGAATGTCATAACTGAACGTACAGCCAAGCGGGACTTTTGGGATTGATATGTGTTCTCGGCAGCTTCAGCAAAACGCGTGCGCTCTGTGTCTTCCTGGGTGAAAGCCTGTACGGTTTGGATGGAGGACAAGGTTTCGACGGCACGGGCGGATGCCGTGGCCAAATTATCTTGCCCTTCGCGGGAGTATTTCCGCACACGTTTTCCAAGGACAATAGCCGGAATGATGATGAACGGGCCAATGGCCAACACCATCAGTGCCAATTTCCAACTGACCACAAACATGATAACCAAAGCACCCACACCTGTTACAATAGAGCGCAAGGCAATGCTCATGCTGGAGCCAACTACGGTTTCGACCAACATGGTATCTGTGGTTAGGCGCGACAACACTTCTCCGGTGCGGACTTTTTCAAAAAAAACGGGGCTGAGGCCAGTAATGTGATTATACAGTGCCGTGCGTAAATCTGTGACGACGCGCTGTCCGAGAATACTGATCGTATAGAACCGCGCCGCGCCGAGAAGCGCCCCTAAACTGGTTATAACTATGAAGAAAACAAAATATATGCCGCGCCCGTCCGACGGATTAAAGCCTGCTATTTCACACAAATTCGCAGCATTTCCTGCAGCGCCAAACCCGCAATTGAGCATATACTTAAATGCAAATGTCATGACAAGACTGGTCATAGACGCCGTAAACAGGAAGAAAACAAATAGTCCTAATAGCCCCGGATATTTGGTGATGAACGGCCATATCTTGCGCAGGGGTTTTAGGCTGCGGGATTTCTTGCGCTTGTTTTTGTCGCGCTCCATGTCTTGTACGAATTGGGCGCCGGCACTGCGGTCTATATTATTTGTGTTATTTGATATTTTCATAAGGTCTATCTAATGCGCTCCGTCTTAGATGCAATGCAAAAATTTGGTTTAGCAAGCATTCAAATTTGTCCACCCCTCATTGTCATCCCGGCCAAGCCGCTCTTGCGGCGCAGAGCCGGGACCTCATAGCTAAGCCTATCCTACGAGGTCCCGGGTGACCGTAGGGAATGCCTCTCGTGCAAGCCCGGGATGACAGAAAAAAAGTGTTTTTACTTTCCTTTGCGTTTCATCAAAGCCGCTCTGTGACAGATAGCTACCAATTTATTGTCTTGATTATAAGCGCGGTGGATGAAGGTGATTATGCCTTGGGTGGGGCGGGACTTGCTGGCGCGAGCGCTGGCGACTTCGGTAGTTACATGGATGGTGTCGCCGTGAAACACGGGGTGGGGGAATTTGGTGTCGCTCATGCCAAGATTACCCACCGTGGTGCCCAGTGTGGTATCGCCCACAGAAATCCCTATCATCAAACCAAGGGTGAAAATGGAATTGACCAATGGCTTGCCGAACTCTGTATTTTTGGCAAATTCATGGTCGATGTGTAGGGGTTGTGGATTCAGGGTCATGTTGGAGAACAGCATATTGTCGCTCTCGGTGACGGTGCGGCGCAATTCATGTTCAAACACATGTCCCACAACAAATTCATCAAAATATAATCCAGCCATAACTTATTTCCCCAAACCTTTACCTAAACCCTGCCAAACTTTCAAATGCTCTGGCACTTCAATACCAAATCCGTCTAGCACTTGCGCATTGGTCTGGTCGACCATTTCTTCAATAGATGTTGGCTTACTATAAAAAGCGGGTACAGGCGGCGCGACAATGGCTCCTATCTCTGTGACCAAAGCCATATTGCGTAGATGCCCAAGGTGCAACGGCGTCTCGCGTACCATCAAAACCAGCCGCCTACGTTCCTTAAGGCACACATCCGCCGCCCGCGAAATCAACGTGCCGCAAATGCCGTTGGCAATGCTGGCCATAGTTTTCACCGAACACGGCGCAATCACCATGCCGTCAATTTTATAAGAACCGCTGGCAATACAAGCGCCAATATCGCCGTCCATATGCACATGGTCGGCGAGGATATGGACGGCGGCTTTGTCTATGCCCAATTCGTGGCGAATATTCATCCACCCGGCAGACGAGACGATAAGGTGCGTTTCCACATTCTTTATCCCTTGCAACATAGATAACATGCGCACACCGTAAACTGCCCCGCTCGCTCCGCTAATACCAATGATCATTTTTTTCATGTAGGTGTTATGCCTTTTGTGCGGTAAATTTTCCAGAGTTATTGTTGGGGCTGTAATTCTGATATAGAGCCACTTAGCCTTGTCCCAATACACTACCTGCGAGGTAAAGCGAGCCACATATAAGGATACGGGGTGAGGGGTTTAGTTTTGCTTTGCCAGCGGCTTGGATGATTGTCGTGATGGCGGCTGTAACATTATCGCTGGCCTCGGCTTTGATACCGCGTCCTTTGGCGATGTCTATCAGGTTTTCTTGGGATAAGCTGGCATGATCTTCTATGGGCACGGCGACAAGTTTTTGTGCCAGTCCCTCAAATGCATTTAAAAACCCCGGCGCATCTTTATTGGCGAGCATGCCCATAATCAGGACGAGGGGGCGGGGTTCTTGCGCGTCAAGCTCTGCCATAGCGCTCGCCAATGCCCTTGCAGCATGTGGGTTGTGCCCGCCGTCGAGCCATAGCTGCGCCCCCGCTTCGTTGGCTATTTCGGCCAAGGGGCCACTGCTTAAGGGCTGTAACCGGGCGGGCCAACTTGCGGTTTCTATGCCTTTGGCGATAGCTTGTTCGTCGATTTGCATGGATTTTGCCACTGCTACAGCTAGACCTGCATTACTAATTTGATGTGCGCCGCGCAGTGCGGGAAGCGGCAAATCAAGCAGGCTGTTATCGTCCTCGAACACCAAGCGGCCTTGCTGGGCATAGGCACTGAAATGCTCGCCCATATTTTGTAGTTTACAGTGGGTTTTGGTGGCTTCGCCGTCCAGTACTGCGCGTACCAAGTCTGATTGTTCAGCCGAGAAGGCGGGAACATGCTGCTTGAATACCCCGGCTTTTTCGCGCGCGATTTGAGCAAGATCTCTGCCTAAAAATTCTGCGTGGTCGTAGTCAATAGGCGTTATAACAGTGGCGGCAGGGTGGTCAATAACATTGGTGGCGTCAAAGCGCCCTCCTAGTCCAACCTCCAAGATTAATAAATCGGCGGAAGTCTCTGAAAAAGCTAGGAAAGCGGCTGCTGTTGTGGCTTCAAAAAACGACAATGGCTGCCCATCATTTGCTTGTTGAACCCGGGCTAAAATATCCAATAACTTTGCCTCGTCAATCATTTTACCTGCGAGCACTATGCGCTCACAAAAACTGACCAGATGCGGCGAGGTATAGACATGTACGCGCAAACCTTGAGCCTCGGCCATAGCGCGCAAGAATGCGGTTGTAGAGCCTTTGCCGTTAGTGCCAGCGATATGGATTGTTGGTGGGAGTTTGTGTTGTGGATTGTCCAGGGCTGTAAGCACGTTTTCTATGCGCGATAATCCCAAATCTATCTTTTTTGGGTGCAGATGTTCTAACGCCCGGAGCGCCCTTTGTAAAGCCTCGCTGTCTTTGCGCATTAACTTTGGACGCACAGCTTTAAGCTTCTTCGAGTGCTTTGGACGGTGTACGCTTCTTGTTCATAAGAACCGACAGGATTTTACCTAACGCCACGCGCATATCTTTACGGTGTACGACCTGGTCGATCATGCCCTTTGCTTGTAGATATTCTGAACGCTGAAAGCCTTCGGGCAGTTTTTCGCGGATGGTTTGCTCGATAACCCGTGGGCCAGCAAAACAAATCAGCGCATCCGGTTCGGCCAAATGCACATCACCGATCATGGCATAGCTCGCCGTAACACCGCCTGTGGTCGGGTCGGTGAGAACGACGATATAGGGCAGGCCTGCTTCGCGCAGTTCCTGCACACCAATTGTGGTGCGCGGTAACTGCATGAGAGATAAGGCACCTTCTTGCATACGGGCGCCGCCAGCCGCCGTGAACGCCACCATGGGTAGGCCGCGCGCTACGGCTTGTTCGCAAGCCGTGATAAAGGCATCACCAGCAGCCATGCCCAGAGAACCGCCCATAAAGGCGAAATTTTGTACCAACACCAATGTTTCAATACCTTCGATGTGCCCTACGGCAATAGCGACGGCGTCGTCCATACCGGTTTTAGCGCGAGCAGTTTTCAGCCGTTCAGTGTATTTGCGGTCATCTTTGAATTTCAACGGGTCTGTTGGTGCTTTGGGGGTTTCCAGAGTTTCATACTTACCGTCGTCAAATGTATAAGCAAGCCGGTATTCAGGGCCAATACGCATATGGTGCCCGGCAGGGGTGACGTGCAGTGCCGCTTCAAGGTCGGCATGAAACACCATCTCACCAGACTTTGGACACTTGACCCATAGATTGTCAGGGGTGTCGCGTTTGGTGAAAATTTTCTTTACGCCCGGTGGCGTGAGTTTTGATAACCAGTTCATGGGATGCCTTTAGCGGGTTTGGGATTGTGGGGCAAGTGGTGTGTGAGCAAATTGGAGAGTTGCAATAAATATAGTTTACATATTCATTTTATCATCCAGATCGTCGTCATGTGCCACAGCACTGATTTTTATTGCAATCGCGCGCTTTGGTTCTTTTTTGTGCATATTCATGTAATTTACCTAATCAAGGTAGGGTGATAATGCAATGATAAATAACTTGCGGTAAAGGACACGGTCGTTATAGGTTCAGCCTGCTTTTATTGGATTTTTTTGAGTAGTTTTGTATGCCTGCAAAATCATTGCTTTCTCGACTAAAGACAAAACTTGTCAAAACCCGTCTTGCGCAATCGCTGTATGTCTTTCTAGTGATGTTTGGCTGGAAGAAAGACCGGGATTTATTGCGCCGTATTAGTCCGCACCAAAAGATTGCGCCGACTTGGTCTGAGGGGGACGATTTATCTGAAACAACCGGGTGGCACGATATTGAGATTGAACTGCCTAAAGTCAATTATAACACAAATCACAAGCCAAAAATTCTGTTCTTGAACTCCATGGGTGGCAGTATGTCTCGGTTGTCGCGGGCGCTTATGGTTCACGAAAACATCGAGGCTAGTTGCTATATTAATGCTTATTTCCCGCCCCGAAATATGGTGCATCCGCTTGAGACCAATGTTAACGGTGTTTTTACCCACCAAGAATGGCGGGATTTTATGGTTTGGGCTGTGAAAGAACATGATATTGTCCAGTCAACCACACTGCCAACCTGGCCTGCGGTTGCGGAATGTTATGATTGGCTGACGGATACTTTGGGGCAGCGACATATCTGGCGATGCACGGGTTTTGTACATCATTATTTGTTAAACGAAGACGTATTGCCTATAAATGTATACCAAAAAGACTTGGATATAGACGATATTCCCGGCACCAAGACGTATTCGGGCAAGTCGTTTCCAATTGAGACCAACCGTTTTCAGTTAGGTGATAATACCCTGTTTTATTCTTCCCCGGAAAAAGGTGTGTATTTTGAGGGGGCGCATAAATACTGGTTGCCGTCTATCCGGTGTCCGGAAAAGTTTCATCTTAGTGGAAATATTCCAAATCCGGACAAGTCTAGGCCCATAAGAATATATGTGCCGAACCATTCCCGTGCCATGTTTAAGGGTATGGATCATATTTTAGCTACATTGGAAAGGCTGAAAAATAGCGGGCGGAACATAGATGTTATTACGCCGGATAATGTCGGCAAGTATTTCCCCGATATAAATGGCTTTAAAGACCATTTCGGCACGGAAAGTGCGAATGGCGCTTATCCTATCCCCAACCATTATATACCGTCCGTATTGTGCCGCATAGACTTGGTCATTGACCAGATTGTTATGGGCTCTTACGGCAATACAGGTATTGAAGCTATGATGTGCGGGAAACCTGTCATTGGGCAAAGAAATTATGATGAAATTAAAGACAGCCCCATTGTTAATGTAAATCACGATACTTTAATGCTAGAGCTGGAAAACTTGCTGGACAACCCCGGAAAATGGGCTGGACTTGGTGCGGCGGGTAGAAAATGGGCGACCCGGCACCATTCCCCACAAGCTGTCGCAAAAATTGCCGCCAAACAATATGATAGAATATTACAATCCAGTTCGGGTGAATTGTAACACGAATTTACAGTTGACGTGTAAAGCGGAATGGACTTAAAGAACAACTTCATTATTAGGGGCAATGCAGAGTTTCAGTTCTATGATTCTGCGCCTGTAAAAAGGTATAAAAGCGAATAAGAGGTATCAATATGTATGTTAAAGTAGCATCGCCGTTTATCGGTGACGAAGAAATTAATGGCGTGGCGGAGGTTTTGCGCTCTGGACGTTATATGTCAGGACCTCGGGTTGAAGAGTTTGAGAAAAAATTCGCAGATTTTATTGGTGTTGAACACGCAGTCGCTGTCAGCAACGGTACATTTGCTATTCAGGCGGCATTGGCGGCCATGGACCTTCAGCCCGGCGACGAGATTATTGTCCCGGCCTTGACGTTCTTCTCTACGGCGACAGCGGTTATTCACCAAGGCCGCGTGCCCGTATTCGCCGATATTACCTTTGATAATTTCTCACTCGACGCATCTGATTTACAACGCGCACTCACCCCGCGTACCAAGGGCATCATTCCGGTTCATTATTTCGGACACAGTGCCGATATGGATCCGATCAATAAATTCGCCAAAGAAAACGGCCTGTATGTGATCGAAGATTGCGCCCAGTCCCACGGCACCAAATATAACGGCAAAGTGGCGGGATCGCTCGGTGATATGGGCGCGTTTTCGTTCTTCGCCACCAAGCAAATGACTACGGGCGAGGGCGGCATCATCACCCTGAACGACGGCGATAAAGCGGACTTCCTGCGCAGTTTCCGTTCCCACGGTATGACCGGGCGCCATGACCACGGTATTCTCGGCTATAATGGTCGCATGACCGAGATTAGTGCCGCGATTGGTTTGGCGCAGTTGGAACGCCTAGACGGCCTCAATAAGCGCCGGATTAGCGCCACCCACGAGATTATGAAGCGCATCAAAGATGTGCCGTGGTTGACCATCCCGCAAGTGCCGCAACACGTAAAGCACACCTATTTCTGGCTCCATATCCTGATTGACGAGGACAAATTGGGCATGACGACGGCTGAACTTATCCCGTATTTGCGCGAAAAGGGTATCGAAACCCGCAATCGTTATGTGGAGCCTCTGTATAAACAACCGATTCTCTCAGGCGAGGGCATTTCGCCTCTCTTAAAGCTGTTCGCTGGCGATAACCTACCGGACTACGCCAATATGAACCTGCCAAATGTTGAGAAAATCGCGGGTTCTGTAATCGGACTGCCAAATCGTCCCGATATGAGCCAAGAAGAAATTGACTATGTGGTGAAAATCATTAAGGAAATCGCATAAATTAGCTAAACCTAATAAACAAAGATAGATAAGGGCATTCCTATGAAAAAACGCGTATTGGTAACTGGCGGCGCTGGCTATATTGGCTCAGCAACAGTCGAAGAACTTTTGGACAGTGATTACGAAGTCACCGTGCTGGACAGCTTTTACTGGGGGCGGCATGGTCTTGACCACGTAGCCGATAAAATTAAAATTATCGAGGGCGATATGCGTTCCTCGCGAGATCTGGTTTATGCTCTGGACGGACAAGACGCGGTTATCCATTTGGGCGGTATTGTTGGCGACCCGGCTTGCAAGATTAATTTAAAAGCCCACCATACTTGTAATGTTGAATGTGTCAGCACTTTGGTCAACTGCATGACCGATCCGGATTTGCACCGTGTACCTGAACTTATCTTTGCATCCTCTTGTTCAGTCTACGGAAATGTTAAGGGCATGTACGACGAAGTGACCGAGGAAACGCCGACCAATCCTCTATCTTACTACGCCGCCGCTAAACTGCGCGCCGAAGAAATCATCGCTAAAAAGGCCGAAGAAGTCGCGGCATTCCACCCAACAACATTACGCCTAACGACCCTGTTTGGTTGGGCGCCACGTCAACGCATTGATCTTGTGACCAATATGTTTGTATACAAAGCTATCCGCGATGGCGGCTTCTCTGTCTTTGGTGGTGGCCATCAATACCGCTCATTGGTTCACGTCCGCGACGTTGCCCGTGCGCTTGTTCACACCCTGAACCAGCCGCGTTATGCCCGTGACCGTAAAATCTTCCATGTTGGTGATGAAGGCAATAACATGCCGATTAAAGACATCGCCATGCTGGTCAAGAAGCACATCCCCGAAGCCAAGATTGATTTTCCGGATGCGGGCGAAGCTGACCGCCGCGATTATTCTATCTCGTGCGCTAAAATCCGCGCCGTGCTTGGTTTCGAAATTAAATACAATGTGGAAGACGGCATCAAGGACATGATTGAAAATATCAACCGTACAAATCTGCAATTTGATCCAGAAATTCACGGGAATGCGAAACACCCATATAAATAGGACGAAGACCTATATTTAGTAGGACAAAGTCCTAGGGGATTATCATGGATAAGCTAGATAGCGTCATAGCCGGGGCCGGTGTTATCGGCCTCGCTGTTGGCCGTGCTTTGGCTTTGGCGGGGCACGAAGTCCTGATCATTGAAGCCGAAATCGGCATCGGCATGGTGACCAGCTCGCGCAATTCCGAGGTTATTCATGCGGGTATTTATTACCCTCAGGGTTCGCTGAAAAGCCGTGCCTGTATCGCGGGCAAGCAAAAGCTATACGCCTATTGCAAAGAGCGCGGCATTGCCCACAAAAATTGCGGTAAGCTTATTGTTGCCACGGACGATGCCCAAGTTGAAACGCTACATGCTATCAAAACCCGTGCAGCCAAATGCGGGGTGGATGATTTGGTCTTTCTTGACCAAGTCGCGACTTTGGCCCGCGAGCCGGCGCTAAACGCCAAAGCCTCTCTCTATTCCCCGTCCACAGGCATCATAGACAGCCATGCCTATATGCTCAGCCTACAAGGCGACATGGAAAACGCGGGCGGTGCGCTCGTGCTGAAAACCGAAATCGCAAACGGGAAAATCGTTGAAGACGGGTTCGAACTCACCCTATCGGACGGCTATCAATTCCACTGTAAAACTCTTATCAATGCGGCAGGGCTAGGTGGCCATGATTTGTGTGCCAATCTAGACGGTTTCCCCAAAGACAAAATCCCCCCGCTGTATTACGCCAAGGGGTGCTATTTCACCATGACCGGCAAAGCCCCGTTCTCACACCTAATTTACCCGGTCCCAGTCCCCGGCGGGCTAGGTACGCATCTGACCCTAGACATGGGCGGGCAAGCAAGGTTCGGCCCCAATGTACGCTGGATTGACCAAATAGACTACGAAGTCGACC
>JAKIUV010000032.1 GCA_021647375.1 Robiginitomaculum sp.
GGTAAAGGCCAGCGCTCGGCAGGGGGTGGGGTTTTGGAAGAGTTGGGCGTGCTGGAGCGAACGGCTTTGGTAGCCATCGCCAAAGGTCCCGACCGTAATGCCGGGCGGGAAACCTTTCATATGGTCGGACGCCCTGAGTTTAGCCTGCCTGTGCGCACGCCCGTATTATATTATCTCCAGCGCCTGCGCGATGAAGCCCATAGGTTTGCTATCGGCACCCACCGTGCCAAGCGTAAAAAACAGATGCATACCAGTCCGCTAGATGCTATTGAGGGAATCGGGCCTGGTCGCAAAAAAGCACTTTTGGCTTGGTTTGGCTCAGCCAAAGCTGTAGCAAATGCTACGGTGGACGATCTGGCGAAAGTAGACGGAATAAGCAAGAAACTTGCGGGGAGTATTCATGACCACTTCAACGAATGACAATAATGACGGTGCGATTACAGGCGAAACTGGCGGTGCGTTTGCGGATGGTTTGACCATAGTCCGTGTCCTCCTGACCCCGGTTATTATGTTTATTATTTACAAAGCCTGGTCGGCTAAGCCGGGCGATGCGGACGGATTTGTCTCGCTCGATCTCAAATTGGTTTTATTGGCGTCTGTCTTGTTTGCTATCGCGGCCTTTACGGATGTTCTGGACGATTTTTTGGGCGGGAGTGCGCGGGCTAATGAGCGGCAATTCGGCTGGTTCGATGATATTGCCGATAGCGTTCTCATTGACGGCACACTGATTGCATTGGTTTGGGTGTTGGGCAAAGCCGACCTCCTGCACTGGAGTTTCGCCGTTCCCGTCTTGATATTGGTGCTTCGTGATATTGGTTTAGGCTTGACCAAGGGTTATGCATTCTCGAAATTCGGCCTATTGGAAACACGACTTGGCGACCTTAAAAGCGCCCTCGCCATGTTCGCCACTTGCGCTTTGGTGGCAGCACCCTGGTTGACCAATCTGGTTGACAGTTTTCGCGCAGGGCGATCCGACGATGTCGCGCAAGTTTATAATTCCGCCAGCACTTGGGTGTGGAATACGGGGCTGGTGGCGCTGTGGATTGCCGCAATTTTAGCCCTGTATACGGGCTTCAAATTGCTCACGGCCAAGGTTGATATTTCGGAAGACACTGCGACATGACCGAAACAATGCGCCCCAAATTACACTGGCTCCCAAACGCACTTACCCTTGGCCGCATCGCCGTCATTCCGCTTCTTATGTGGATGATTATTGTGGTCGGCGGTAATTCCGCAAGTTTCGTTAATGCGCCTATCCTGTTGTTATTCTTATTTATTTTGTGCGCGGTGACGGATTTTCTGGATGGTTATCTGGCACGGAAATGGAAACTGGTTTCTGCCTTTGGCCGTATGCTTGACCCCATTGCGGACAAGCTTTTGGTGGCGGGGTGCTTGATTGCGCTTAATATAAGCTTCGGGGCCGTGTGGTATGTTTTGATCCCCAGCATCGCCATAATCTTTCGCGACATCTTCATCAGCGGCACCAGAGAACACGCGGCCAATGCCGGTATCGTCCTGCCTCCGACCATGCTGGCCAAGTGGAAAACCACCGCAGAAATGCTGGCCATTTTGCTCTTGCTCATTGGTATCAGTACCAGATCGGTCATGCCGATCAGTCACAATATAGGCGATATATCCGTGCTTGCATCCAAAGCCGGCATAGCCCTGCTCTGGCTAGCCGCAGCCCTGTCGCTCTATACGGGCTGGCATTATATCAAGGCAAGTTTGCGCGGATAAATGATTTTACTATTCTCCTTCCCCCATTCTTTATGGGTTTGAGCCAAAGCAGGGCAAATGCCCTGTGATGTGAATGAGTACCCTCTTCTTCAGAGGGGGATGGGGGCAGACGCTCTTGCGTCTCAATAGTATGGTCAGAAACGTGAACGCAAAGGCGCACAAGATGTGCGCGCCCCCATCGAGCGCCAAGAGGCGCCCACTTCCCCCATAAAGAATGGGGGAAGGAAGGAATGATAATTTCAATATATTGTTTTTACAACTTACCCCGCACCAATTTATCATAATCCTCGACCATATTGACGCTTACTTCACCGGGCGTGAATTTTAGCTTTTCTATGCTCCGCACCGGGGTAATCTCTGCGGCTGTGCCAACAATGAAACACTCTGAGAATGTCGGCAATTCGTCGGGCCAAATATCGCGCTTAATGACTTTGATACCCCGTTTTTCCGCCATGAACAGAACGGCTTTTCGGGTGATGCCGTCTAGCAAAATATCATTGGTCGGGGTATGGATTTCGCCGTCCTTCACAAAGAAAATATGTGCGCCCGTACATTCGGCGATGCGGCCTTTATAATCGAGCATGAGCGCATCATCGAAACCTTTGTCCATAGATGCATCTTTGGCCAGAGTGCAAATCATATATAGCCCCGCTCCTTTGGCCTTGCACGGTATGGTATCGGGCGCCGGGCGCTTCCAAACGGCCATACACAGG
The DNA here is from genome assembly GCA_021647375.1 of Robiginitomaculum sp. Lineage (GTDB taxonomy): Bacteria > Pseudomonadota > Alphaproteobacteria > Caulobacterales > Maricaulaceae > Robiginitomaculum_A. Next base: position 2,451 of record JAKIUV010000032.1, read on the forward strand.
CGGATGCCCTTCATTTTATCATCAAAATAATCACCCCAATGCCAAACGGCGACGGCGAGGTGGATTTTGTTATTTTTGGAGGCAACCCCCATCATCTCGCTCCCCCGCCATGCGATTGGGCGGACATAGGCGGAGCCAAGCCCGGATTTAGCCAGCGTATCCGTACAGGCTTTATCCACTTCTTCCACAGTGAACGGAATTTCATAGCCGAGATATTTTGCAGAGTTGAGCAAGCGCTGGCTGTGGTCGCGCAGGGCATAAATCTTGCCATCATAAGCCCGATCACCCTCAAACACAGCTGAGCCATAATGCAGAGAATGGGTCAGGACATGAACTTTGGCATCGCGCCAATCGACAAATTCGCCGTCCATCCAGATATATCCGTCCCGGTCATGATATGCAGTTTCAGCCATTTATTTTCTCCGCTTTATATTCTGCGCTACATTGTGTAGCTTAGGCTTATTAAATCAGTACAACCCAAGAACCAAGTGGCAAAATGGCACAGACCCAGGAAAATAATAAATATAAAAATAATCAATATCAAGACGCCCATCTTCTGGTGGTGGATGATGATGACCGCATTCGCGACTTACTGAAACGCTATTTAGCCAAAAACGGATTTCGCGTCTCCACCGCCGCCGACGCCGCAGAAGCCCGCAGGCTTATGGCCGGGCTAACCTTTGACTTACTCGTCCTGGACGTGATGATGCCCGGTGAGAACGGATTCGCGCTTACCCAGTCCCTGCGCACAATAGACGATGTGCCGATTATCCTGCTGACAGCCAAGGGCGAGCCGAGCGACCGGATTGAAGGCTTGTCTCTGGGGGCAGACGATTATCTGGCCAAACCGTTCGAGCCAGAAGAATTGGTGTTGCGGATAAAATCCATATTGAAACGCCAGGCCACCCGCCCGCGCCAACACAAAATCCGTTTTGGAGATTTCCTGTTCGACCTAGATCGTCAATTCTTAGAGCATGACGGCAAACGTATGCACCTGACCACGGGCGAAACCGCCCTGCTGACCACATTATCCAACCGTGCAGGCAGGCCGGTGAGCCGGCAAAGTCTGGCCGCGCAAATTAACGCCAAAAGCGAGCGGGCAGTTGATGTGCAAATCACCAGACTAAGACGCAAACTCGAGAGCAACCCGGCGCGCCCCGAATTTCTAACCACCGTGCGCAATCGTGGCTATTGCCTACAGGCGGAACTATTTTTGGCGGAACCTGTACATGACTAAAACGGGGAAGCCACCATGGATTAAGCAATATCTGCCCAAGAGCTTGTTTGGACGGGCATTGCTGATCATCATGCTGCCCATTGCCCTGATGCAAATCATCGTCGCCTATATTTTCTTTGATGCCCACTGGCAAACTGTCACGGCCAGTTTATCCGATAGCGTCGCAGCAGATGTAGCGGTCGCAGTCGAACTCTACAAACAGGCGCCGGACGCGGAACGGCTGGAGCGGCTCGACCAAATGATCCGCCCCAATATGAAGTTATCCGTAGTTTATGATGCTAAAGACACTCTGCCAACGGCGACACGAAATGCGTTTTTCTCATCGCTAGACAAAACATTACGCAGAGCTTTATCAGCAAATCTTAGCGATGAGTTTTGGTTCGATACCACGCGCTACCCCCATTATATAGACATCAGGGTACAGGTTGACGCCAAAGTATTGAAATTTGTCGTGCCACGTGACCGTGTTTTTGCGCCTACGGGGTTTATCTTCTTGTTCTGGCTTATTACAGCTACGCTTCTCCTCACTCTTGTCAGCATTTTGTTCATTCTTAATCAGGCACGGCCTATCGTTAAGCTAGCCCAAGCGGCAGAAAATTTTGGCAAGGGGCGGAGTATTGGTAAATTTAAACCATCGGGCGCCACCGAAGTTCGCCAAGCGGGACATGCTTTTTTGGAAATGCGTGACCGTATTGGCCGGCATATTGATCAACGCACGGTATTACTCGCCGGGGTTAGCCACGATTTACGCACGCCCCTCACCCGCCTCAAATTACACTTAGCCTTGGAGGGCGACAGCAAAGAGAACCAAGCAGCAAGACGCGATATTACTGATATGGAAAATATGCTCGATGGCTATTTGGATTTTGCCCGTGATTTAAGTGAAGAAGACAGGCAGATGACGAACCTTGGCGAAATATTGCACGAAATAGTGGGCCAAGACATGAAAAATATCGAAATATTTACAGAACCACATCTGACTATTAATGTTCGTAAAACCGCTATGAAGCGCGCTTTGTCAAACTTGATCAATAACGCCGTTGCTTTCGGAGAAACAATTGAAATCAACGCAGAGCGCAGTGCTAAAAGCATACGAATATCCATAGACGATGATGGCCCCGGCATCCCGGCTGCGCGACGTCAAGATGCTCTAAAACCGTTCATCCGCCTAGATCCGGCGCGCAACCAGAATACAAATGGTGTAGGTTTGGGCCTCTCCATAGCAAACGACATAATCCAAGCCCACGGCGGTACATTGACGCTTAATAATAGTGCAATGGGTGGGCTGAAATGTGAGGTGGTGCTGCCGCTTTAGTTCTTGCCCAAATCCCGCGACCTTTGATAGGCAGCCTGCACAGCCTCGTCCATGAGTTTTGGTAATCCGTCTTTGGCCATGAGGACATCAAGGGCGGCTTCTGTTGTACCGCCGGGAGATGTTACTGACTTGCGTAAGGTCTCTGCTGTCTCAGGCGAACGTGCCAGTACGGTACCGGAACCTATCGCCGTGTGGCGCGCAAGCGCGCTGGCCAGCTCTGGTTTTAAACCTAAATTCTCGCCAGCCTTAGCCAGCACTTCCGTCATATAGAACACATAGCCAGGGCCGGAGCCGGAAATGGCCGTCACCATGTCTATTTCGTCTTCGCTTTCCACCTGTACAACTTTGCCCGTTGCCCTGATGCGCGGCTCGGCAAAGTCGCGGTGGGCCTGGGTCACCCCTTCGCCGCAAACATACCCCGTTATACCTGCCCCATAAGCAGCAGGCAGGTTGGGCATTGCGCGGATTATAGGACGGTCTGCGAATATATCGGCCAAACTTTTAAGGCTGATACCAGCCATAATCGAGACTATGAGCGTATCATTGGGCAGAGCCTCCGCTAATTCCGGGCCGACCTTTGAAAATAATTGCGGCTTAATGGCTAGCAAACACATTTTAAGGCCAGAGGCCGCGCCTTTGGTTAATGTAGCCGAGAACTTCACCCCTAATTGCAAGGCGCGCTCTGCTGCTTGGCCGGGTGCCGGGTCAATCACCAAGATTTCGTGGGCTTGCAAAGCTGCGCCGCTCTGAGTGCCTTGATCTGACAACCACCCAGACAACAAAGCTCCCCCCATATTACCAGCACCAATGAGCGCGTGGGTGTTAGTTGAGAACTTTCCGGATTTTACGACACTGTTCATAAGACTATTTAACCATGGGCGGCTAAATCTAGCAAGGCCGTATCCAATGCATCTTCGGGGGTTTTCCCGGCCCAAACCACATATTGACAAGCCGGGTAACCACGCTCGGCGGCTTCCAATGCACCAGCCAACAATGCCATTGCTTGCTCAATCATCAGCTTGGCAGCGCCCGCCAGGTTCAAAGAGTTGCGATAAACCAGAGAATTATGGGTATTCCAAAAGTCGAAATGCCCCGTGGCTAGGCGCTCGTTAAGCAATGTTAAAAGCCTGCAAATATCATCTGTCCGCCCCCCCGGCGCCCGGCTATCAAACAATAAAAACAACTCCAGTTGTTCTTGTTGTGTGTTCCAAACAAGTGTCACATCATGCTCACACCAAAGCCCAGACAAAGCAATATGGATTTCATTGACATTCACACGTTCAAAATCCACATGATCAGCAACGCACAGGCGCTCAAAAACGTCGAGAGGGTTGTCGCGTACAGCACAAGCCGAAGCCAATTTCGGGCTAGGCTGGGCAGCCGTTTTAGCAATAATATCTTCCAAATAATTCATTATAGTCCTAACGCATATGCGATTCTTTAAGGTTACGTTAATGAAACGGCCTCATTTGGCAATATGTTGTGGTTAAATTACTGTTGATAACTATATGTAGCTGTTCGAAAGGCGTAAAAGCGTGTAGATATCCATTATGACAAAACTGTCACCTCTATGCCCTTGACGAATGGTGTAGAAAGCACGACATATAGAGTATTATGACAAAAACATTCCCATTACCCGGTAACGGGCAAAATTTATTTCAATCCCTGTTTCGGGCTTTATTCTTGATTGCGGCAACGATTGGCGGATTTTTCATCTTCGCAGCTTCGGCGGCATTTGCACTCTTTGTAGTGATTGGCATTTTAATTTTAGGTTTCGTGGCATTTGCCGTGCTTTGGCTCCGTGCCAAAATTTTAGGCAAACCCCTGCGCCCCGCTGGCAATATGTGGTCGTTTCAAACATTTGATAGCCAAAGCTTTGGGGACACAAAGACCAGCACAACTGGCGACGAGAGTTCAAAACCCAAAGCACCCGGCCCCGTATTGGATGCGCACAAGACCCCAGACGGCTGGAGCGTTGATACCGACTAAAATTAGACTAGCCATTCCGCTACTCGCCCGTTAAGGCGGGGTATGCGTGCCTTTGATTTCTTCATATTATGTCTATGCTGCCTGATTTGGGGCGGAAATTTTGTCTTGTCCAAATGGATGCTGAGCGATCTCGGCTTCCCGCCGCTGTTCTTTGCAGCCGTCAGATTTAGCCTTGTAGCTTTACTGATGTCACCATTTCTGTTTCCGATCCCCAAACAGTTTTTCAAATTGTGTCTCGCAGGGTTTTTCGTAGGGGCTTTACATTTGGCGTTTTTGTATACAGGCCTCAAGACCGCACCAGCCGGAGCAGCGGCAATTGTCTCACAAATGATGATACCCTTTACCACAATATTATCCGTTATATTCTTGCATGAAAAAATTGGCCTCACACGCGGTTTGGGTATTTGCGGCGCACTTATAGGTGTGATGGTTCTGATGTATAACCCCAATAGCATGTCATTTGATATTGGTCTCATTTATGTAGCAATCGCCTTCCTGATCGTATCCATTGGCGCTATCTTAATCAAAAGTGTTGGTGATATAGGGCCGTTTCAATATTTGGCATGGATGGGAATATTAGCAGTGCCAACACTCGGTTTAGGTAGCTTACTCCTGGAGACCGGGCAAATCGAGACTGCCAAAGCTGCGCCGATTGAATTAAGCATCGGCGTGCTTTACACAGCATTATTGGCCTCCGTTTTTGCCCACGGGCAATATTTCAGGCTTTTAAAAACCTATGAGGTAACCTTGATTGTGCCCCTTACCTTGATGTCACCGTTCTGGGCTGTTATATTGGGTGTGATTATTCTTGGTGAACCATTTGGCATGAAGCTGATAATCGGCGCAATCTTTATTCTCGCCAGCGTCTATGTCATTGCCAAGCGGCAAAAACAATCACCAACCGAGGTCCTTTAAGCAAGAAAGAAACACTCATCTTGAAATTTATTGATACCCCCTCACCCAATCACGACAAACGCACATTGCCTGTGACTTTATTGGTTTTACATTATACTGGTATGGAAAACGGCAAGGCGGCTCTGGAACGTATGTGCGATCCTACCGCAAAAGTTGCCGCCCATTATATGGTGGAGGAAGATGGGCGCATTTTCAAATTAGTCGAAGAAACCCGCCGCGCTTGGCATGCAGGCATTAGTGCCTGGGGCGGTGAAACTGACATAAACTCCGCATCCATCGGTATAGAAATTGTCAATGGTGGCCATGATTTTGGCCTGCCAGGTTTTCCAGATACGCAAATCCAAGCGGTCATCAAGCTCAGTCGTGATATTATGCGGCGTAACGTTATCACCGATTTCGGTGTCGTTGCACACAGCGATATTGCGCCAGGGCGCAAACAAGATCCGGGCGAAAAATTTCCGTGGTCAATATTAGCCGATGCCGGGATTGGTATTTGGCCGGATGTAAAAACTACAGATCAAAGAATTTTATTCGACCAGAACGCAACAGGTCGGCAAATCCGCACTATCCAAATTGCCCTTGCTTATCTTGGCTACGGGGTAGCAGTAACAGAAACTATGGACGATGCGACGCTGAACGCTATTCAAGCTTTTCAACGCCGTTACAGACCTACAAAAATAGACGGCATAATAGATGTCCAAACTATGGAAACCCTTAGCCTGCTCGTGCGCTATAAGAAGAGATTCTCTACATAAAAAAGGCGAAGACGCGGGGGTTGTGGGTTGATGTGGGGCAACCAGGTTTCCACCGCGCCTTCTGGAACTTTGGAATTCGCACTTTTAGAGCACGTTAAATCCAAAGCTATTGTTTCAGGGTTGCGGGGTTCCGTTGAACCTAGCCTCCCAATACTGTTTTTGTACTCACTGTTAAACGATAAGTACAGAAGTTTTTTCCAACTTATTGAAAATAGTTGGAAACGCGGCAGTGTGTGGTTAATGTGGGGCAACCAGTAACCCGCCGCGTTTCCTATGGGACAAGTTTTGCATTCTTGAGGAACGTTATACGCTTAGCCCAATTTCATAATGATTCGAAAAACCAAAATTCCGGTGGCCTAAGTACTGATTTAGTAACGGATGTATACACCAAATCGCAGTTAATCTATTATTTTAGCAGTTGCCGACATATTTTCGAACAACCGTATAGCTTCTGGCCCTGCTCCGGGGTTGATTTTCGTCGCAATATCATCATTCCCGACATGTGTACCGCATTCAGCGCAATGAATGACCACATCTATTTTGTGCTCGCAAACTTTATGAACAATAGCGAACGGCGCATCTTCTTTTGTAAAATTTCGCTCGCCCCATGTAGCTAACCCGGTAATGATCGGCCTTAATTCACGAGAAATATCGGTCAGTTGGTATTCATAACGTTTTGGGTTTTCATTATATAAGTGTCGCACCAAAAGCCCAGACTCGACCAATTTGTCTAACCTTGATGAAAGCAAATTCCTATTAATACCAAGAAAACTCTCAAATTGGTTGAACCGACAGATACCGAAAAAACAACCTGATAACAATAATAAAGACCACCTATCGCCAACCAAATTAACGGCGGTAGCAAGCGATGATTTATCCTTAAGTAAGTCTGACCAGCCCATACATCCCCCCCCAATGCTGTTAAATATGGATTTATAAATACTTATTATGTACTCACTACCTTAGGTGTTGCAATATTGCAAGCCTTGACCTCAGCATAAACATTTGCTTTAAGCCTTTATTCAGAGGGTCGGGCGACCGCCTACTTTCGTTAATGCTTTGACGTGCTTGCCGCGCCGAAGCCTAGCGAGGGCGGGAGGAAAGTCCGGGCTCCATTGAAGCAGGATGCCGGATAACGACCGGCGGGCGTATTGGCAACAATGCGCTTAGGGAAAGTGCAACAGAAAGCAAACCGCCCGCCACTATTTTTATTGGCGTGGTAAGGGTGAAAGGGTGTGGTAAGAGCGCACCGCCGTTTTGGTAACAAAGCGGGCATGGTAAACCCCATCCGGAGCAAGACCAAATAGGGGCGGCATCACGGCGTGTTTCAACGTCGCTGCCCGGGTTGGTCGCTTGAGGTTCTGAGCAATCAGTACCCTAGATGAATGGTCGCCGCCATTATGCTCTTGGGCATAATGTGTACAGAACCCGGCTTATAGACCCTCTGATTTACGCCCCCTAGATATTAAAAACACCTTCAAACCCGCCTAATGCACCCGTTCATATGGCGTCGCGACGGCCTGCACGAAATCTTTGGCGTCTTGTACTAACTTGTACTGCACCATGTCTTTACGGCGATACGCCTTGCGGCCTGCGATTTTCAGCATTGTTCGCCCAATAATGGCTTTGACCAACTTTTCCGGAGCTGATGCATCATACCAACTTGGGTTTTTCCCATATTTGCGGCGCAACACGCCGTTCATGAACATACCCGCATTGGTGAAGGCACTGGCCTTGGTGGAAAACTCCATAACCATAGACACACAAAACGTCACATTTTCAACCCGGTGCGGCGAACGGATTGGCCAAAGAACCAATTCCCCACCGTACAAATCCGCTGGTGCTACAATTGCACCCTCGTCCAATTTTGCTGTCCACGGCATATCTTCATCAATCTCACCTAAAATTATGCTTTCATAAGCTTCATCCGGTAGAAATTCCGGCGTTTTAGGGTAGACCCAGGCTTTTTTATGCCCGCGTATATGCCATAAATGGGTCATGGTCGGATCGGCGTGGTATGGTGTGCGCGCTGTCTTGCTTGACAGTAAGATACCACCGCGACAATTGGCACGATCATTGTTTTTTCCTGTATATTTTTCCAATTCTCGATGCAGCTGATCCAGTACTTTTTTGTATTTAGGTTGAACATTCATGACTTCGCGCACATTGATCCAGATCGGCAAGTCGGACTTGGTCGCTGCAATCATGGTTGCGCCATCAGCTCCCGAAAAATCTACTGTGACCTGGCGATCTGGATAGTCGGGTTCGTTGACCACATACTGAAAATCAATCAAATGGTTAGGCTGGTTATCCAGCATTTCCGCAAGGGCTTCATCGGTAAACAGTCCCGTATCATTGAGAATATGCTCAACAATCATGACTCTTTTCCCATAGTCTTGAGCGTCTTCTTCTGCCCAATTTTTAATCAAATCCATATTCACCTCCACAGTTTAAGAGCTTTAATTGGCCTCGTTCTTTGTTTGGTACATTTGCACAAATTTATTAACAATCATGCAAAACCCGCGCCTTTTGGCGAAAAGGTGCAATTTTGTCGCAGTTCTCATTGCACATGCGACGTTTTGACGTTCTGAATAAAGTTGAACTTATGTAAATAAGGGCTACTAGTAATATTGATTCTAATTTTACACTTTAGGCAGGGGGATATCTGTGTCTGTTAATCCATCAATAATTAAAAGAGCCAACGGGGCTATTCTACCCATCGGGATTATTTGCGTACTCGGCTTTATCTGGGCAGTTCTCGTGGCCTCTCGCGGGGTTGACCCGGTGATTAAACCCCATGCTTATATGTATATTTTTGCCTTCGCTCTGGCAATTTTTGCACTTGTATACGGGATCATGCAGAATAAATTTGTCTATAACCCTTATGAATATGATGACAATGTCATCAAGGCTGGGGTGATAGCTACTATCATTTGGGGCGTTGCTGGTATGACGATTGGGGTGCTGATTGCTTTTCAATTGGCTTATCCACAAATTATGGATGCTACAGGTTTATCGTGGCTCAATTTTGGGCGGCTGCGTCCCCTACACACATCTGGCGTGATTTTTGGCTTTGGCGGCAATGCGCTGATTGCCACTTCTTTTTATACGGTGCAACGCACCTGCCGCACCAGATTGGCTGGCGGTATGTGGCCTTGGTTTGTGTTTTGGGGCTGGCAATTAGTCCTTATTATTGCGGGCACGGGTTATTTAATGGGCATTACCCACGCCAAAGAATATGCCGAGCCTGAATGGTATGTGGACATTTGGCTTACCATTGTTTGGGTTGCTTATTTGGCCATATTCATGATGACCTTGGCCAAGCGCAAAGAAAAGCACATTTATGTTTCTAACTGGTTCTACCTGTCCTTTATCGTCACCATTGCCATGTTGCACATTGTCAACAACCTAGCCCTCCCTGTCGACTGGCTCGGCTCAAAAAGCTATTCCCTATCCAGCGGCGTCCAAAGCGCTATGACCCAGTGGTGGTACGGGCATAATGCGGTTGGCTTCTTCTTGACCACGGGTTTCCTTGGCATGATGTATTATTTCATCCCCAAGCGCGCCGAACGTCCGGTTTACTCCTACCGCTTGTCCATAGTCCACTTCTGGACGGTTATCTTCATTTATATCTGGGCTGGCCCCCATCATTTACACTATACGGCTTTGCCGCAATGGACGCAGACTTTGGGCATGGTGTTTTCGGTCATGTTATGGATGCCAAGTTGGGGCGGCATGATTAACGGATTGATGACCCTATCGGGTGCTTGGGATAAACTCCGCACTGACCCGGTTCTTCGCTTGCTCGCCGTTTCTGTTGCCTTCTACGGCATGGCGACCTTTGAAGGTCCACTAATGGCCGTGCGATATATCAACGCCCTGTCTCATTATACAGACTGGACGATTGGTCACGTTCATGCGGGCGCGCTCGGCTGGAACGGCATGGTGACCTTTGGTGCGCTGTATTGTATGGTGCCTTGGCTGTGGAAGAAGAAAAACTTGTATTCGTTACAAATGGTTGAATGGCATTTCTGGCTCAGCACGATTGGTATTATTTTCTATATCACCGCCATGTGGGTCAGTGGTATTATGCAAGGCCTGATGTGGCGCGCCTATACCGACCTTGGTTTCTTGGAATACTCATTCATTGAAACGGTCAAAGCTATGCACCCCTATTACATTATCCGTGCCGTTGGCGGTACGATGTATCTGCTCGGCATGTTTGTCATGGCATACAATGTCTGGCAAACAATCAAAGGCAGAGGGGATGCGGTTTCGCTAACCGACGAGGAACCAACGGCTCGCAAACCGGCGGTCGATGCAATCCCCGAATTGGCTTTAGGAGAATAGACATGAGAATATCAAAACTTCATGATTTTATGGAAACACGCTCCTTCGCTCTGATGGTTGGTATCCTCCTAACCGTTATGGTGGGCGGTATTGTTCAAATCGCACCGCTATTTTACATCGACAGCACCATCGAAGAAGTCGAAGGTGTGCGCCCCTACTCACCCCTAGAACTGGCCGGGCAGGATATATATGTGCGCGAAGGCTGTTATTTGTGCCATTCGCAAATGATCCGCCCCCTGCGCGACGAGATAGAGCGTTACGGGCATTATTCACTGGCTGCGGAAAGCATGTATGACCGTCCGTTCCAGTGGGGGTCTAAACGAACCGGGCCTGACCTAGCACGGGTCGGCGGTAAATATACTGATGACTGGCATGTGTTTCACCTGACCAACCCCCGCGCAGTTGTGCCGGATTCTGTGATGCCGCCCTATGCTTTCTTGAACGACAAAAAGTTGAACGCTAAACTTATCGGCGCGCATCTGGCTGCCAAGCAAGCCATTGGCGAACCTTATACCGACGAGATGGTGGCGCTCGCTGAGGCTGATATATACACGCAAGTAGATCCGGACAGCGACGATATAGATGCGTTTTTGGCGCGTTACCCCAAAGCGCAAGTGCGCAATTTTGACGCTCAGCCTGAGATCACTGAAATGGACGCTCTGATTGCCTACCTACAGATCATCGGCACCATGGTGGATTTCGACGAATACCAGGCCAATATCAACGACAATGCGAGATAGGAGGAAGTTATGGATTATGAACAAATAGCTTTCATCGCCAAATATGGCGGTACGCTGTTTTTCTTTTTGTTCTTCATCACGGTACTTTTGTATGTGTTTGCACCAGGCGGGCGCAAGCGAGCGCAAGATGCAGCCAATGTTGTAATGACCAAAGAAGACCGACCTATAATTGATGACAATACGACCAAAAAGGATCTGTCATGAGTGACCATAAAAAAGTTGACGAACACACTGGCACAGAAACGACCCGCCATGAATGGGACGACATCCAAGAGTTGGATACCCCCATGCCGAGATGGTGGATTAACATCATGTATATGACGATTGTTTGGTCAATTGGTTATGTCATCCTGATGCCAGCTATTCCGCTACTTAATGGTTATACCAAAGGCATGCTTGATTTTTCCGACAGAGACCGAGTTGCGGTCGCGGTCGAACAAATGCATGCAGAAAGATCAGCACGGGCACAAGAGCTTTCAAATGCCTCTATCAACGAGATTATCGGGGACGACGGCCTGTACGAATTTGCCGTGCAGCAAGGCAAAACCCTGTTTGGCGACAATTGCGAGACCTGCCACGGCGCTGGTGGTCAGGGCGTTGTCGGCTATCCGAACCTGAACGATCAAGTATGGATATGGGGCGGCAGCTTTGACGATATTAAATATTCTATCACTTACGGTATCCGCGCCGAGCATGACGACACGCGGTTTGGTTCTATGGCGGCTTACGGACGCGACGAAATTTTGGAGCCAGCACAAATCAATGATTTGGTGCAGCATGTCCTCAATATTTCTGGCCAACAAGCAGACGGCGTATCCGCAAGCCGGGGTGCGGCTTTGTTCGCGGAAAATTGTTCATCATGCCACGGCGTAGAAGGCAAAGGCACGCGCGAAAACGGCGCCCCTAACCTAACCGATACGGACTGGCTTTACGGTGGTTCAGCCGAGGTCATTCACGAAACTATATTCAATGGCCGCAACGGCGTGATGCCCAATTGGAACGAACGCCTGTCCGCAGATCAAATCATGGCACTTAGTGTTTATGTTCATAACGAGTTGGGCGGCGGCGAGTAAAACTTCATGTTATGAGCGCGGTGAAACGGTCATTGCCTATAACTCTTTTGGCCAAGCACGTAGATTGGAACTATTCTAATGTCAGACGGCAAGCAAAAAACCAAACGCGGTGAAGCTGCCCCAGGGATTAAAAAGTCCCGCTGGGAAGCCAAGACCAAATCTACGCCCGTTAAGCCGGACAGCTTGTATAAAAACCGCACCAAAATTTTCCCCAAGCGTGTCAAAGGTACATTTCGCCGCATCAAATGGATAGCGTTATTTGCCATGCTGGGCATTTATTATTTCATTCCGTTTCTACGGTGGGACCGCGGCCCTGATGCCCCGAGCCAAGCCGTGCTTATCGACTTTGAAAATGCGCGGTTCTATTTTTTCTTCATCGAAATTTGGCCGCAAGAAGTTTATTATATTACCGGCTTGTTGATACTAGCCGCTATTGGCCTGTTTTTGGCGTCCGCATTGTTTGGGCGACTTTGGTGCGGTTTTGCTTGTCCGCAAACCATTTGGACGGACTTGTTTATAGCGGTTGAGCGCTTCTTTGAAGGCGACCGCAATGCCCGCATCAAGTTGGAGAAATCCAAATGGACGCCCGCCAAAATCTACAAAAAAACCGCCAAACACATTGTCTGGCTGCTCATCGCCTTCGCCACCGGCGGGGCGTGGATATTGTATTTCCATGACGCCTATGATGTGATGGCGCATTTCTTCACGGGCGGATCGCCCATGACGGCCTATGTATTTGTCGCAATGTTGACCTTCACCACCTATGCCTTAGCCGGGTTTATGCGCGAGCAAATCTGTATCTATATGTGCCCATGGCCACGTATTCAGGCCGCCATGACCGACGAGGAAGCTCTCAACGTCACATACCGCTTTGACCGAGGCGAACCGCGCGGGCCGCACAAAAAGGGCGCAACATGGGAAGGGCGCGGCGACTGTATTGATTGCCGCCAATGTATCGCCGTCTGCCCAACCGGAATTGATATACGCGAGGGCCTACAGCTCGAATGTATTGGCTGCTCGCTTTGTATTGATGCGTGCGACGAAATAATGGTCAAAATTGGCCGCCCCACCGGATTGATCGCCTATGATACGGGTATCAATATCAAGCGCCGCCAAGACGGCAAGCCCAGCGCTTATCATTTAATTCGCGCCCGCACTATTGCCTATGCGCTCATCATATTGGCGGTTGGCGCTGTCATGCTTTACGGCCTTAGTCACCGCTCGGTTCTGGATTTGAATGTGCTGCGGGTACGCGCTCCTAATTATGTCACACTGGGCGATAACTATATTCAAAATGGCTACACCGTAAAGATATTGAACAAGCAGGCCAAAGCGCTCAAATTTAAAATCGAAGCTGTTGATTTAATTGACGATCCAGCAGGCTTAACCATCACAGAAGCCCGCTTCAAGAAGCATGGTGACAAGATTATCTTGGAAGTCCCAGCTAATGAGACTATCAATTACAAGCTTTTCTTGGCCGTAAAAGACGTTACCCCTCTTAGCAATCGGGAAGATTTTTACTTCAAAATCACGGATGTTTCCGACAGCAATAATACACAACAAACACCAACCGTATTCGTCACGGGCAAGGATAAATAATATGCGAAATGAAGTAGAAACCCACAAAGAGGGCGGCGGTAAAAAATGGACAGGAAAGCACGTCCTGGGCGCAGTCGTGGTCTTCTTTGGCGTAATTTTTGCGGCCAATATTGCCATGGTAACGGTGGGCATAAGAAGCTTCCCTGGCGAGGACACCAAGCAATCCTACCGCCAAGGTTTGGCATATAACGAAACAATCGCGGCAAGGAACACCCAAAATGCTACGGGTTGGAACGCCGACATCACGCTCAGCAACAAAAATACCATAGTCCTCAAACTCACAGATAAAGGCGGCATAATCATTCGCGGCTTGCGGGTAACAGGCTCCCTCAAACACTTGGCAGAAACCGACAAAGACTCCCCGTTAAAATTTGCACAAGCCGCCGACGGCACCTATATAGCCAACATAGACAAAGCATTACTGGGTAAGCAATGGGTGCTGACCACCAGCGCAAAACAGGCGGACGGGACGATATTTAACACCCGAAACAAGATATGGTTGAAATAGTTTTAGACGATGAGTTCTGCCCCAGTGGTCAAACCACGGCGCAGGATTTGGCGCGCATGCAATCTGAAAAGGCTCGAAACCTTTCGGAAAAAGGAAAGGCCGCCGAAGCGCTTACCCCCTATGTGCAAGCCAAGGCCAGCGGAGAGCAATCCATAGACTTGATGATTAGCGGCGCCCACTGCGCTGGTTGCATGGCAAAAATAGAGCGCGAAACCGCCGCTCTCCCGGACATTCTCCTCGCCCGTATGAACCTGTCCACCATGCGCCTCAATGTGCAGTGGCGTGGCGAGCCAGCCAAGGCGGGCGCCATCGTCGCCCGGCTCGAAGATTTGGGCTATGGTGCCAAGCCGTTTAATATGGAATTGGAACCGCTCGCTCAAAGAGACCAAGCCACGAGCCTGCTCAAAGCCATGGCCGTCGCTGGCGCTGCCACCGCTCTTATTATGACCATGTCCGTGGGCATTTGGGACGGCAGTGAAATGAGCAAGGTCACCCGCCAGACCATGCACTGGATTTCTGCAGCCATTGCTATCCCGACCGTGGCCTATTCCGGTCAGCCATTTTTCCGCTCGGCTTGGGGGGCGCTGAAAAACAAAATGACCAATATGGATGTGCCTATTTCTCTGGCCGTTATCCTCGCTGTTTCCCTATCCATATACGAGACTATCCACGGCAATCCCCATGCCTATTTCGACGCGGCTGTTATGTTGTTGTTCTTGCTACTGATTGGACGGTTCCTAGATATGCGCCTGCGCCAGAAAACCGGCGAATCGGCGCAAAGATTAGCCGCCATGCAGGCCAGCACGGCCAGCCTGGTCAAAGACGACGGCTCGGTGATGTCGGTGCCTGCGTCCATGATAAAACCGGGGGATATATTGCTGGTAGCCGCCGGGGAACGCATCCCTGTAGACGGCGAAATTATCAAGGGCAGTTCTGATATTGACACCTCTATCGCCACAGGCGAGACCTTGCCCTTGGCCTCGACCATTGGCGATACATTATATTCCGGCATGATAAATTTGTCCGCGCCCCTAACCATAAAAGCCAGCGCCGTTTCAAGCGATAGCTTCCTCTCGGAAATCTCCAGACTGGTGGAAGCGGGCGAGCAGAAAAAAAGCAAATTCGTCCGCATAGCCGACAAAGCCGCACGGCTCTATGTGCCCATAGTCCACACGCTCGCCGCCCTTACTTTCATTGGCTGGATGCTCTATAGCGGCGACCTTCGTACCGCGTCTTTGAATGCTATTGCCGTGCTGATTATTACCTGTCCGTGCGCTTTGGGGCTGGCCGTTCCTGCCGTGCAAGTGGTGGCGTCGGGGCGCTTGTTCAAAAAAGGTGTCTTGATAAAATCCGGTGATGCGCTGGAACGGCTCGCCAAAATAGACACCATCATATTTGATAAAACCGGTACATTAACCCTCGGCAGCTTACAGCTTTCCAATGCGCAAAACATATCCAAAGACGCACTGGAAACCGCCGCCCTTTTGTCCCGCGCATCGCGCCACCCTGTCGCCCGCGCTGTCGCCGCTGCCGCTGGCTCTGGCCCTGTCGCCGATAATATCAAAGAAGTCCCAGGCCAAGGGGTCGAAGCCAAAATCGACGGCAAGCTGGTGAAATTCGGCGCGGCGAGCTATGTAGGTGCAAAAGACCAAGCAGATGCCCAAACAGAAAGCTGGCTGCGTATCGGTCGCGCGAAACCCATCCGGTTCAAGTTTAAAGACACCCCGCGCATGGACGCCAAAGACACCATCACAGGGCTGATTAAGTGCGGTTATAATGTGGAGCTTCTGACGGGCGATAAAAAATCTATGGCACGAGAAACCGCCGAGTTACTCGGCATAGACATTTGGCAAGCCGAAGTCTCGCCGAGCGACAAATTGGCGCGGCTGGAAGAGTTGAAATCCCAAGGCCACAAGACCTTGATGATCGGCGACGGTATCAACGACGCCCCTGCCCTCGCCGCCGCCTATGCGTCTGCCTCCCCCGCAGGTGCCGCAGATGTATCGCGCGCCGCCGCTGACATCATCCTACAAGGCAACAAAATGTCCGGGGTCATTACCGCCGTCAACACGGCTAAGGACGCCCAAAAACGCGTGGTGGAAAACCTAAGTCTCGCCGTCATCTATAATATGATTGCCGTACCGATTGCCGTGCTTGGCTTTGTCAATCCCATGATTGCCGCCCTCGCCATGTCCGGCTCAAGTATGCTGGTCACCCTGAACGCACTTAGATTGAAGTTCCACTAATATGACCTCCCTAGTTTACCTAGTCCCCCTCGCTATCGGCATTTGCATCGTCGGCCTACTTGCCTTCTTCTGGACGGTAAAATCCGGCCAATACGAAGACCCCCAAGGTGATGCCGCCCGTATGCTATATTCCGAAGACAAACCAATAGTGGACGAGGACGATTTGTAGGCTTCATCCGCACCCCACTCTTGCACTGCAAGGGCAGCTTTTATACGCCCTAAACCCTTGACATTTTCGTGCGTCCGTATCAATGCGGGACTAGAATTTACCTAAAGAATATAAAGAGATTATCATGCACGCTTACCGCACCCATACTTGTAATGAACTTCGCACCGAACAGGTCGGGGAAACTGTCCGTTTGTCCGGCTGGGTTCACCGTAAACGTGAACACGCCAATGCGTTGTTTATTGACCTGCGCGACCATTACGGGATTAGCCAGGTCGTGGTTTACCCGACGGCAGAATTTTATGAAGCGGCCAAACGTTGCCCGTCCGAGTCTGTGATAACGGTCACAGGCAAGTTATTGGCGCGGGACGACGAAGCTGTGAATAAAGAACTGCCCACGGGCGCGGTCGAGCTACGCGCCGATCAAATGATTATCGAAAGCCCGGCGGCGAAATTGCCGCTTCCGGTATTTGGTGAGCAAGACTATCCCGAAGACATCCGCCTCAAGCACCGTTATCTGGACTTGCGCCGCGAGACTTTGCACAGAAATATCATATTGCGCGGGAATGTGATTAACTCCTTGCGGAGCCGGATGATTGACCAAGGTTTTACCGAACTTCAAACACCTATCCTGACCGCAAGTTCACCCGAAGGGGCGCGGGATTTCCTCGTGCCGTCACGCCTGAACCCCGGTAAATTCTACGCCCTGCCCCAAGCCCCGCAACAGTTCAAGCAGCTTTTAATGGTGGCGGGCTTTGACCGTTATTTCCAAATCGCACCGTGTTTTAGGGACGAAGACGCACGCGCTGACCGCTCGCCGGGTGAATTTTACCAGCTCGATATTGAAATGAGTTTCGTCACTCAAGAAGATGTATTTAAGGCCATCGAGCCTGTCATGGCAGGCGTGTTTGAAGAGTTCGCGAGCCATACAGGAGAAGCAAGAGAGGTACAAACCCCGTTCCCGCGCATTCCCTACAAAGAAAGCATGGAGAGATACGGTACTGACAAACCTGATTTGCGTATTCCGTTTGAGTTGACCGATGTGTCAGAGTTCTTCACCGACGAGAGCAAAACCGGCTTTGGTATTTTCGCCAAAATCACAGGTAGCGGCGGCAAGGTCATTGCCATTCCAGCGCCCGGCGCCAATGATAGCCAGTCCCGCAAGTTCTTTGATAATATGGACAAATGGGCCAAGAAAGAAATGCAAGCGCCCGGCCTTGGTTATGCGCGTCTCAAGCAAGCTGAAAACGGCGGCGTCGATTCCCAAGACCCTGTCTTGAAAAACTTTGAACCTGCGCACCTTAAGGCACTGTTGGATAAAATGGGCCTGAAGGCTGGCGACGGTGTATTCTTCTCTGCGGGCAAGAAAGACGATGCCTATAAATTAGCAGGTGCAGCCTTGAAAAAACTCGCCGCAGATTTGGATATGATCGACGAAAACGTGTTTAAGTTTTGCTGGATTGTCGACTTCCCCATGTATGAATGGGATGAGGACAATAAAAAGGTCGAGTTCTCTCACAACCCGTTCTCTATGCCCCAAGCCCCAGAGGGCATGAGCGCTATGGAATTGCTTGAAGCGGCTGATACGGTTGAAAAACAGCTGGATATTTTGGCTTACCAATACGATATTGTCTGTAACGGTATCGAATTATCCTCCGGCGCTATCAGAAACCACAAACCTGAAACCATGTATAAAGCTTTCGAGCTTGCAGGTTACGGCCCTGAAGTGGTGGACGATAAATTTGCCGGCATGATAAATGCGTTTAAATACGGCGCACCACCCCACGGCGGCATTGCGCCGGGCGTTGACCGTATTGTCATGTTGCTAGCGGGTGTCGATACAATTCGCGATGTGATTTTATTCCCTATGAACGGCCAAGCCCAAGATTTAATGATGAACGCCCCCGCTGAGGTAGACGCCAAAGCCTTGCGCGAATTACATCTGCGCCTGGATTTACCGAAAGAGTAATAAACCAATAATAACCGCTGTCATAAGATGTAAAACCATCCTAACAACCCGCTTTTATCCTTTAGGGCGCCCCTGCGTATACAGGGGTCTATCGCAGGGTTATATGTGTAAAAAATGTCCGGCAATGGATACCTGCATGCGCAGGTATGAGCGGCTTTGAGAGTTGTAAAGTGGACGCTAGAAAATTAGCGATTTGCTTTGGCTTGAACGGCCTCCAACTGGCGACGGGATTTTTCCAGCTTGGCACGGGTTGGGCTATTCATGGGAAGGTCACCCAAAGCGCCGTTAATACCGCGCATAATCTCGTCTAGCTCGCTTGAGCGAATTGAAAGCATTGTGCCGCGCCTTGATATACGCGTCGCAATCATCGGGCGCATAAGTGTAGGCGGCGCTTGCGGTGCAACCCTGTCCGTGAGTGCTATCGGGTCAGGTTTAAGTTCTGCCTCTAATGTCAAAACTTCTGGTGAACAAACCTTCAAACTAAAACCCTCGGGCAATTGTGTCTCTTTGGAACCGCAAGCACTGTCCAATTGGCTTTGGGTCAAGCCGGATAGTTCAACCATTTCCGCACCGCTAAAATTGGCACCTACGAAATTGGCATCTTTTACCTCGGCGTCACCGAATTTAGTGCCTATGAATTTTGCGCCAGAAAAATCAGAGCCTGTAAAATCACCACGATCAAGCTTGGCCTTGGTAAAATTAGCATTCACAAATATCGCGCCCATAGCGTCCGTGCTTTTTAAACGGGCCTTGGTGAAATCGCTGCCCGTGAAATTACCGCCAGTGAGGTCGGCTTTGTGCAAATCGGCAAGAATAAAATTGGACGAAATCAATTTAACATCCGACAATGTAGAGCCGCGTAATATGGCTCTATTCATATTGACCTTGTCGCCTATCACACCCATCAAATAGGCTTTGTAGAACGAAGTGTGATCAAGGTTCGCTTTGCTAAAATTCGCGCCAGCCAGATTGGAATGGGAGAAATTACTACCAGCAAAATTCGCCCCCTTTAGAGACATTCCGGGCATAACGCGGCGCGATAAATCACATTCTGCGCACGCCCCAGAGAGATGCACGCTGGTGCTGACAGGTGTAGCTCCGGATGTCTGCGCCAATGCAGAACTAGACCATAAAAAACCTGTAGCAGAGAGGCAAAGTGCCGTCCGCTTGATAAGCAATTGTATTTTCATGACCGCTCTATAGCGCAAGTTCAGCCAACGTGCGAGCGGTTTTGCATTAAAATACAGTTACTTTATGCCTGAGTTGAGCGACCTCCAAAATGCACTATTTCATCCTCACCCCGCTTGCGGGGGAGGATGGTATACACCATTTTCCAAAGATAATTGCCCATTTTGGAGTACCAAGAGGCCCTAGGAACAACCAGTCGTCGAGCCGCATGTTTCGCACTTAAGACAAGTTCCGTTGCGCACTAAGGTGAAATGGGCGCAAGTAGGGCAGGCATCGCCCGTATAGCCTTTAAACCGTGCCT
Organism: Robiginitomaculum sp.; assembly: GCA_021647375.1. Classification (GTDB taxonomy): domain Bacteria; phylum Pseudomonadota; class Alphaproteobacteria; order Caulobacterales; family Maricaulaceae; genus Robiginitomaculum_A. The sequence continues at coordinate 22,802 of JAKIUV010000032.1, forward strand.
CTTGCGCCGTTACGCTGGTTTCAGTAATGGAACTTTCAGAGACAGGTGCGCTCGTTGTGGCCGTAGTCGTTGTGCCGCCACTGGAAACCTCCGTGCGATCCAACATTTCGGCCTCATCGTCCTGCGCTTCCGCTCCCTCGTCCGCCGTTTCATTATCCGGCGCTGAGCGGTGAAAATGCACAATATTGTCCGCATCACCGCCGCGCAAGAAACCTTTGGAATAAGGCACGGCGGGCGCTTCATCCAAATTGGTCAAGCCGCGTTCATTATCACCGCTCCCGACCGCATCGGGCGTAATAGAATTGGGGTCAACATGGGCAAGGTCGTCCCAGCCAAGATAGGAAATCCCCAGTTCGCGGAAAATATAATCCAAGATAGAATTGGCGAATTTAATGGTCTCATTACCCTTGACCGGGCCGGACGGCTCGAAACGGGTAAAGATAAAGGCATCGACAAATTCTTCCAAAGGCACGCCGTATTGCAGGCCAATAGATATGGCGATAGCAAAATTGTTCATGACAGAACGAAACGCCGCGCCCTCTTTGTGCATGTCGATGAAAATCTCGCCGAGGGAGCCGTCTTCAAATTCGCCCGTATGGAGATAAACTTTGTGACCACCGACAGAAGCCTTTTGGATATAGCCTGTGCGGCGATCCGGCAGACGATGGCGCTCTGCTGGTTTTTCGACAATACGCTCGACGATTTTCTCGACAATTTTTTCTGCCCCGACCGAAGCTTGCGCGGCGGCGGATTGCTCTTTGGTTTCGTCTAGCGCATCCATGGCGGCTTCGTCGAACAGGGCGGAATTGAGCGGTTGCGATAGTTTGGAACCATCGCGGTACAGTGCAATGGCTTTCAGGCCGAGATTCCACGCATCACGGTAAACATCCGCGCATTCATCAATAGTTGCCGTGCTGGGCATATTAACGGTCTTGGAAATCGCGCCCGAAATAAACGGTTGCGCGGCGGCCATCATCAATATGTGCGCATCGATGCTGAGGCTACGTGTGCCAATACGACCGCACGGCATAGCGCAATCAAAGACGGGCAAGTCCGTGGCTTTTAAATGCGGTGCGCCCTCAAGGGTCATGGCGCCGGAGCAAAATACATTCGCGGCTTCGATGTCCTCTTGGGAATAGCCCAGCACGGGCAAAAGATCATTGCCGCTCGCTTCTAATTGCTCATTGGTCAGGCCAAGCGCATCCTTGCAAAAGTCGTCGCCTAGCGTCCAGCGGTTAAACACGTAGCGTACATCGAAAGCATCTTTAACGGCACCCTCGACTATAGCCAGGCGTTCTTCGTCGAAGCCGCGCGATTTTAAATCGTCCAGAGAGATAGCGGTTGCACCCGCCAGCGACCCTGTACCCAAAGCATAGTTTTCAATATCGGCGATTTGGCGCTTGGTATAACCCAACGCAGCCAGCGCACGAGGTACGGAACGGTTGATAATTTTGAAATGCCCGCCGCCTGCCAGCTTCTTGAATTTAACCAATGCGAAGTCCGGCTCGATGCCCGTGGTGTCGCAATCCATGATCAGGCCAATAGTACCCGTCGGGGCAATCACCGATACCTGCGCATTGCGGTAGCCGTGTTTTTTACCGTCTGCCTCGGCGCGCTTCCACTGCTTAACGGCGGCTTCGGGCAAGCTTTCATAGGGGCAAGCCGCGCGGTTGAGCGGCGGCGGCACGGAGCTAAGTCCGTCAAAGTCCGTCCGGCCTTCGGCAGCGCGGCGGTGGTTTTTAATCACCCGCAACATGGGCTTGCTGTTTTTCTCATATTCAGAAAACGCACCCAAATTTTTGGCCATTTTCGCCGATGTACCGTAAGCTACGGCGCTCAACAAAGCAGCAATAGCCCCCGCCGTCGCGCGGCCTTCTTCGCTATCATAGGCAAGCCCGCTAGCCATAAGCAGCCCGCCAATATTGGCGTAACCAAGACCAAGTGTGCGGTACATATAGGACTTGCGGGCGATTTCCTTGGACGGGAATTGCGCCATCAGCACAGAAATTTCTAAGGTAATCGTCCACAAATGACAAGCATGCTCGAACGCAGGAGTATCAAATGTCACGCCTTTACCCTTAAACTTAATCAGATTTATCGACGCAAGGTTACAAGCCGTATCGTCCAAAAACATATATTCGGAACACGGGTTAGAACCTCGGATTTCACCCGATTCGGGGCAAGTGTGCCAGTCATTGATGGTGTCATGATATTGGATGCCCGGGTCAGCGCTTGACCAAGAGGCCAGCCCGATTTGGTGCCATAAATCGCGCGCCCGCACGGATTTCGCTACGGCGCCGTCTGTGCGGCGAATGAGATCCCATGTTTCGTCCGCCTTGACGGCGCGGAGGAAATCATCGCTGACCCGCACGGAGTTATTGGCATTTTGTCCGGCGACAGTGCGGTAAGCTTCGCTGTCCCAATCGGCGTCCAGCACGGGGACTTCGATAGTGTCGATGCCTTGGCGCGCCAAGTTTAACACACGTTCTATGGCGCCGTCCGGCACTCCTGCCCGCTTGGCGGCACGGATTTCGCGCTTGAGCGCCATATTGACTTTGGGGCTAAAGCAATCCTCGTCAGAACCAGAGCAATTGATGCAAGCGTTGAGGATAGCATTCAAGTGCTTCTCAAGCGCCTTCGAGCCTGCTACAAGCGCCGCGACTTTCATCTCTTCGCGGGTTTTCCAGCCGATGAATTCTTCGATGTCCGGATGGTCAATATCGACAATGACCATTTTGGCAGCGCGGCGGGTGGTGCCGCCGGATTTAATCGCGCCCGCAGATGTATCGCCGACCTTTAGGAAACTAAGCAAGCCAGACGACGACCCACCTCCCGACAAACCCTCACCACCGCCCCTGATAGACGAGAAATTAGACCCCGTACCAGAGCCGTATTTAAACAAGCGGGCTTCGCGCGCCCAGAGATCCATAATCCCGCCCTCGGCGACCAATTCATCACCGACAGATTGGATGAAACACGCATGAGGCTGCGGGTGTTCATAAGCATTGGCAGATTTCTTTAATTTGCCCGTGCGGAAATCTACATAATGATGCCCTTGGCTTTTCCCCGTCAGACCATAAGCCCAATGCAAGCCAGTGTTGAACCATTGCGGCGAATTGGGTGCCGCGATTTGGCTAACCAACATAAAGCGCATCTCGTCGAAATAAGCCCGCGCATCGGCGTCCGTGTCGAAATAACCACCCTTCCAGCCCCAATATGTCCAGCAGCCCGCCATGCGGTCAAACACCGCCCGCACATCATTTTCGCCGACCAAACGCTCGGCTTTATCCAATTTATTCAGCGCCTTGGTGTCTGTCTCTTTGCGCCACAACCATTCGGGCACATCGTCTTCCGGGACAGGCTTGAGCCGCGCCGGAATACCAGCTTTGCGGAAATATTTCTGCGCCAATATATCACAAGCCATTTGCGACCAAGCCGCAGGTGCCGTAAATTTGCCCGTCCCCGACACCAAAGCCCCGTCCGGGTCACGTATCTCGCTAGACACGGTTTTAAACTCCATATCAGCATATGGATCATTTGTTTTAGTAGTATAATGGCGGTCAATTTGCATGGTGCGTCCTCTATATGCATATGAGTCGGCCTAGCAATCTACGCCCCCCTAATCGACAGGGTCAAGACTTGTGCGCAAATAAATTCTGTCTGCGCCATATTGCCGCCATTATACCTGCCTATAGCACTGTAATTATGCTGGACGAATCCTGACTTTGTAGTCATATTGCGTTGGAAATAGAAAGTATGGACTTGTTATGTTGAAATTTATCAAACGTCTGGTGGCTTGGTGGGACGGGGCTACGCTCGGGACTTTATTGACCTTGAAACGTCGGGCGGAATTTGTCTTTGAAGACGAATTTGGTAACAAATATTACGAAGAAAAGAAAGAGACCTATGATGGCCGCAAGCGCCGCTGGGTGACTTATAAGGGCTATGCGGATGCTTCGAAAATACCACCGGAATGGCATGGCTGGTTGCATCATCTTCATGACCAGCGCCCGAACGTAGATCCGCTACCGACGCAAGCGTTTGAAAAAGAACACCGCCCCAACATGACCGGAACCGTATATGCGTGGCGCCCCAAGGGTAGTTTATGGAACGGCGGCAAACGGGACAAAGTCGCTAGTGATTATGAGGCCTGGTCGCCAGATGCTTAAGATTTTCTCTCTTGTTTTTTTGGCGGGTCTAATAGCCGTGCCTGCCTATGCGGCCAACCTAGTCGGCGACAGGGTCG
>JAKIUV010000033.1 GCA_021647375.1 Robiginitomaculum sp.
CTATTAGTACGGGCGGTATCACATTGCAACCGCAGAAACTTACTCCGGAATGGCTGCTGGCACTGCCTGACGGTACGCAGTTGCCGACAGAAGATGGTAATACGTGTTTGCTGGCGACGGGTGAATGTGTTGCCGCGACGGGTGAAAAATATATCGTGGTTGACGGCAAGCTGGTACTGGCTACGAACGCTGCTGGTACAGCAGTCGATGTGGCCGCCAATGAAAGCGCAGCGGCTATGTTTGATCTGGCGAGCTTGCTGGCAGTATTTTTCCTGTTATCAATGTCGAGGTTTATCGCTATCTTCGGCAGGAAAAACAGCCGCTACTGAAGACGTGATTTTATAAAAACAACCTCAAAAAAAAGCCAGCGTATGAAGTTCATTCATACGCTGGCTTTTTTGTTGGCAGCGTTTCCCTAGAATATGATGTTCATCACCGTCATCGAAACGATCAGGAATAAAATAGTCATGATGCTGCCGGCTTTTATAAAGTCCGGTACGCGGTAGCCACCGGGACCCATGATCAATGCATTAACCTGATGAGTCGGGATCAGGAACGAGTTTGATGTCGCGATTGCCACGGTCAGTGCAAAAATTGCCGGATCAGCGCCGTCAACGCCCATGGCGATGTTTACCGCCAGCGGTACCAGCAACACGGTGGCACCGACATTGGACATCACCAGGGTGAAGAAGGTGGCCAGTACAGCGACTGCGGCCTGTATCACCCATACCGGCATATCGCCAACTACATGCAGGGTTTGCTCGGCGATCCAGAAAGCGGTGCCTGAGGTCTCCACAGCGAGGCCTAGCGGGATCAAACTGGCGAGCAGGAATACGGTCTTCCATGAAACCGCTTCATACGCCTCGTCGATGTTGAGTACGCCGGAGAGCACCATGCCGATAGCGCCGGTAAGCAACGCGATAGACAAACGCAGGTCGGTGAATAACACCATGCCCAGCGCGATGGCGAAGAACAGGCCGGCCCAGCCAACTTTATTGGGGCGGGTTTCTTCGTGCGGGAATTCGGTGGTGACAACAACAAAGTTTTTGTCTTTCTGCAAACGTGCCAGCGCGTCCCAGCTGGTGTGTACCACCAGCGTGTCACCGGCTTCCAGTGGCAGGTTGCGGATGTTGTCGCCTTCGCGCAGGGTTTCGCCATTGCGGTGCAGGGCGACCATGGCAACGCCATAAGTCTTACGCATCCACAGGTCACGCGCTGATTTTCCGATCAGCGATGAACCTGGTGGGATAACGATATCAGCGATGCCCGATTTGGCGCTGGACAGTGCATCGGTGAATGTTTGCAGTTCACTGCGTAGTACCAGCTTGTGATTATCGACAAAGGCCAGCAGATTTTTGGGTGCGGCGAGTATGCCCAGCACGGTGTTAGCCTGAATGCCCAGATCACGCGCCAGACCGCCGGGGCCAACGCGCTGATCGTCAGCGCCGGTATGTGATGCGATGATGCGGATGCGTTCGGCATTTTCGACATCGTCCAGTTTTTTACCGACCAGGTTACTGTCCGCAGGCACTTCAACTTCGAACAGTTCGTAGTTCAGGTTGTAGATGTCTTTGAAGTAATCGACTGTGTCGCCGGCTTTTGAACCTTCCCCGGTCGATTTTGGTAATACGAAACGACCCATCAGCACGAAATAAAGAATACCGGTAATTACCAGCGAAACACCGATAGGGGTTACGGAAAACAGTGACCACTGCGCCATCTGCTGGTCGGCAGGCATGGCGTGGTTTGACGTAATAATCAGATCATTAAGCAGGATAAGCGGCGATGAACCGACCATGGTCACAGTACCACCGAGGATGGCACAGAAACCCATCGGCATCAGCAGGCGTGACATCGGCAGGCCGGAACGCGCTGAAATACGACTTACCACCGGCAGGAACAGCGCGGTGGCACCGACGTTCTGCATGAATGAGGAGATGAAAGCCACCGTACCGGAGATAATCGGGATGATGCGTGTTTCCGTGGTGCCGCCGACTTTCAGAATAAAAGCCGCTACTTTTGTCATCAGCCCGGTTTTATCCAGGCCGGCACCGATGATCATCACTGCGATAATCGACATCACCGCGTTACTGGCAAAGCCGTTGAAAATCTTTTGTGTATCAACCAGGCCTTCGCTTAGGCCCATGTAGGGTGCCAGCAGGGTGGTTAATCCCAGAATTACCATGATGCTGATAGCGGCAACATCGACATCAACAATTTCGAAAGCGAACAGGTAAATGGTTAAGACTAGAACAGCCGTCACCCAGGCGACTTCGATTGACGGTGTAACGGTTGATAAGGCGTAAGCAAGAATAGCGAAAAAAACTCCCGCGACAATTTTCTTTACAGGGAGTGATTTTTTTACGTCAGTCATATTTGGCAGCCTTGCATGGTAGTGAATGCATAAATTGATTGTATAAAGTTTGTAAAACTACGGATGAAACCGTGTGCGAGATCGCTTTGGTGCTGATTCTGCACCGAACCGCGATGAAAACATCTGGAACTGTCAGGGAGATGATTTTCTAAAGTAGCGGGGTTTTACGAGGCCAAATAGTACACTAAAAATAAGCTTTCTGTCGAGATGAATCGTTATAAATAACTAATGTGTAAGGCATTTATCTGTATGGTTTATAAAAAACAGGAGATTGGCGGAACGGGCTGCTTTGTGATTGCGCTTGATGTATATCAGGTCGTTTGTATTAAATAAGGCCGGTGCTGATGTATTATGTTAGCGTGATTTTTTGTGTTATCCACGCTGGCGTTTAGAAGAAGTAATGATATGAAATATTTCTGGCTTTTTATTATTCGTTTTTCATTTTTCATTATTTATTACAGCGTAGCATTCGCTTCTTCTACAGAAGTAACACCTGCTACCAACAACGCCGTCATCCTCATGTACCACAACATCGCTGTCAACACGCCGCCGGGCACCAGTGTAAGACCGGAAAGATTTCAACAGCATATGGCGTATCTGGCTGATAATGGTTTTACCATCTGGCCGCTGTTTAAAACGCTGCTTTATCTTGCCAATGGTAAACCGGTGCCGGATAAAACCGTGGTTCTGACATTTGATGATGCCTACAGCTCAGTCTATAACGAAGCCTTCCCCGTGTTAAAAGCCAGAGGCTGGCCGTTTACTGTGTTTGTTACCGGACAATACATGGGCGCGGGTTACACTCATTATGTGAACTGGCAGCAATTGCGCGAGATGCAGGGTTTCGGCGCTGAAATTGGCAACCATAGTTTTACGCACCGTCATTTGATACGACATCGTAGCGATGAAACAAAAGCGCAGTGGCGTAAACGGATTATCGATGAGGTCGAACGGGCGCAGTTTATTCTGCAACAGAATGTTAATAATCCTATCATAGTGCTTGCTTATCCTTATGGTGAATATTCAAAAGAACTGACCGTGCTGTTACATGGACTCGGTTATTTTGCTGTTGGTCAACAATCAGGTGCGGTGAGTTCCGCCAGTGACTTTCAGGCGTTACCGCGTTTCCCGATGGCAACCGGTTTTGATGGCATGGAAGATTTTGCGATAAAAGTGTCTACAAAAGATTTACCGGTGACAGTATTATCGCCGGAGGATGGCATTGTCAGCAAAGACACGGATATTCCGGTATTGATTATGCGACTGGAAAACGGTGATTATAAAAAAGCCGGTTTACGTTGTTATGCCTCGGGGCAGGGGCAGATAAATGTTGACTGGCTGGACCGGGAAAATTCGGTGGTCGTGGTCAGGGCAAAGCAGAAAATCAATCCGGGCAGGACGAAGCTGTCTTTAAGGTCAATAATAGATGCACCTTTTTCAAGTTGATAGCCTGCGACGATTTTCTCTATTTTATTATCGCTAATATAAATGGTTTGCTCTGCGAGTGGTTGTTGGCCGGGAACAGCTAAAACTAGACCCGCATGAATGAGGGGAAGTTTGTTTTTGGCGGAATTTGCGAAAGCAGAGTTAGACAGAATTAATGCCATACCGCCTAGCAGAATTGTTTTGCAATATTTCATATTATTTTCCTTCAAAACTTGTTTGGCAAAGCTTGTTTGGCAAAGCCTGCTTGGCAATATCGCGCCTTACGAATCCACCCGGCCAGTTTACGGCTTCATCTATGGCTTTATAGGCGCGGTTTACGGCTTGTGCTACTGTTTTTCCCTGGGCGGTGATGTTGAGGACGCGGCCTCCCGCCGATAATAATGCACCGTCTTGGCTGCGTGTTGTGCCTGCGTGGAATACCTGCACGCCGTCCATTTGGTTGGCGGCGTCTACGCCTTTAATGACCTCGCCTTTGGCGTAACTACCCGGATAACCTTTGGCTGCGACCACCACATTGACCACGGCGTCCCTAGACCATTCCACCAAACCCACATCAACCAAACGGCCTTTGGCTGCTTTGAACATCATGTCCAACAAGTCCGAATTGAGCCTGCGCATGAGAACCTGACATTCAGGATCACCGAAGCGCACATTATATTCGATCAGCTTTGGCCCGTCTGCTGTCATCATCAGGCCTGCGAATAACACGCCCGTAAACGGCGCGCTCTCCGCCGCCATGCCGCGCACGGTCGGGATTAGAATTTCGTCCATAATGCGTTTCTCATCATCAAAACCGGGCACTGGAGAATACGCCCCCATACCGCCCGTATTGGGGCCTTTATCGCCGTCAAAAGCCCGTTTGTGGTCTTGGGCGGCGATAAGGGGTAAAACCGACTTGCCGTCGGCAATGGCAAAGAAGGAAATTTCGTGGCCGGTCATAAATTCTTCTATGAGGACGCATTCGCCCGCATCTCCGAATTTGCCAGAGAAAAATTCGTCCAGTTCGCGCTCGGCCTCCTCTTTAGTCTCGGCAATGACCACACCTTTACCCGCCGCCAGCCCGTCGGCCTTAATCACATAAGGTGCGGACATTTCGCCCAAATAAGCTTTGGCATCTGCGACATTGGTGAACACATCATATTTGGCGGTGGGGATGTCGTGGCGGGTGCAGAAATCTTTGGTGAACGCCTTAGAGCTTTCCAGCATAGCGGCGGCTTCGGTCGGGCCAAAGACGGCAATGCCTTGCTGGGTAAGATCGTCGACAATACCGAGCGCTAAGGGAACCTCTGGGCCGACGACAACAAAATTCACCGCTTCGCGGAGGGCAAATTGCACAAGCCCGTCCACATCATCTGCTTTGATGTCTACGCAATCAGCGATTTCGCAAATTCCGGCATTGCCCGGCGCGCATATAAGCTGCTCGCACAGCGGACTTTGGTTTATTTTCCACGCCAGCGCATGTTCGCGCCCGCCGCTACCGATCAAAAGAATTTTCATCACCTGATTCCATACAAAAATTTTGACACTTATGACCCAATAGCCCACAAGAGTAAACATGAACAACACGCCCACAAATGCGCATGAATATTCAGTCTCTGAACTGGCGTTTTCCCTAAAGCGCACGGTGGAGCAAACTTTTGGCCGTGTGCGGGTGCGCGGCGAACTTGGCCGGGTGGTCATCGCCAAGTCCGGGCATATGTATGTGGATGTCAAGGACGACAAAGCCGTCATCGCGTCCATCATGTGGAAAGGCTCGGTCTCGCGTCTGCCTGTCCGCCCCGAAGAGGGTATGGAGGTGATTGTCGAGGGCAAGTTGACGACCTATCCGGGGCGCTCCCAATATCAATTGGTCATCGACAGGCTGGAGCCTGCGGGCGTTGGTGCGCTTATGGCCATGTTGGAAAAGCGCAAGAAAATGCTGGCGGCGGAAGGTTTGTTCGGTGAAGAACACAAGCAGGAATTACCATATTTGCCCCGGACTATCGGGGTGATTACCTCCCCGACCGGAGCCGTCATCCGCGATATTTTGCACAGGGTCGAAGACCGTTTCCCCTTGCGGGTTTTGGTCTGGCCGGTCTTGGTGCAGGGCGATGCGGCGGCGGCGCAAATATCTGCGGCCATCACCGGGTTTAACCATTACGACGAGACGGACGAACTACCGCGTCCGGATGTTTTAATCGTGGCGCGGGGCGGTGGTTCTATCGAAGACCTTTGGTGTTTTAACGAAGAAAATGTGGTGCGCGCCGCGTTCGCATCTGACATCCCGATTATTTCGGCGGTCGGTCACGAAACTGACTGGACGCTGATTGATTATGTGGCCGACGAACGGGCGCCTACGCCAACCGGGGCGGCGGAAATTGCCGTGCCTGTTCGGGCAGAACTAATTGATACGGTAGACGATTATGGCTTGCGCTTGAAACGGGGATTGAGCCGCACCGTCGAGAGCAAGAAGCTAAGTTTTGCGGCGGCGAAATTACCCAGACTCGACACTGTGTTGTCGAACCCACGCCAGAGGTTTGATCTCGCCGCCGCGCGTTTGCGGCCAGATGCATTGGTGCGCGATATTGCCCGCAAAAATGACAGCGTGCAAAATGCCGGGCGCGAAGCCGTATTGTCTATGGGCAGATTATTACAAAAATCCCGCGACCGATTGGCGGGTGCGGGGAAGTTATTGGAAGCTTATTCCTATCAAGGCGTGTTAGAGCGCGGCTATGCGCTGGTGACAGATACGGACGGGAAAGTTGTGCGCAAAGGTAAGCGGCTAAAAGTCGGCCAAGCCGTGAATTTGACCTTTAGCGACGGCAAGCGCGGCGCTGTGATTGACGGGACTCCAAAGCCAAAACGGCACATCCAAAAACCTGTACCACCAACTGAAAAAATCCAGGGTGACCTCTTTTGATTTCCCGCAAACTGATGTAGAAAGCCCTCATGTTAAATTTTACGAATGCCAACCGCGAAGCCAAAATCAGCTATGGTTCCTCCGATTACCTTATCCTGGAATCCGGTGGCTATGTTGTGTGTGCTGTCACAGAAAAACGAATTCCTCTGGACGAACTCAAATACTGGAGTGAAGATTTGCAAGAGGCCTATGTTGACGCAGCCGCAAGCCTCAAGCGCTGGCAAGAGACGCAGTCTTAATAATGGGCTTGAGAAAACACGAACATCCAAGCCCCTCCCCCGCGCCCCGTAGGAAGTGCTCTTGGGGTGCTGTCGCGCGCCTCTCCCTAAGGGAGAGGCTAAGACTGCCAAACTTCCTGCACTTTCTTGCCAATATGAAGAAAGTCGCAACACCGTCTCCTCTCCCATGGGGAGAGGAACAAGGTGAGGGGGTAAGATGGTTTTTGGGTGTTCTATTTGCAGTATTCTTAACTGCCTGCGGGCAAAGTGAAAGTGATGCACAAATTACGTCAGAGGATGAACTATCTAGGCAGGTGAAACAATCTATTGAGGAACAAGAATCCGAGTTAATAACCATTGAATATACTCGTATTCTAGTAAACCCATCTTTTGAATGCGCGGGTTTTTTCGAACAAGGCGGAGCTATTCAATGTAAAACCTATCCTAATGCAATTGTGGAAATAGGTGGTATTAAAACTAAATCTGATCAAGATGGTTTTGTTATGCTAGGCTTTGATCGTGATGCGCCCGCACAGGAAAAAATTGTAGTTAAAATTGGCACTAATATGGCATTCGGCAAGTCATTTAAAATTACCCCCCGCAAATACACAATCTCCCGCATAGACGGCCTGCCGCCAAGCCAAGTTTCTACATTTTCCGAGGCTCAACTCGTCCGCATCCGCGCGTCTTCTGCTCGCAAGAAAAAGGGCTTTGCTTCGCGCCAGCAAACCATGTGGTTCAAGGATGGGTTTGAGTATCCGCTGAAGGACTTCATCAAAACTTCACCCTTTGGGGCGCAGCGTATCCTTAACGGTGTCAAGAAAAAGCCCCATTACGGGGTCGATATTGCGGCTCCCGTGGGGACGCCGATTTACGCACCTGCGGACGGGGTTATTTCGCTGGCGGATGATGATCTGTATTTTGAGGGGGCTATGGTTCTCATTGACCACGGGCAGGGGCTGATCTCCATGTATCTGCATATGAACGCCATAGACGTAAAGCCGGGGCAAAAGGTCAAACGCGGCGATAAAATAGGCGAGGTAGGCTCGCGCGGGCGCTCTACCGGTCCGCACTTGTGTTGGCGATTAAAATGGCGTAACCGCAATCTCGATCCGGAACTTTTAACTAACTGGCCCACTGATGATTAAACCTGCTAAAGACTGCAACACCATGGCCGAAGTCCGCGAGGGCGTTGATGCGCTCGACCGCGAATTGGTGGCCCTGATCGTGCGCCGTCAAGCCTATATGGAGGCCGCAGCCCGCATAAAAACCGACCGGGACGCCGTTTACGATAGCGTCCGTATCGAAGACGTAGTCACCAAGGTCAAAGCCGAAGCCCTAAAGCAAGGCCTGAGCATAGACATAGCCGAACCCGTCTGGCGCGAAATGATCAAACAGTCCATAGCCTACGAATTTAAAGCCTGGGATAAATTGCGCGCCCATAGCTTGCCCCGTTAACATTCGGCACAGGGTTTAACCATTTGCGGTCTCGATAAATTCGAGCAGAGTTGCGATGACTTCTTCTTGTTCAGCTGCGCGCATTGTAGCATAGAGCGGCAGGCGCAATTGGGTATCAGCTACCCTGTTGGTCACAAGTAACTCTCCGCTAGAGCGCCCGTATTTTACTCCGCCTGGCGTGCTGTGCAAAGGTACATAATGGGGCGCAGCGACAATCCCGGCATTGCGCATGAATGCCGCACATTGGTTTCGCTGTTCACTGGTCGCAAACAGTACAGAATATATATGGGCATTGTGCCCGGCCTTGGCCGGGATATGCGGTGTTTGCAACTGGTTGAGTGGCGCAAAAGCTTCGTCATATCTCTGCCAGATTTTCATGCGTGCGGCATTGATTTCGTTGGTACGGAGAAGTTGCTCAGACAACACTGCGGAGGCCAATTCGCTGAGCTGGTAACTGGAGCCAAGTTTTTGCCACTGGTATTTTGTCACTTGCCGCTTGAGGAAATCCGAACGATCCGTGCCTTTATCGCGGATAATTTCCGACGCGGCGACCAGTGCCGGATCGTTTATCAGCAAAGCTCCACCCTCGCCGCAGGTTATGTTCTTGGTATGGTGAAAACTAAAGCCACTGAGCGCACCGAACGAGCCGAGCGGCTTGCCGTCCCATGTGGCACCAATAGCCTGCGCCGCGTCTTCCAAAAGCACAATACCGTGTTCTTTGCACAGGGCGACAAACCCGTCCATATCGCAACCAACGCCGCCGTAATGCACCAGCATTATCGCCTTGGTTTTAGGCGTTATGGCAGCCCGCGCCGCCTGCAAATCCAGATTAAATGTGTGGGGGTCTATGTCCACAAACACGGGCACCGCGCCGCGCAGAGCAAAGGCCCCTGCCGTCGAGACAAATGTGAAAGACGGCATGATAATCTCGTCGCCCTCGCCCAAGTCCAACGCCAGCGCCATCATCTCTAGGGACGCGGTGCAAGACGGTGTTATCAACGCCCGTTCGCATCCGGCCCACCCCTCAAACCAACGCTCGCACTTTACCGCCATAGCCCCGCCGCCCTCCAGCTTGCCGGAACGGATAGCGGTCTCTATGGCGGCGCGTTCGCCGTCCCCATAATCAGGCCTGCAAAACGGAATGCGTATATTGTCTTTATCGCTCATGGCTCTATGATATCCTTTGGGCGATACAAATGTATATCTTTTTTTGATACTGGCGGCCGGGCGGTTAGCACCAATTCGTAATCGTCCGGGAAATTAATGCCAAAAGCCCGCAGCGCCGACCCGTCCAAATGGCGTTTGTTCTCTGGCGCATCAATTATCCATGCGGACTTGAGCGCTTCCGCGTCCATACGCGCCAAAATAAATTCAAACGTCGCTTGCGAATTTTTTTCTGTCGCAATCACCCACGGTACGCTCATCAATTTTGCATCCAGATGATAACTGAGAAATGGAGACATGCCCGAGAGATCGATTAGATATGCGCGGTCATCAACCGCGCCAAATTGATCGTAAAACTGCCCCATTTGGTTGAGATATTTCGCCGTTACACGGTCGACTTTTAACGTGCCCCCCGCCCCGCCGCGTATGCTAATTTCAGTGGTTTGCTGGGATAGAGTTGCAGGTAATCTATAGGGTTTGTTTTGGGCCAATTGGTACACGCCGTAGGGCACGAATAACAACGTAGCCAGCACGCTAATATGCCAATAAACTGGCACTGATTTACGCAGAAACACGAGAACTAACAGGCAAATAGTGATCAAAAAACCACCCGCAAACAAGCTTTGCTTCAGCCATAAATTGCCCGTGCCAAATGCAAAGACATAGGGCATAACCAGTAAAACCAGCAGGGCGAGCAGCCAATTTGTGCGCTCGACTTGATGTGCAGAAAACAGACGGCGCAGGAGAAAAACCGTTAACAGGCTCAAGGTTAAAAACAATAAATAACCGGAGACTTCAACATCGCGAGGTAACTTTCCACCGGAAAATTGCGTGCCTAATTTAACCGCCATACCCATAAACCCGAGGGCAGACATGGTATAGAGGACTTGCCTGACTATTTTACTTTTGACATATTTTAAGTCCGCGAAAACTGCCCCCGCTATACTGGCAAACATCCACGGTAAATAGGCACGGCTATCACTGGTTATGTCGCCTGCAAACCTAGACATAGAGCCAAGCAAGTCTGTACGCCGCCCGCGTATCTGGCGCATTTCCAGCCCGCCTATTTGCCTGTCCCATATGACCGAAAGTGGCTCGACGGCTAGGTGAACCATCAACAAAAACAACAGCCCGCCCAACAGACCGAAGCCCGCGAGTTTCAGCGTCGCGCCCGACCAAACCGTTTTGGCTTGCGACAAATAAAACCCCATAGCCAATAGAAAAAACAGCAAGGCGCTGGTCGCCCGGGTCAGGACAAATGCGGCCAGCAAAAACCCAACCAGCACAGCCAGACCATAGAAAAATTTACTGGCAATTCCTGTCCTTGCAATGGCGCATAGCCAGAAAACCAACCCCGTCAAAGCATAGAGCAAAATCACTGCCACTGCATTATAAGACGGGTCGGGCAGCCACCAAAAATAATACACATAGACGCTGGCCCATATGGCTAGGAACACCGCTAAATTTACGGGCGATTTGCGGTAGTCGAGACCAAAAAACCGGAGCAAACCGAAACTAAAAATCCCGCCCGCCAGCCAAAACAATCCAAATACCCAAAGTCTGTTTTCTAAAATACCCGCGCCCACGGGCAACATATCCCAAAGCACAAAATACTGGGACGACATGGAACGGATTTCCGAAAACCGCGACAATGTATTATAATAATGCCCCGTATCGGCCAAATCCAAACCCCGCCCCAAATTGAGAAATACCATTACTGGCAATAGCCAAAAAACAGCCCCTGCCAACAGAGCTAAAATCCAATACAGACGCGCCCCCTGCGCAGGCTCTCCAGAATGTTTGCCACTATGACCCATATGCGCCTGTTACTCCGTTTAAGGACTAGCATCAACCACAGTTTTTTCCCGCACGATACTCTATCTGCATATTCCACCATCCTTCCCCCCCCCACTTACAGGGAGGGGGAGTATGCGAATTTATCCCCATTGACAATCTAGCTTCCCCTCTCTATCCCAAGCGCAACAAAAGTGAGCGGACTATGAACAATTTGTTTTTTCTATATGGTAAGGCTGGCGAGCGCTGTTCGTCCAGTGACTTATTATGTACCTGTTCCTGCCCGTGACTGTAACGTCCTAGCCTAACCCGCTTAAAGACCGCACCTCCGGGCCACAGCTTCGGAGGTTTTTTATTGTCTCCGTTTTCCCCATACTTCTTACTTCTACGGATACACAATGACTGATACGACACAAATAAATGAACACCATAAAGCCGAATTGCCCAAAACATGGTCTGGCGAGCTAAAGGTTTTATTGCTCTTGGGCATTCCCATGGCGCTGACACAATTGGCGCAATTTTCTATTTATACCATTGATATTTTGATGATCGGGCGAGTGGGGGCTGCCGAAGTGGCGGCGGCGTCCCTTGGCTCAGTTATTTATTTCATGCTGTGGATGCTCGGCGCGGGGCCAGTCATGGCCGTGTCGCCTTTGGTGTCGCAGGCGCTCGGCGCGGACGTAGCTGACCGCCATGATGCGCGGATTTCTGTGCGCATGGCGCTGTGGTGCGTGGCTTTCATGACACCCGTCATGTTGGTATTTGCGTTTTTGGCAGAACCGTTGGCTTTGTTGGCGCGCCAAGACCCGGAGCAATCTGCCAAGGCAGGCAGCTATATCCTCGCCCTCGCGGCAGGTTGGCCATTCGCTTTGGGCACTATGATATTACGCAATTATTTGGCGGCGATTGGTAAAACCCTGGTGCCGTTTTTATTGGTGATGGCCAGTGTTGCTCTGAATGCGGGGCTGAACGCCCTGTTAATATTTGGCATGTTCGGCTTCCCCGAGCTTGGCCTTGTCGGGGCGGGCATCGCCTCTTCACTGGCTTATATCGCCGGGTTTTTCATGTTTGTCGCCTATATTCAAATGGACAAAAAATCTACTGAATTTCGGATATTTCACCATTTCTGGCATCCCCACTGGAATCGGCTGGGCGAAGTGTTCAAGCTTGGTTGGCCCATTAGTCTGACCACTTTGTTCGAGGGCATGTTGTTCAATGCTTGTGTGCTGATCGTCGGGCTTATTGGTGTGCTGGAAGTCGCCGCCTATCAAATCGCTCTGAATATTTCAGCCTTGGCCTTTATGCTGCCGTGGGGTCTGTCTATGGCGGGCGCGGTTCGGGTCGGGCTGGCCAAAGGCGCAGACAATCCCGCCGCCGTTAAACGGGCGGGAATTTTGACCATGATTATGGGGGTGCTGAGCATAATGTTATTTGCCGTTCCGGTTGCCCTGTGGCCGCAGGGCGTGGCGGGGCTTTATATGGAACCGGGCAAAACGGACAATCAATTGGTCATCGCCTTGGTCACGTCGTTCCTGCCCATCGCAGCGGGGTTTATGTTTTTCGACGCCGTGCAAGTAGCCGCCAATCAGATTTTGCGCGGGCTTAAGGATGTGCGCTGGCCCATGGTCGCAACAGGGTTCAGCTATTGGATTGTCGGCTTCCCGACCGCCTTTTACCTTGCTATCTACACCCCGCTCGGCGCGGTCGGCGTCTGGTACGGTTTGCTCATAGGCTTGCTGTTAGCATCCATATTCCTAAGCTATAGGTTTTGGCGCCTCGCTTGGGATAAACCCTCAAAGTAAAATCGGCGGTGCGCGTCTTCTAACAGGCGTCGCGTGGATGATAGATGTGTTGGTTTCTGCGCGGTCTTTTAGCGGGCTAAGCACTTCGTCCAACACGTCTATTGAACGCAGACAAATCCGCGCGATAAAACAATCCTCGCCCGTCACCTTGTCGCATTCAATACATTCCGGCATGTCTTGCAAAATACGTTCAACCAAATGCAATTGCCCCGGCAAAGGTTTGGCGCGGACACTGGCTTGTAAGTTATAGCCCGTTTTCTTGAGATCAAGTTCAACTGTAAAGGCGCTAATGACGCCGCTATCAGTCAAGCGCCGGATACGTTCAGTAACACTCGGCGCTGACATGCCAATTAAATTTGCAAGTTCGCGCATGGAAATGCGCGCATCTTGACCAAGCAACGCAATCAATTTTGCATCAATCTCGTCAAATGTGAATTTTTGCTTTTGAATGCGTTTCATGTGATTGTCCTATTAAAATAAAGAACTAACTCGATAATACCTTACTACATCTCTGTAAATGAAAAAACTTAACCGCTATTCTTGGGCAATGAATATAAACTCACAGAGTAATTGAAGGAATACAAAATGGAAATTTTAAAAATAGCGGCTTTTTCGGATGGCGATAGTGGTGGTAATCCTGCGGGTGTTGTTATTGGGGATAAGCTCCCGACCGTAGAAACAATGCAGCGGGTCGCCGCCGAGGTCGGGTTTTCGGAAACCGCCTTTGCCGCGCCTCTGAACAGCGGGTGGCGGGTGCGGTATTTTTCGCCCGAGAGCGAAGTGCCGTTTTGTGGTCACGCGACCATTGCGCTGGGGGCGGCTTTGGCACTAAAATTTGGTGCGGCTGAATATGCACTGACATTGAACGGTGCAGAAGTAACGGTTAGCGGCGAACAGGACGGTCATATTATCAAAGCCGCCTTGCAATCACCGCCAACCAAAAGCGAGACTGCACCTGATGCAATGATTGACGGCGCGCTCAAACTCTTGGGCTATCGTCGGGACGACCTCGATACGCATATCCCGCCTGCCCGCGCCAACGGCGGTGCGGATCACCTTATCTTGGCTTTGAAAGACCGCCGTAAATTGGCCGCCATGGATTACGATTTGGACGCAGGCCGTGCCTTTATGAACACCCACAACATCGTCACCATTGCGCTCATTGTCGCAGAGACCGACACTCTTTTCCATGCCCGCAATGCTTTCGCGTCCGGGGGTGTGCTGGAAGACCCGGCCACAGGCGCGGCGGCGGCGGCTTTTGCCGGATATTTACGCGATATAAATTGGACGCACGATAATGTTATCGACATTATCCAAGGCGAAGATATGGGCATGCGTTCGCTTTTGCGGGCCGAGTTTTCAGATAAAATAGGCAGCTCGGTCCGGCTGTCAGGCACCGCGCGAATTATGAAATAGGCGGGATAGGCTTGGCGCGGGTTTCGTCTAAATATCTTGCGGCGGTTACATTTAGGGTACGGTCTTCCAGGTCGATGAGCAGCGGATTACCCGTAGGGACTTCGTAGCCCGGAATGTCGGCGTCGGCGACCTTGAATAGCTCTTTTAGAAGCGCGCGCAAGCTATTGCCGTGGGCGGAGATAAGCAGCGTTTTTCCGGCTTTTATTTTTGGCGCTATATCGGCGTTGAAATATGGAAGCACCCGTTCAAGGGTAAGCTTAAGACTCTCACCGCCGGGGAGTTCAGCGGCGTCAATACCCGTATAACGCGGGTCATTAGCCGGGTGGTATTTATGCTCCGGCTCTATGAACGGCGGCGGTACATCAAAGGATCGCCGCCAGATATGCACTTGCGCGTCCCCGTGTTTATCACGGGTTTCTTGTTTATTGAGACCCGTCAGCCCGCCATAATGGCGCTCGTTCAAATGCCAGTCTTTGGTCACCGGAATATAGCATTGGTCGAGACCGCGCAGGGACATCCAAAGCGTGCGGATAGCCCGGGTTAAATAAGACGTATAAGCTTCGTCAAACCGCAAACCTTCCGCCGCCATCAATCTACCGCCGAGCATAGCTTCAGCCACACCTTTTTCCGTGAGGTCTACATCGACCCAGCCAGTAAAGCGGTTTTGAAGGTTCCACTCGCTCTGGCCGTGGCGTACCAATACTAGTTTAGTCATGTAATTTTCCCTGATTATTCAGGCTTTATATACATGTGTAACAAGCGGCCTGTCGAGACCCGTTTGTCATATCCGCTATTTTTTGATATGCTATTCCTTGGGCTTCACATACATATGCAAAAACCTGTCGGTCTTACGGCGCACTTTTGGGTCAAACACCCCCAGGTCATAATCATCGGCTTTATTGGCTAGGACATTGCTGGTTTTCTCTAACTTAAAACCAGCTTTCTCCGCATAAGCTTGAACATGGGCGGGGTCGATACGGTGGGTATCGCCGCCCGTAGTTACAGGTGATCCGGGAGCGGCTTTATGGTCAAGCAAGACCAGTTTTCCGCCCGGCTTCAATATGCGGTAAATTTCGCCGTAAACTTTGTCCGGCGCACCAAGTGTCAACTCGCCATCTTTGTTTTTCATCCAAAGTTCATGGGGGCCCAGGAACCATGTGACTATGTCGGCAGAACCTGTCTCTACATCCAGAGCATCGAAATTACTACGGGTGTGGGTGACGTTACCGAGGCGTTCACCGTTCTTGCCGAGACGGGCTTCAAACACTTCCGGCTTGATAAAGGCGTCAAAGCTTTTGGGGTTTTGCATGATGACTTTACCGTCTTTGCCGACAATGCGCGATATGAGTTCCGTATAATAGCCGCTCCCTGCCTCAAGCTCGACCACGGTCATGCCCGGCCATATACCCGTAAATTCCAACACCGCAGCCGCCTTGCGGATTTCATCGTCTTTGGCATCTGCTTTGGGGCGGTCATGGGCTTGAATAGCCATCATAACTTCGCCACGGTTTCCGATGT
This sequence comes from Robiginitomaculum sp., assembly GCA_021647375.1. GTDB lineage: Bacteria > Pseudomonadota > Alphaproteobacteria > Caulobacterales > Maricaulaceae > Robiginitomaculum_A. The sequence continues at coordinate 16,090 of JAKIUV010000033.1, forward strand.
CTTCAGCGCCCATTCTTTTGACAGGCTTGACAGGTTTTATAATGGTTTCTGGGGTAACAGGCTTGGCTTCAGTTTCTTGTACAGCTTCTGGGGCACTGGGCGCCGCATCGGCTTTTTCTTCTGGTGCAGGTGTTTGGTCACACGCACCGAGTATCAATAATGCTGTACCTGTTAAAAATAAGTTCTTCATGGTGTCTTTCTCCTGGGTAACACCCCCCGAATACGCTCCATACACCATCTTAAGCGAATTGGCAATCATTTTGCTTTTTCGGGGATTAGCTAAAACTTTAATCTTCTAATGGGCATCATTCCAATTTTGTGCTGCTTTAGCATCGACAACCAGTGGCACGGTCAAGTGTACCGCTGGTGCGCAAGCATTCTGCATAACTGGTTTTACGACGGAAATCAAATCATCCGCCGCGTTTTCCGGCACTTCAAAAATCAATTCATCGTGAACTTGTAAGAGCATTTTGGCGCCGTCCACGGCTTTGATGGCGTCCGGCATTTTAATCATGGCGCGGCGGAGAATATCTGCGGCGGTACCTTGAATGGGGGCGTTGATGGCTTGGCGCTCTGCGCCGGCGCGGTACATAGGGTTTTTCTCGTTAATGGCGCGCACATGGCATTTACGCCCAAATAAGGTTTTCACATAACCAAATTCGCGTGCTTCGTCTTTCGCGGCTTCCATATAGGCTTTGATGCCGGGGAATTTTTCGAAATAAGCGTCGATATATTCTTTGGCCTCTGTGCGAGATATGCCGAGATTATTAGCCAGACCGAATGCGGATATACCGTAAATAATGCCAAAGTTAATCGCCTTGGCACGGCGGCGCGTCGCACTGTCCATGCCCTCAATAGGCACACCGAACATCTCGCTAGCTGTCATGGCGTGAATATCAACGCCGTCTGCAAATGCCTGTTTCATAGACGGCAGGTTCGCCATATGAGCGAGGACACGTAATTCGACTTGGGAATAGTCCGCCGCCACCAACACATGTCCGGGTTCCGCCACAAAAGCCGTGCGGATTTTACGGCCATCTTCGGTGCGGATCGGGATATTTTGCAGATTGGGATCGCTGGACGATAGCCGCCCGGTGGACGTGGACGCCAAGGCATAGCTGGTATGGACACGTCCAGTGCGCGGGTTTATCTCGCGCGGCAATGTATCCGTATAGGTGGATTTCAGCTTGGCATAATGTCGCCAGTCGAGAACCAGTTTAGGAAGTGCATGTTGGTCTTGAAGTTTTTCGAGTACGCCCGCCCCTGTCTGCCATGATCCGGTTTTGGTTTTCTTGCCGCCGGGCAACCCCAGATCATCAAACAGGATTTCACCAAGTTGTTTTGGACTGGCCAGATTAAACGGGCGACCTGCAATCCCATGGGCTTCGGCTTCGAGACCGCATTTCTTTTGTTCAAAGTCCGCAGACAATCTGGCCAATACGGCTTTGTCCACTTTGATGCCTGTATTTTCCATTTCTGCCAAGATTGGCGGCATGGGGCGCTCGAGGGTTTCGTAAACTGTCGCCACTTGTTTTTTAGCCAGTTCCGGCTTGAGCAATTTCCACAGGCGCAAAGTCACGTCCGCGTCTTCGGCGGCGTAAGGGGTTGCAGTTTCCAGATCAATCTGGTCAAAGGTTTTGGCGTTCTTGCCCGTACCGGCAACTTGCTTGAACGGGATAGGCTTATGGCCAAAATGCAGCTCAGACAGGGCATCCATGCCGTGCCCGTGCAGGCCGCAATCGAGCGCATAAGAGATGAGCATCGTATCGTCAAACGGCGCAGGGTAAAGCCCGTAGCGCGAAAACACACCCAGATCATATTTGAAATTTTGGCCAATTTTCAGCACAGAATCGTCGTGTAACATGGGCTTTAAAATATCGAGCGCGGTCTGCATGGGGATTTGTTCAGGTACGCCGTCCCCACCCATATCGCCAAATAAATCCTGCGACGCGCCCAGGCCGTGACCCAGAGGAATATAGCAGGCTTCATTGTCCGCAACGGCCAAACATACCCCAACCAGATTGGCGCTGGCACTGTTTAGACTGTCAGTTTCAAGATCCACTGCACAGACGCCGACCTCGGTACAGCGGGCGACCCAATGCTCAAGTCGCTCTATGGTCTGCACACACTCATATTTATCTTTGTCAAAAACTGGCACGGAGGCGACAGGCGGTTCCGTGCTATCGTCTTTACGCAAACTATCGGTATCCCCCTCGCCCATGGCCGCCATAACCCGCCGGGTTAAGGTTTTGAATGTCATATCCTCTAGGAAGTTAAGAAGCTTATCCCGGTCCGGGTCTTGCACGGCCAATTGCTCCAGCGGAATGTCCAAATCCATGTCGCGCCTCAGAGTTACGAGTTCGCGCGACACACGGGCAAGGTCTGCGAATTCGATCAGCTTTTCGCGGCGGCCTTTTTGCGGAATTTCACTGGCCCGCGCGAGCAATGTGTCCAAATCGCCAAATTGGTTTATCAGTAAGGCCGCCGTTTTAACGCCTATGCCCGGCACACCTGGCACATTATCCGAACTATCCCCGGCTAGGGCCTGAATGTCGATAACCTTTTCGGGACCCACACCGAATTTCTCGAATACTTCGGGGGCGCAAATGGTTTTGTTCTTCATAGTGTCGACCATGCACACCCGCTCTCCAACCAATTGCATCAAGTCTTTGTCGCTGGAGACAATCGTCACCCGTGCGCCTTTTTTCTCGGCTTGGTCGGTATAGCTGGCGATAATGTCGTCGGCCTCGAACCCCGGTGTTTCTATGGCTAGTGCGCCAAAAGCCCGGGTGGCTTCGCGGGTTAGGGGGAATTGCGGGATAAGGTCGTCAGGTGGTGGGGGGCGATTGGCTTTGTAATCTTGGTATATTTCCGAGCGAAATGTCTTGCCTTTGCTATCAAAGATGACCGCGAAATGGGTCGGGCGGTCATCGCCGTGTTGTTCACGCAATAGCTTAAACAGCATATTGGAAAACCCGGCCACAGCCCCAATGACCAAGCCGTCCGTGCGCCTTGTCAGCGCGGGCAAGGCATAATAAGCGCGAAATATATAGCCCGAGCCGTCCACAAGGACGACATGGGAGCTGGAATCAATAGGTTTGGCATAAGTCATGCATCAAGTTTGGCACGGTGTACAAAGTTTGCAAGCGTAGAATCCTTTCTTGCCCAAATTTCGCCGCAGTTTATGATTACCACCTGACAAGTTTGGGAAGAAAAATGCAAGAAAACGGCATAGATATGGACGACGAAACACAAGCGGGTGCCAAGAGTACGCTTGTTTTCGCTGTGCTCGCGACTGTCGTTTTAATAGCCGTAGCGCCGTTTTTCATGGACAGAGATAACCCGCAAGACATGGTCATAAAACTAGAAACCCCGCGTCAAGCCTATCTCAAAATTATAGGCGAAACCCATACGGGAATCAGGCTTGCCCGGCTCAATGATTTCGCAGTCAATATTGCGTTCAACGAAAACACTAAAGCGGCTCGGGTGCGCAGGGATGCTTTGTCTGCCAATGAACAAATTGCCTGGGCCAAGCTCACCGACGCGCTTTATAATTTAGATAAGTCCGCAACCGACAAATCCAATGCATTCGCCGCCTATAAAGATAGATGGGGTGTTTGGACTCGGCAAGACGAAACCCCCAAATTGTTGGAACAAACATCGACAATACCTGGCGTATCGGCACAGATGAAATATGCGCCCAATGCAAGAAAATCCAAATTTGCCACTGACAATACAGAGGCTATGTTGGCGGGCGCAACATCAGCAATGGACGCCCTGACGCCTATAATATCTGAACACATGGAAACGAAAACTTACGAAACCGTTGAGCCGCGCATCAAATACGCCAAGCGTCCGCGCTACCCGCGCCGCGCCAGACGCAAAGGCATAGAGGCCGTAATCACCTTGTCCCTCGACATAGACGAGCGCGGCAATGTCGCCCGTACACATGTGGTGAGCATCAACGCTCCGCGCTATAAAGACAAATTTATCCGTGCCGCCCGCCGCGCTGCGATGGCATCAAAATTCCACCCAAAAACCATAACCGGAAAACCAGTAGCTAGTCGTGGATATTTGCGTAAATATAGTTTCACGTCTGGAGGTTGATTTGCCATATTCTGCATGACATCCTAAGATAATTATTTTCGGGCAGCCTTGTTAATTCCCGCCCTTATAGCCAATTGCTAACTTATACTTAAAGCAGGGGCAAATTATCAATCGTTAACAGAAAAATTTGCGCAATATGTAAGATTATTATGTAAGATTATTATGAAATAATAATGTCGTTTTGTGCCCGCCACACCCCTACTGATATTCCCCACATGTCTTTCAGGTTTTGGGTTATCAGATACAGGTTCAAAATATTTGAGCGGGCTAATAAACTCTTGACCTGGATGGTGTGATTGCAAAATACACCACTTGTAAAAACGGACCAGTCTATTCAATCAAATTTAGTATAAAGGGGTTATTTACCGAAGGGGTCGGTATAAGGCCTTGAAAACCGGGAAGCTTCCTGCGAGGTACATGCGTTAAGATGAAACTTAGCGCGAGCAAAATGATGCGATCAAGTGACCCTGCTATTAAATCCGGGAAAGACAAGAAAAAGTCCCTAGTGCTTACACTGCTCAAATTGGCGGTAGGCATTGCCGCATTGGTTTTGCTGTTCGTCTGGGTGGACTGGCGCGAAGCATGGGCAGTTATTAAAACGGCAAACCCTTTATGGCTGGCGTTAGGCGGCGGGCTGATCTTGCTGGTTTGGGCTTTGGATGCGCTGCGTTTGCACTGGATGACGCCCATAGACGGCCTGCCTTACCGCACGCATTTGGCGCTGGCTTTGCAAAGCGCCTTTGTCATGCAGTTCGGCTTTGGCGTGTTTAGCGGCGACGGGTATAGGGTGGCGGGCTATGCGCTGAAATCCGGTAAAGTGTTCAAACCCACCGCGCACCTTGTCGCGTCGCGTATCGCCGGGTTTTCCAGCGTTGCTTTGACGGCGGCTCTGGCATCAATTTGGATGATAATCTACGGCGATGCCGCATTTTTGGAAACCGGGAAATCAATCATTAAAACGGTGGTGGTTGCCGGCGGGCTTGGGCTTTTTATTTTAGTCTTAATTGGCCTTAGCTTGCGGGGTCGTAAATTGCCGCGCTGGATCAATGAAGCGCTTACGGCGGCGAAAACGATTACGTTCAGGATTTGGGTGCTAAGTCTTGTTATGGTTGTTTTGCGCGGTGCGTCTTTCGCCTGTATTTTGCACAGCCTTGGCATAGAGGTCGACTTTATGGTTGCTTTGTTGGCGAGTGTGAGCGCCACACTGACGGCGCTCTTGCCCGTACTCGGTGGCCTCGGCGTGCGCGAAGGTGCCTATGCAGGCATTACCAGCCTGTTTGGCATTGCTCCTGCAGTTGGATTAAGCGCTGCCATTCTCATGCGGTTTGTGGTCTTGCTGGCCACATCACTTGGCTTGCTCGCCAGTTTGGGTTTGAAAGCAGACCGTAAATCCGAAACCATAAAATCATGAACAAGGCTAAAAAATCTATCGCCATCATGCAGCCCGTCTATCTGCCTTGGCTCGGCTATTTCGAGCAAATGGCTCTATGCGACGAGTTCATGTTTCTCGACGATGTGCAATATACCAAACAAGACTGGCGCAATCGCAACCGCATTCGCACCAAAGACGGTTGGATGTGGCTCACCATCCCGATAAAACGGAGTAAGCTTGGGCAACGATTAAACGAGACGCAGATTAATCACCAGCTTAATTGGCGACGTAAACATTTGGCGGCGCTAGAGATGAACTATAAGCCGTGCCGTTATTATACGGAGATTACCCAGCTTTACGAAGCCATTTTGTCGACCAGTCCAGACCGCCTTATAGATTTAACTATACCGCTAATAATAACTTTCGCACGCTATATGTCGATTGAAACGGAATTTACTCGCTCCTCGGATTTGACACTTAATGCCAATGACAAGCAAAGCCGTGTGTTGGAACTGTGTAATTTACGCGGCGCAGACATATTTTACACGGGTCCCTCTGCGCGAGATTATATGGAAAATGATGTATTTGCCAAAGCCAGCGTAAAAGCGGTTTTTCAAAACTATCAACACCCTGTCTATAATCAGCATTTTCAGGGTTTTGAGAGCCATATGTCGATCATTGATCTTTTGATGAATCACGGCCCGAATGCGCGGGAAATATTACTGTCCTCACCCAAGCCGGACTTTGTCCCGATATAAATAATGCGCATTTGACGAAATATTTTTTCGAACTTCACTATCATTTATGCCCAGAACCATTATACGAACTAGAGTGGGGTGCAAAATTTATTGCTAATTATGGAGAATTAAAATGGCGATTATGAAATCAGTACAAATCATGTCCGAATCTACCAAATCTTTTGAAGACGCGATCGAAGCTGCAGTTGACCGTATGTCCGACAGCGTCAACCATGTGCGGTCTGCGAATGTAAACAATCAGTCCGTTGTTGTTAAAGGCGGCAAGATCACCAATTACCGGGTTAATTTGCAAATCACGTTCGAAGTCAAAAAATAGGCAATTAGCCGTAAGGTTATTTATTGAATAACTGAACTAGCCCGCCTATATTTGGCGGGCTATTTTATTATGAAAAGGAATATTTATGTCTGATCCTGTCGTTATTGTTGGTCTTGCCCGCACGCCTATGGCGGCGTTTCAAGGGGCATTTAGTACGGTGCCTGCACCCGATTTGGGTGCCGTTGCCGTGAAGGCCGCACTGAGTGAGAGTGGTATTGATAGTGGTGATGTGGAGCAGATATTTATGGGTTGCGTGTTGCCTGCCGGGCAAGGTCAGGCACCGGCACGCCAAGCGGCTATCAAGGCCGGGTTAGAGCTTTCTTGCGAAGCCACCACCGTCAACAAAATGTGTGGATCTGCCATGCAAGCCGCCATCATGGCTCATGATGCCATCAAAGCCGGCACGGCAGATATTATCGTTGCCGGGGGAATGGAGAACATGACGGCTGCGCCCTATGTGCTACCGAAAGCCCGCGCAGGTTACCGCATGGGCAATGGCGTGATGATCGACACTATGATGCACGATGGTCTGACCGACGCTTATGAGGGCGGGCCTATGGGCGTGTTTGCGGACATGATCGCGCAGGAATATCAATTTACCCGCGAAGACCAAGACGCCTATGCTATCGAGTCCGTCATGCGTGCCAGGCGCGCGGCAGATGCCGGAGATTTTGACCGGGAGATTACACCCGTTACCGTGAAGAGCCGCAAGGGTGATATTGTGGTTTCAACCGACGCAGGCCCTGAAGGCGCACGGCCAGAAAAAATCCCGAACTTGCGCCCTGTATTCAACAAAGGCGGCACGGTCACAGCCGCCAATGCTAGCTCTATCAATGACGGTGCTGCGGCCTTGGTTTTGATGCGCAAGTCGGAAGCGGAAAATCGGGGTGTCAAGATTTTGGTCGAGATAAAAGCACACTCAGCCCATGCCCACGAGCCTAAGTATTTCACCACTGCTCCGGTTAAAGCCATGGAAAAATGCTTAGCCAAAGCAGGATGGAGTGCGGACGATGTTGACCTCTGGGAAATCAATGAAGCTTTCGCCGTCGTGCCTATGATCGCTATGCGCGATATGAAACTTGACCATGCCAAGGTCAATGTTAACGGTGGCGCCTGTGTCCTCGGTCATCCCATCGGTGCGTCTGGTGCCCGCATAATGGCGACGCTCATAGCAGCTATGGAAAAACGCGGCGCAAAAAAAGGAATGGCGTCCCTCTGTATTGGCGGCGGCGAAGCAACCGCGATTGCGCTTGAAATCATCTAGAGGGTTCGTGATTCGCGGCGCGGGAAGAAGCATAAAAATCGCCTCTTTGCCAACATTGCAATCCTGCGAAATTTTAATGAATTTTTTGCACCCTATCTGTAAACATGGCTTATAAAGGGATTATGGCACCACAAAATACACAATCGGTTTTAACCAAACGCGCTGCTAGCTTGACCCGCCGGGCCTATCGGCATTTGGCTTGGGAAACCTATGCGCCCGCATTGGTGTTGGGCGTATTATTTGTGTTGTTGTTTGTTATTGGTGCGGCATTTGGTGTGTGGCAAAGGCTCGGCGACCCTTCGCGGCTCATCGCTTTAATCATTTCCGTTTATTTTGTGACCAAGAGCCTAATTGCGGCGCGGCGTAAATTAATGCCCACGAAGTCACAGGCACGACGCAGGGTCGAATTGGATAGTGGATTGTTCCATCGTCCGCTCGACACATTGGCGGACACACCCGCACTTAACGATATGTCAGGTGCGGCATGGCAGAACCATTTGAAAAGGGCGCAAATTCAAATCCAGCAAGCGGGTACATCATCTTTGCGCCCGGCCATTGCGCCTTTGGACAAATTTTATTTGCGTTTTGCTATACCCGTAGTTTTGCTGCTGGCTTTCATGGTCGGGTTTGGCGATAATTATGAACGGTTGCGGGCGAGCCTGACCCCAGGTTGGCTTTACGGCATGACAGCTAAAACGGCTCATTATGAAGCCTGGATAGACCCGCCAGAATATACGGGCAGGCCGCCTAGCTATTTTAAGGGAGGAGATGATATATCCACCCTTTCCAAAAATGCGCCCGAAGGGTCAGAATTTGTCGCCCGCATATCCGGTGTCAAAACCGCACCACGTTTAATAGTTCGCGAAGGCAACCGCACAAGGCGTATCGCCGCCAAACGGCTCGGCCCACAAAGTTTTGAAGCGAGAGCAATTGTCAACCGAAATGCCGTAGCGAGTTACCGCATTGGTTCGTCTGGAAAATCATGGAAGCTTGATGTGGCTAAAGATTTACCGCCCACCATTAGGTTTGATGAAAGGCCAGATGCAGGTAAGCGCGACCGTTTGATATTCAGCTATTCGTTGTCGGACGATTACGGCGTTGAAAGCTTGGTTTTGTCACTGGCTTTGCAAAGTGATCTGGAGAATACAGAGCAAATCAGTATTGTTTTGCCTGGTTCATCTGTGCGTAATGCTACCAGAGAACCTGGCGGTGTTGATTTGACCAAGCATAAATGGGCTGGCAAGAAAGTACAGGGTCGTTTGCTGGCTGTGGACGGTAAGCGCCAAGTCGGCTCGACAGCCATGCATAATTTTGTGATTCCAGATAAAATTTTCGTAGAACCGCTCGCTAAAGCGGTGGCGGAGCAACGCCAATTATTGCTGGCGGGCGCGGGCAGCTATTCGCCCTATACTAAGATGCAAAAAACCAAGCCAGAGCATGAACCATTGTTCAGTGTAGATCGACCGGAAATTGCCATTGCCCGTGCGCCAATAGACGTACAGCGCGCCGCGCTTTTGATCGAAGCTATTACCGACAAACCTGTGGGCGTTTACGAAGACCCGAGTGTCTATATGGGGCTGCACAATGTCTATCGCCGCTTGCAATTAGCGCAAAGCAAGGACGAGCTTGGCGGTATACCCGAGGACTTGTGGAAGATAGCGCTACGGGCTGAATTTGGGCGGCTCGGGGATGCTTTGGAAGATATGAAACGTGCAGAGCGGGCGCTCAACAATGCCATGGCACGGCGCGCACCACAGCGCGAAGTTGATGCCTTGTTTGACCGCTATAATGAAGCCGTCGACCGCTATATGGAATTTCTGACACTAGAGGCTATCAAAAATGCCAAAGAGCAAGCGGATAGTGAAGGCGGTGGCGATGGTGCAGATTTCAACACAGATGAAATTCAGGCCTTGTTAGATGCTATCGAAGAAGCCAACCGAATGGGCGATACGGCTGCGGCGCGCAAAGCCTTGGCCAAGCTGGCGCAGCTCTTGGAGAACATGGAAATCCAGATGGCGCAAGGCGGTGGCGGTTCAGGTAGCGGGGTCGGCGAGTCCATGAGTGAGGAGATGAAAGAGGCTCTGGAAGACTTAAATGATATTCTCGGCGAACAACGCCGTCTGCGCGACGAAACCCAAGACGCTGGCCGTGCCGAGGCGGACAGTTGGGAGGAAAACAATAATGGGCAAGAGGGCGCAAATAATAATTCCGGCGACCAGCCATCTGGCAATGAGCTGGCGGATCAACAAGGACAAATCTCTGATATGTTAAATAGTTTGGAAGAGGCTGCGCGTGGTCAAAGCAAACAAAGTGGTCAGGATGAAGATACCTCAAATACGCAAGATGGTGGCAATCAAGACGAGGATAGCGAGCAAGGCGGCGGCACGGACAAAAATGAAAACGGCAATGGCGGGGTCGGGAACGGTGACATTAAACAGGCTTTAGAAGATGCCCGTAATGCCATGGGGCGTAGTGAAGATGCCTTGGCTGAAAGTGATTTTTTTGGTGCAGGTCGTGCCCAATCAGATGCTATTGACGCTTTGCGCAAGGCCGGTGAGGGTCTGCTTGAACAAGAGGCCGAACGTCTCAAAGCCGAGCAGGATGAAGACGGGGAAAGCCAAGGCGCAGAAAA
>JAKIUV010000130.1 GCA_021647375.1 Robiginitomaculum sp.
GGCATTATCCACATGCACGACTTATTACGTGCCGGAATTGCGTAACCAAGAAAATGCGCTTTTTAAGCAGCTTGTTTAGCAGCAACTTTTTTGCGGTTTTCAGCAAGCCATCCGCGCGCCGCGCGCTGGGCCAAAGTCACGTCTTCGGTACTCATTTCCATAGACAGCTCGCTTTTATAAGCTTTAGCGGGCTGGGAACCGAGCATGGCCGCGAGATTGAACCATTTATGGGCTTCAATCATGTCCGGACCTCTGTCCTCATGGTCTGTGGAATATATTAGTCCAAGGCGAAACAAATCCGCTGCCTCGGCTTTTGCAATAACGGCCTCGCGAGCCTCTTTTACTTCAACATCTGTAAAGGCCATAATGGACCCCCCATTTTCTTCATTCACCTAACACCTTTGGATTATTCCATCATGGATTTCCTTATGGCGATGTCCGCTTCGGCATTTTATCAATGTCTCCCGCTTCGATAATTCAAATCTGCGCTAGGTGGGTTGACATAAGGTTAATTAATATAAAGGTTAATGAAGTTTTATTTTAGTTAAAACAAGTAAATGAGTGTTTATATTTAGTTTATACTAGGATTAAACATGATTACTAAATAATTAATAGTTGAATACGTCAAGCACATCAAAGTATTGAATGCGTATAAATGAACTAAAAATAGCTATAAAAAAATCAAAAAACATAAAAAAACCGGCTTTTCAGCCGGTTTCTCGAAATAATTCTGCAATCAAAGTTACTCAATCGTGAAATTTGACCAGCTCATCAAGCTCTGCCCTATCGACCACAAGGTCGTTTACGGGCGCATCCGGGTCTGCATAGCCCATGGACATGCCGACCAAAATTTGCTGCTCGTCGGGATGTTCGGTGTGTTTCTTGACCGTATCGGGGAAAGCCCGCCATGCGCCTTGGGGGGCGGTGTGCAAGCCTTGCTCGCGTGCCAGCAACATTATTGTCTGTAGATATATGCCAATATCCATAAATTGCGGCGCGTCCATGCGCTTATCAATGGTGATGAGAATGCCCACAGGCGCGCCGAAGAAGTTGAAATTCTGCCCGACCTGCATCAAACGCGCAGGCTTGTCGTCTTTGGGAATACCGAGAAGCCCGTACATATCCTCGCCGAGTTTATAACGCCAAGACCGCATAGGCTCCCACAGCGGCGACGGGTATGGCGGGTATGTATCGCCTTCAGTTTGCCCCTTCATCAATTTACCAATCACCTCAGCGCGAAATGCGTCCAAAGGCTTGCCTGTCATGACATGTACATTCCACGGCTGGAGATTGCCGCCAGACGGGGCGCGGCGGGCTTTGTTAAATATCTTGCGCAAAACTTCCGGCGGCACAGGGCGATCAAGGAAGGCCCGCGTAGTGATGCGGGATTTCACCGCCTTGGAAACTGATTTCGATTTTTTGGTTTTGATAGTCATTTACCGGCCTCTTCTTTCTTTTGCTTGCGCCCTAGCGACACCCGCATAAATATATATTCAACCGTGCCAACACCAAGTCCGGCACCAGTGGCATACAATATGTTATTCCATTTATAATAAACCATGCCCCCAACACCCGCAGCTAGAATAAGCACATTGACCCAGAGGATACCACGGTATTTAGAATTAAGTGGGGTCATAACAAATCACTATCCAATCCGGCGGTTATTTGATTTGACACTATAGGTATGATGGATAGCAAGACCAAGCACTAAGACCTGAAGCGCCAGCGACCACACGACTAGTAAATTCCAAACCGATGTAAATATTATACCAATGGCCTCATTATTCTTTATAGCATATAACAATACAACTATACCAATGCACAAAAACACCAATCTTACCACAATAGCAAAAATAAGTTGCAACCATTTTTTTGCGGACAACAATTCTTCATTGCCTGGATCATCTGTCATTCATCACAGCCCCAACTTCTTGCGCAAAATCTCGTTAACCGCTTGCGGATTAGCCTTGCCGCCGCTGGCTTTCATGACTTGGCCTACAAAAAAACCTATCAAGCGCGGATTGTCTGCGACTTTAGCGGCTTGGTCGGCATTGGCCTCAATGACGTCTTGCACCATTTTTTCGATAGCGCCCGTGTCCGTGACTTGTTTCAGGCCGTCGCGCTCTACGATTTCTCCCGCGCTTTCTTTCGTTTTGGCACCGCCCTCAAACATTTTCTCAAACACGTCTTTGGCAATTTTTCCTGAAATGGTTTTATCCCCGATAAGGTCGAGTAAGCCGCCCAAGCCGTCAGAATTCACCGGGCTGTCGTCCAAATCAATACTGGCTTTGTTGAGCGCCCCGAACAAATCCCCCATCATCCAATTAGCGGCAATTTTCGCGTCTCGGTTTTTAGCCCCCCCTGTTGAAACAAGGCGTTCATAGAAATCACCCTTGGCTTTGTCATCAGTCAATATGCCCGCATCATAGGCCGGGATACCGTATTGCTCAACAAACCGCGCTGCACGGGCATCGGGAAGCTCTGGCATGTCGGCGCGAATATCGTCGATATATTTATTGGTGATTTTTATGGGCAGCAAATCCGGATCCGGGAAATAGCGGTAATCATGGGCGTCTTCTTTGGAACGCATGGAGCGGGTTTCGCCTTTTTTATTATCAAACAAGCGGGTTTCCTGGTGGATTTCCCCGCCCGCTTCCAAAACATCAATTTGGCGGCGCGCCTCATAATTAATGGCTTGGCGGATAAAACGCATAGAGTTGACGTTCTTAATCTCGCAGCGTGTCCCAAGTTCACCGCCCGGCTTGCGCACGGATACATTGACATCAGCCCGCAGATTACCCTTCTCCATATCGCCGTCACATGTGCCAAGCGCACGCACAATACCGCGAATCTTCTCAACATAGGCAGAGGCTTCTTCGGGAGTGCGCATATCGGGTTTGGAGACAATTTCCATCAAGCATACGCCAGAGCGGTTCAAATCAACATAGGTCTCGTCCGGTGATAAATCATGAATGGATTTCCCAGCGTCTTGCTCCAAATGCAGGCGTTCAATCCCAACGATACAAGGTTCGCCATTTTCTGGCGTAATCTCAATCTCGCCTTCACCAACTATAGGAAATTCAAATTGGGAAATTTGATAGCCTTGGGGCAAATCCGGATAGAAATAATTCTTGCGGTCAAAGCGCGAATATTTGTTGATCTGCGCATTGAGACCAAGCCCGGTGCGCACAGCTTGCTCGATGCAAAACTCATTGACCACAGGCAACATGCCCGGCATGGCCGCATCAACCAAGGACACTTGGGTATTTGGTTCCGCGCCAAATTCCGTCGCCGCCCCCGAAAACAATTTCGATTTCGACGCCACTTGGGCGTGAATTTCAAGCCCCAGAATAATCTCCCAGTCATGATCCCGACCAGAAAGCCAGTCTTTTTTGTCCGCGATACGTTTAGCTGTAAACATTTTTATATTCTCCTAAAACCGCCTCTCCTTAGAGTAAAGGGTTACTTTCCCTCGCCTTTTTGTTTTGCTACTTTCAGTAAAATTTCCAAGAGCTTCATCTGGTCTTCAGCGTTTAGAGATCCAAGAGCTGCGGGTTTGGGCACAGTAATCACTTCAACATCAACAGCCGTAGGCTTAGCACCTGTGTTGGGGCGAATTGCCTTTAACTTAAATTTTCCACCTGCCATAGCAAGAGTAATACTATCGCTCTCATCCCATTTTTTTCTCTGAAAACTGGTGATATTTCCCACCCATTTGCCATTGATTTTTCCGCCAGTTACCAATGAGACTGTTACATCTTTTTTCCGCAGTTGACGAACAACTAGGCCAGCTTTGAACTCCGATTTAAAGGAAACATTCTTAGTTTCCTTAATCACAGGCAAAGAACCTGTAGAACCATCGCTGCCTATTACAGGTGATTGGGGGTGCCCTTTTGAGCTACTGGCAAAATATGCGGTGCTGGGGTCTTGCCAGAATATGCAAGTCCATCCTGTTAGCTTTCCCTTATCAAAATTGCTTTCATTAAAATCACGAAAGACTAATTCATCGAAGCGAATTTTCCCTTCACTTTGCACAAATTCAATAATTTCATTCCGCCTTAATTTTTGCGAATTCGGCCCGATGCGATTGTAAAACCCGGATGCACAACGATAAGGCTTATCATTTCCTTCACGAACTTCAATAATAAGTACATTTTT
>JAKIUV010000034.1 GCA_021647375.1 Robiginitomaculum sp.
CCCTGCCCGAAAAATGGCCCATATTTCGCGATACAATCACAGACAATTTTAGGGTCATAACCAGAGAAAAACATATGCTTATTCAGTGACTTGGGTATACTAACAAAATGTTGGGACAGAGGTTGGCGGCCGTAAAATTTCTGTTAGCGCACGATGCTCTAAATATTCAACATATCACGCAGTGCGTCCAGATATTCTATCCAGGCTTTGCGGCCTGCGCCCGTTAGGTGGACGAGGGTTTGGGGGCGTTTGCCTTTATAGCCTTTTTCTTGGCGCACGAAGCCTGCGGCCTCTAGCTTGGTCAAATGGGTGGACAGATTGCCGTTGGTCGCTCCGGTTTTTTTGAGAAGCTCGGGAAAACTGGCCGGGCTAGCCGTGGACAAATAGGCCATCACCCCCAAACGAATGCGTCCGTGAATGATGTCGTTTATCTGATGAGGTGTGTCGGGCATGGACTAAACTATCTCTTTGGGTTCATGACGTAATTCAACAATACTGGGGATTACGGATGTAAGGACGACGCCGAGCATAGCGGCTAAATACAGGTGCGGATTACCGAGCAAGAGCAAGCTTATCGGTACGAAAGCCAATGCAATGCCGCCAGTGATTAGGTGATGTTTGTCACGACTGATTCTGGCAAGCACATAGGCCGTCAGAGCATAGAGGCCAAAAGCAATAGGCATGATGGTATCCATAATACCATAATTGGTTTTACCCAAAACGGCACTGAACAAGGCCGAGAGACTATAGACAAACAAAAGAATCGTATTCCCAGTCCATAAGGCACCCGCGACACGGTTGTTCACAGAAGATAGCCCTGGTTTGCCGGCCAGGCTACGCTCTAGGAATAACGAGCCAATCCCGCCAACAACACCAAAGGCTAACCAAACAAGCCCGATCATTTCAACAGGTAGTGGAATGAGACCCCGCAGGCTCGCCCAATGGCTAAACAGGGCTATACATAATAATATACCCCACCAAAGGCCAATACGTCCGCCAAGTATAGGTGCGTTCTTGCCTTCTTCGGCAAGGGTTTTCACATAGTCAATGTCCTCAAGGATGTCTGATTTGGTCATGGGTTTTCCTTCAAATGCTATTTACATTGAACTGTTATCACAAATAAGTTTGCAAAGCAAACAAATTTGCGTATACAATAGGATATATAACCTACAAGGTGCGCCGCGCCTGTAATAAATTTGGAGAAATAGCATGAATGTATGGGGACTATTATCAATTGCAATTGCGTTGGAAGTATTGGGGACATCTTTGCTGAAACACTCAGACGGCTTTGCCAAATGGCATTGGGGCATGATGGCCATTGCTTGCTATAGTATGAGTTTCTGGTTTCTCGCCCCGGTTTTGAAAACTATTCCCGTTGGTGTTGCCTATGCGATTTGGGCAGGCTGCGGGATTATGTTAATTACATTGATCGGCGTTTTGATTTTCGGCCAAAAGCTAAGTCTCGTGCAGGTGGGCATGATTGCACTGATCTTGGTCGGTGCAATAGGGCTGAACCTGACGACAGATTTATCTTGATTTTATACTTTATCCCGCGTTGCCCACACAAAACCAAACGCTATAACCGCTGGCAATGCTTGAATATAGAGTATGGACGTGCTGGCCGTTAGGCCGCCGAAAACACCTGCGGCGATAACGCATAGCAAGAAAAACACCTTCAAATCCGTGCGTTTAGAGACCAGACCCCAAATAAGCCCCGCCGCTAAAAAACCGTTATAAAGGCCTTGGTTGGCGGCTAGAACTGCGGAGGCCTCGGCAAATTCCGGCGTTAAATCAAACACTTTTTGCCCGGTCGGTGTTTTCCAAAAAAACATCTCCAAAACCAAAAAGCCAATATGGCTTAGGGCGACAAAGGCGGTCATAATGATTGCTAGTATTTTCATGGAGATTTCCTCAAATTAACGGTTACGGTAGCGGGTTATCATTGCTGGTGTCACGTCCCGAGCGTAGCACAATGGCTCTGCGCCGCCGGGTTTTGAATAGGCTGAACGACTGCCACATTTACGGCCACCCCGATTGATGCTATAGGGGCAAGGGCAAACACCACTGTATTGTGCGATGCTTTGCTTGATCAGAATTTGGACAATCTCTTTGTCGGTTTTAGCGCCTTGAGCAGAGGCAGGGGTGGCAATTAACCCCAGTCCAATAGTTATAAATAATGATGCCCAAATAAATCTCATATATACAGTGTACCATAACCAAGCTCTACCGACTATATATTATTTGGGGTCTGCTTGATTATGCGCGGCTGATCAAGTCCTTAACCTGGCTCTCATTATTGCACCAAACAATGCTGATCTTTGGGCGCTAAAATCCATACCCATCTGGTTGGGTCGCCAATGCGTCGTTTTTTCCGGTGACTATCCCCGGGCTTTCTGGTGACCTTCGTAAAGTTGGTGCAGCAGTCAGAGACTACGAGAAAAACGCCCTTAACGATGCCTGGGGCGAGCGTGATATATTAGCGCAATCGCCAGAGCCTATGCCCAAGCTGGTGACCCAACTGCCGCCTTTGCCTATATCGAGAAATTAACCGACCGTTTCGGCCCCGCAATACCCCAGAATATCCATAGACCCAGCCTTCGACAATCTACGCCAACACCCAGAATATTTGAAATTAAAGGCGGCGTTCGAGGGGCGCTAACGACATTGCTTAACTGGCAATAGAATATCTCTTATCTTAACATTGATTTCACTAGCGCGGGTTTGAGCCAAGCTTATGTCATAGCTATTTTGCATGCTCATCAACGTCACCATAGAACCCCGAAAGCTTTTTTAATGCGTATAGCCATTTCCGGTGATATTGAAGACCGTTCATTCAATAATGCGGAAAGTGTGGGACGTGTAACGCCGAGGATTTTCGCGGCGGCAACTACAGATAAGTTAAGCGGCTCAACTATCTCGTATTTAATAAATCCGCCGAGGTGCGCAGGATTTTTAAGCCTCATTCCTAAATGTCCACAGACCCCAATATTTTCACAGTTGTACCTCCTTTCCTTAATGGTAACCTTCATAGGGCAAGCTTGAGGCCGAAATCGCCGATAACAAGGGCGCGATGATGGCCTTGCCCTCCCCCCAATTTGGTCTGGGAAATGACCTGCCGTCAGGCATTGAAAGACAAACTGGATGCGGCAGCCAAGCTGCTTGAGGAAGAGGAGCGTCAAGACGACGAACCGGATGACCCGCTACCACCTCCTAAACCGACAAAAATAAACCAATCTTACAGACCCCGCAGACTGCTAGCTGATAATGAAATCACCTGGTCGGTAGCCTGGGTCCGGATATGCCGGGTTCATGCTTTCCAGTTTCTGCCTAACGATATTGGTGATGATAGCGTTTCTTACGCTCCGGTTGTCCGATGGGATGATGTGCCAAGGTGCGCGGGTCGTGGATGTGCGTTTGACCATAATCTCGTAAGCTTTCATGAATTTTGGCCATAGCAGGCGGTCTTCTAGGTCGCCCGGATTAAACTTCCAGTATTTATGGGGTTCCTCCAACCGTTCGGCCAGTCTTTGGCCTTGGGTGTCAAAGGACATATTGAGCATGAATTTCAGAATAGTCGTGCCGTTCTCGCGCAGATGTTGTTCAAAACCATTGATCTGGCGATAGCGTTTATTCACGGCCTTTGTAGGTGCGAATTTACGGACTTTGACCACCAAAACATCCTCATAGTGGGAGCGGTTAAACACGGTGATTTGACCCTTGCCGGGGCAGACATTATGGACGCGCCACAGATAATCATGGGACAGTTCGTGCTTGCTCGGGGCTTTGAAGCTGGCCACATGCAGATTAAGCGGCGGAGTGCGGGAGAATATGGCGCTGGTGGTGCCGTCTTTGCCGCTGGTGTCCATGCCTTGCAAGACAATCAGCAGAGATTTTTTATTTTGGGCGTAAAGCTTGTGGGATAAATCCGCGATCAGTTTTGCATCGCTTTTAATGCTGGCCTTGGCAGCTTTTTTGTCGGAAAATATATCTATACGGGTCGGGTGGTTAGCCAGTTTAAACTTGGTCTTGGCGTGGGCTATATAGTCTTTGGGATCAATAATCATGTACGGCTTTCTTATCTGTTATCAGTATAATATGCCTCTATATACCTGCAAAGGAAAGCCCTAGGGAGAGATTAATAGGCCTGCGTCCTAAGCTGGGCTATGGGCGTAGGTAACTTTATAGAATCACACTAACGTGACATGCCGGGGCTAGGCACCGTGCGCGGAATTTGCTAGTGAGGGCATAGATATAGGAGGTATTTATGAAAAAGACGCTCGTTAATTTTGTTGTGGGTGCCGCATTGCTCGGCGCAACCGCTTGTTCGAAAACCAGTACTGCTCAAGAGAGCGCCAAGCTGCACCCCAATGAAGCCCACGAAATGGCGCCAAGCTATAAAGCGATTGGTGTGCCGTCTGGCACCTATACTATGGATAAAACCCATGGTTATGTGACATTCTCCTATTCCCATTTTGGCTTCTCCAATCCGCAACTTCGGTTTCGCGATATTGATGCGGTGCTGGGCTTTGATGCGGACAAACCAGAAGCCAGCAATTTAACCGTCATGATTGACGCGAAAAGTATCGACAGTGGTGTGGATGTATTTGATGAGCATCTCAACAGTCCCGACTGGTTCGATACGGCCAAGCACGGCGAGATCACCTTTAAAAGCACGAATTTTACCCGTGCGAGCGCCACTACGGGCACGATGAGTGGGGATTTGACCATTATGGGCATCACCAAACCATTGACGCTGGATGTGACATTGCTGGTCGCCAAGCCTCACCCGCTCAAGAAAGTGCCCGCCATAGGCATTGAAGCGCGCGGCACGCTCAAGCGCTCCGATTTTGGGCTGGGTAATTACGCGCCGGGCGTCAGCGACCAGGTCGATCTCTTGATCACTTCGGAATTTCTCAAAGACAAATAATGGCCAAATCAACTATGACAGATACTCAATCCTATAATAAAATAGCGGTTTTACTCCATTGGGGTATTGGCGGGTTAATTGTCTTGCTGTTGGCGTTCGGATTTTTGATGGACAATATCCCCAAAGATAATCTGTCCTTGCGGGTAATGGCCTATAATTGGCACAAGACCATTGGCTTGTTGATATTGGTTTTGTCTGTCCTACGTCTTTTGTGGAAACTGACCCATAAAGCCCCTGCGCCAATGCCGGGCGTAAAGCCGTGGGAAAAGCTGGTCTCCAAAACCGTCCATGCTTTGTTTTATGTGTTTATGATCGGTATGCCTTTGGTGGGATGGGCAATGATCTCTACGTCACGGTTTCCGTCGTATTTGTTTAACTGGGCGAAATTGCGTATACCGGAAATGCCTTTTTGGCAAGGCTTGGATAAAGTTGCCAAAACAGAGGTTCACGAATTTTTCGCTGAAACTCACGAACTGATGGCCTTTGCGGCAATCGCCTTGATTTTACTGCATGTGTTCGCGGCGCTGAAACACCACAAAGCTGGCAAAGACATTCTGGTGCGCATGATACCAGGTTATACGCGGAAAACTGATCAATGAAGCGGTTGAGCGTTTTTATTGGGTTTGTGGGACTGATGGCGGGCAGCAATGCCAATGGGCAGAACCCAAGTCAAACGGTTGTCGCAAATGTTACATCTGAGCAAATTATATCTGGTGAACAAACACTATCCGGCTGGGCTGTGGACAAAACCAAATCCACGCTTGGGTTTTCTGGCAAGCAGAGCGGCGCAGCATTCACCGGCTCGTTTGGCGACTTTGAGGCGAGCATTAATTTTGATCCTGACAATGTGGCGGCTGCGAATGTTGCCGTAACGATCATCATGAACAGTGCCACTACCGACGATAGCGAGAGCACGAACGCATTGCCCGGCGAAGAGTGGTTTGATGTCAAAAAATTCCCTGTTGCCAAATTTGAAGCTTCTGATTTTAAACATCTGCAAGATGACAAATATGAAGCCAAGGGAAATTTGACCATACGGAATGTCACCCAGAAAATTGTCCTGCCGTTCAAATTAAAGATTGAAAACAAACGCGCTATCATGGATGCGCAACTCAGCTTGGACCGCACCGCCTATAAAGTCGGGACCGGGATGTGGGCAAGTAAAGACTGGGTCGAGCATGATATTGTTGTCGATATTCATCTTGAAGCGGCGCAAATTGAAGCGGCGCACAATAAATAGTTCCTTAACCATTTCCCCAAACGAAAAATAATAATTTCCCCTCTATGATTTGACGCATGAAGTAGAGTTTTGTGTGGGGTCAGTTATGGGGCTGAAAAATAATATTGGGCAATTAGCGCAGAAATACCGTGTGGATGTGCAGGGGCAATTTGCTGTAATTTCGGCACTTATTGGTTTGCCGCTTTTGCTGGTTGGAGCGGCTGCCGTTGATATTAACCGGGTTCATAGCCAGAATTCAGGTGTGGGTGCGGCAATAGACGCTGCGGCTTTGGCAGCGGTTATTCCCGATAATATGTCCAAAGCCGAGCGTTATGCTTACGCTCAAAGTGTTTTTGACAGAAATTATATTGGGCGCGATGCCGTGTCTCTGGACATATCCGGAGGCCGCGAACGTGTTGATATAGTCGCAACTTCTCAGGTGCCGACCACCATAAGTGGTATTTTGGGTATTGATTATATTAATGTGGTCGAAGAGACTGCCGCAGTGCTTACCCGTTCGGACACGGTCTGCGTCTTGGCTTTGGACCCGAGTGGTGAGCGGGCAATTGAGTTTTCTGACCGCGCCGCTTTCAATGCTCCAGCTTGTTCAGTACAAGTGAACTCTACAAGCCCCTTTGCTATGGTTTCGGGCGTCGTTACGCCGCCGAAAGCAAAATCGTTCTGTGTGGTTGGTATAGCGCAAGGGGATTATAACCCGTATGTAAAAAATGCATGTACGCCTATCGCAGATCCTTACGCAAACCTTCCCGTGCCTGTAGATGGGGCGTGTGTGGAGGTGTCAACCTTACGGCGGGTAACGGGTATGGGTAGAGGTATGGGCATAGCTATGGGCAGGGGCCTAGGTTTGGGCCGAGGGGTAGGCACCGAAGACATCATCGAAGATAATACGGTTATGCGCCCGGGAACTTATTGCAATGGCTTGGATATTAGAGGGCGCAATGTTACGTTCCCGCCCGGGACATATATTGTCAAAGGCGGTAAATTCCGGGTGCGTGAACAATCTGAAGTGGATGGTCAGGACGTAACTTTTGTATTAAAAGGTGAGGGTGCCAGCCTGTCTATTGAGAGCGATTCACAGCTTAGTTTAAAGGCGCCTATGACAGGTACATATGCTGGGCTGGTGTTTTACCAGATACCGGAAAACCCGGCGGTGGGCAGAAAGCCAGATTTTCCAACAGATACCAGCACAATAACATCAGGCGGTGGCTTATCCATTGTCGGGACGGCATATTTCCCCAGCCAAGAATTGTCCATTTCCAGCGATAGTCCCGTTGCGTCGCAATCGCCCGCAACTTCGTTTATTGCATATCGCCTGAAATTTTCAGGCAGAAGCAATACACAAGTCCGTGTAGATCATGAAACTGGCGGTATACCGCCGCTGTTACCGAGGTCTGATGATGGCGCGCGTCTGGTTAAGTAGGTTATTACAGCCCCGCCGCTTCGCGTAATTCTTCCAGCTCCAGCCATTCCTCCTCGCATTTTTCCAATTTGGTTTGGACTTTGTCGAGGTCTTCTATGGTCTGCGTAAAGCCGTCCGGGTCTTTGATATAGTATTCCGGGTCTTCCAATTTGGCATTGAGTGCGGCTAGCTCGGCTTCTAATCCGGTTATGGTTTTTGGCAAGGTTTCCAGAGCGAATTTATGCTTATAACTGAGTTTTGGTTTTTCGGTTTTAGATTTGCTTCGGGATTTAGTAGAACCGGATTGTTGGGCCTTGTTTTTGGCTCGTGCCTCAACCCCATGACCACGCTGGGTGATCATATCAGTATAGCCGCCTGCATATTCTTGCCAATGGGCATCGCCTTCAAATGCGATGACAGAATTCACCGTGCGGTCGAGAAAGTCCCGGTCATGAGAAACCAGCAACACGGTTCCTTTGTAATCGGCGATCAGTTCTTGCAGAAGATCCAGCGTTTCCAGATCAAGATCATTGGTAGGTTCGTCGAGGATGAGTAGGTTGGACGGTAAGCGCAGACCGCGTGCCAGTTCCAGCCGCGCCCGTTCTCCGCCGGACAGCCTGCTAATGGGGGTGCGTTGTTGTTCGGGGAGGAACAAGAAGTCCTTCATATAACCAATGACATGTTTTTGAATGTCGCCGACCATGACACTATCCCCGCCGCCGCCCGTGAGGGCGTCTTTTAAGGTCGTGTTCGGATCAAGTCCTTCGCGTTTTTGGTCAAGAATAAGCGGCTGTAGATTGGTGCCGAGCTTGATAGTGCCGTCGTCGGCTTCCAACTGCCCCATAATCAATTTTAGCAAGGTGGTTTTACCGCTACCGTTCGGCCCAATAATGCCGATACGATCGCCGCGTGCGATCCGGGTCGAGAAATCATCTATGATGATACGCTCGCCGTAAGCTTTGCTGACATGTTCCAGCTTGGCGACCAATTTTCCAGAAGTCTGCCCCTCCGTGACACTGATATTGGCTTTTCCGACGGATTGCTTTTCACCCCGTTTGGTACTGCGCAGATTGCCCAATTCCTTGAGGCGGCGCACATTACGCTTGCGGCGGCCTGAAACGCCGTGGACGACCCAATGCTGCTCGCGCTCTATTTTGCGTGAAAGTTTATGGCGGTCGAGTTGTTCTTGTTCCAGAAAATTATCGCGCCAGTCTTCAAACGCCCCGAAACCCTTGTTGATTTGGCGGGTTTCCCCCCGGTCAACCCAGATGGTCTCATTGGTCAGTTTTGAGAGAAAACGCCTGTCATGGGAGATCAATATCAGCGCACCTTTATAGGCGGATAACTCGCCCTCTAACCATTCTATAATCGGTAAATCCAAGTGGTTGGTCGGCTCGTCGAGCATGAGTAAATCAGGCTCTGGTGCTAAGGCTCTGGCGAGCGCCGCTCGGCGCGATTCACCGCCTGAGATAGTATTTGGGTTGGCTTTGCCGTCGAGACCGAGCGCGTCCATAAGATAATGAATGCGGTAGCCATCATCGGCACCTTCAAGCCCACCAGAAATATATTCACTGAGATTTGCATAGGCCGATAAATCCGGCTCTTGGTGCATATAGCGCACCGTTGTTCCGGGCTTTAAAAACCGTTCACCCTCATCAGGCTGAATGATACCGGCCGCGATTTTCAGCAAAGTTGATTTGCCTGAGCCGTTGCGACCAACCAAACATATGCGCGCCCCCGGCATGACGGCAAACTCCGCCCCCTCTATCAAAGGCGTTGTGCCAAAGGAAAGGTGGATGTTCTTCAAGGTGAGAATCGGTGGAGGCATAATGGTTTCTTTAGAATAATTTTTCGGAATTGGTTTCTTGTGGCGCTTATATGGGGGTTGACGGATTTTTCACCCTAAAAAAGCATTTTGTTGGAAAAAACGAGAATAAAGACAATAATCGGCATAAAAACGACATAATCGTGAGATATATCACGCCTAAGGTCGCGAGGCTCTGGTATATTGTAGGTAATCAAGGTGTAATTGTGTTGCATAAACACATCATTAACACAGATTAATGCGAGATTAAGGCGAATTAGGGTATAATTTACGTTTATAGGTTATATATTTATTGAAACTAGCGATCGATTTGGTACACTGTGTACGGGAGTAAAATGATCAAGAAGCAACATAAACACATCCTAGGTGGGCACGTTGAGGGGCACATTGAAGGGCACAAACAAGAGCAAAAGACGGTTTTCAAAGCCGCTTTGCTTATATGTGCGGCTGTTTCTATGTTTTCAGCAAATTATGCATCTGCGCAAAGCCAAGTTTCTGATAATGTTCAAGACGACCAAGCAATTATTGCCACGACGACGCCTGATGCAACAACCGAGCAGGCTTTGCCACGTGATTTAGAGCCGGAAGTCCTGAAAGCACCGAGGGTGCGGACGCTCAACCCAAAAGACATTAAACAACAAAAGCGCGCCCGCAGTAATCGCTGGAACCCGCAGACATTAACCCAGCCCACCGGCTTAAGTGCCGCTAGCCAGCGTTCCCCGCAACCTATTGCCCGCCCGATTATGCAAGCGGACATTATGCCGACGGATTTATTATCGGCACAAGATTTGTTGAAAACGAGCGGTGTTCCGACCTTAAGGCTTGTCAAACCGCTTGAAGCTACGACACGTTCGGACGGTGTTATCAATCTCAGCTCATCCTTGCGCGGAGCCTTGTTTGACCTTTCCAATACTGACAATGTGAATGCCTCGGTTTTCAAGCTGGACCTTGGTGGGCAGCCTTGTCTGGGCACCGCCATTGAATGCCGGGCTAATGACAATAGACGCATTGATTTTGGTTATGCCAAAAACATCACCAAAGGCAAGAAAAACGGATTTAACCTACAATTGACCCCCCACGGTGGGTTGCGCGTGGATGACACTGGCCAAAGTGCCCTTGTTGGGGCGTTGGTACGGATTGGCGACAATTTGCGTGAAGGCTCGGAAATGAAATCCAATACATGGTATTTGTTTGCCGGTGCGGACGCAGAATCTTTGACCTACACGCCAAATTCCGTGCGCCGCCTGACCAGCGGTGAGTTTCATCTCCAAGATCGGATTATTATAGGCGATGCGCAAGCCGGTGTCGGCTACCGCCTCGGCGACGCCGATCTGGCTTTGACTTATTATAAGCGTCAAGCCAAAGCGGAAAACTATAGTTATGACGAAAACGCTGCCGCACTTTCCATTACTTGGAAAAGATAACAATAAATATTGGGGTGGATCCGGATCTAGGTAATGCAATCAATTTCGCTTGCGCCGCGTCCATTTGACCAGTGCGAAGATCAGCACAAGTAGAGCGATAATGGCGGCTAATATAAAGCTTGTAAATTTTAGCGGCGTTAGGATGTCTTTGGCGACCAGCAGATTGGTTGAGCCAGAGAGCGCCAATGACTGGACGAAATTTTCTGCGAAATCAGCAATGACGGTTACAAATGCCGGTATCACGAGAAAGCGGCGGTATTGAGCGGCGAACCGCGCGACAATGCCTGCCAATAAGCCGCCGAAGGTGAGCGGATAAAATGTATCCAGCGTCAAAGTCGCAATGATATGCCGGTGTTTTTGTTCACTGCTCATGGCTTCCAGTCGGGAAAAAGCATCGGCACTGTTCATTTGCATGTCCAAAAGTGGGCCGCCTACGGCTTGTTCGGCAAAATAAAACGATGCGCCCAGCAAAACAAAGGCAACCAGCAGGAAAACAATAACGGGTGTCCGGGCAAGAAAGTCGAGTAATTTTGTCATGGCGGTTTCCTTAATATTATACACTGAATAGCCAGTTGGCATTGCATATTTGGTTCGTGATGGGCATCACGGGCAAACTATTCCGTGCGGTTTAAGCTGTCTATGTATCTTATGACTAGAGCATTTCTCCATATATTGGAACCACTTTGAGTGCCTGCGTTAGCACCGTGAACGGGAGACGTTCCCAGTGCTAACGCAGGCGACTGTTTTTGCAAAAAGCTTTGTATTCCAATGGATTCGACCCCAGTTCGGGCGATGTTTGCGTTTTTAGACGTCGGTGTAGCTCTTGTCATAGGCTCTAGGCCGTGGTGAAGAATTAACCATTGTCAAGACGGAGACGATTTTGCCTGAGTATTAGGAGAATAATAGCAAGTGTGTTGCCGAACGGCGATAGGCTCGAAAGCATATTTGCAAGTGAAAGCTTTTTAGGCCGCCGGCCAATTGTGCGTATTTCCGCGCCGCAGGATATAATTATTTAGGATGGTCACTACCGCGCCTAAATTTATGCCCTCTTTTTTGGGGAATGTGCATTTTTTTATGGGCATTGCTAATTAGACGCTTGCTATCCGGTGCGCATACAAGATATGGATAACATTGTGTAATAAACATCTATATATAGATTATTTACGAATTTACGGCAGAGTTTGCCCGATAGCCCATCAGGCGATTCGTAACTGGGAGAGTGAAATGTCAACTTCAACAAACGGGGGTTCTATGATAATTGGTTCAGAAAAGCCGGGACTTTTAACCAAATCTGTGGGGTATAAGCCGTTTCGTTATCCTTGGGCCTATGATTTTTGGCAAAAGCAACAGCAAGTCCACTGGATGCCCGAAGAAGTACCGCTCGGCGAGGATTGCAAAGACTGGGCGACGAGTTTAACCGATTCGGAGCGTAATCTCCTGACCCAGATTTTCCGGTTCTTCACCCAAGGCGATATTGAGGTCAATGATAATTACATGGAACACTATGCGCGGGTGTTCAAACCGACCGAGCTTAAAATGATGATCGCCGCGTTCTCCAATATAGAGACCGTTCACATTGCCGCCTATGCGCTCCTCATCGAAACTATTGGTATGCCCGAAAGTGAATTTTCGGCGTTTATGGAATATGAGAGCATGGCGGCCAAGCATGATTATATGCAAAAATTTGGGACGAATTCTAATGAAGATATTGCCCGTTCCCTAGCAATGTTTGGCGGCTTTACCGAAGGGCTACAACTCTTTGCGTCCTTTGCCATGCTGATGAATTTCCCGCGCTTTAATAAAATGAAGGGCATGGGGCAAATTGTGACTTGGTCAATCCGAGATGAAAGCTTGCACTGTGAGGGCATGATTAAGCTGTTCCACACTTTCGCTCACGAGACCGGGTGTGTCACGCAAAGCGTCAAAGACGATATTATAGATTGTTGTAAAACTGTAGTGGGCATGGAAGATAAATTTATTGATCTGGCTTTTGAAATGGGACCAGTTGAGGGTATGACGGCGCAGGATATTAAGTCCTATATTCGCTATATCGCCGATTGGCGTTTACAACAATTGGACTTGCCGACCGTTTACGGGATTAAAGAGCATCCTCTGCCGTGGTTGGTGGAAATCTTGAACGGCGTTGAGCATGCCAATTTCTTTGAAGCCCGCGCGACAGAATACTCCAAAGGAGCCTCCCAAGGCGAATGGCACGGGGACGACGGTGTTTGGGGCTTGTTTGAAAAACACAACCAGGCCAAAGCTGGCTAGCTTCGCCCAAGCCGCCTCCTGAGCAAGAGGAACAATATGCACCGGATTTTGAAATTTGATAATATTCTCAATGTCCGGGATTATGGCGGACACAGTCTGGCGGATGGTCGTGAGATAGTGCTTGGGAAGCTGTTTCGCGGTGCGCAGCTCAGCGCTATGACAGCTGCGGAACAGAAACGCTTGGCAGATATGAATATCTCCTTGTTGATTGATCTGCGCTACTTGCCTGAACGTAAACGGCAAGCCACCCCTTTATCGGATGTGTTCCGCCCGGAAATTTTCGCATTTGAAGCGGCCCATGATCAGACCGATCCCAATGAACTGGCTCCCCATGAGGCTTTCGCTATTCGCGAACTAAACACGGCGGACGATGCCCGGCGCTATATGCTTGGCTCCTATAAGGATAGGCCTACGGATCCGGGTTTTGTTGGGCTGGTGTCCAAGAGTTTGAAGCGCATGGCGCGGACGGGTGAGGTGAGTTATGTACACTGCGCAGCGGGCAAAGACCGCACCGGCACATTCTCCGCGATACTGCTGATGTTGCTCGGTGTTTCCATGGATGATGTCATGGCGGAGTATATGCGCACGCAAGATGCTGTCGATCTTGATCTCATCATTCCCATGATCACTGTGAAGATGGAGCAGCGTTACGGACGTAGCTTTACAAGCACTGCGCTCAGGCCGTATTTTCATGTGGAACAGGAATATTTGCTGAACTCACTTAGGGTCATTGGCGATGTTGGAACATACGCCCGTGAGGTGCTTATGCTGAGCGTTGATGAAATCGAAAATCTTAAGGGGCATTATGTGAGGTGAAGCCGTCAGGCTATACCGGAACTGCTCTAGCAACTTGCCCTTGGACCATTTGCTGAATTCACCACACTACATGTAATATCGGCACCACCAAATGAAATTGATTTGGATTTGCGTGGTTTCAACATAAATGTTTCTTTCAGCGTCGGGGATTGCACAAATGTGCGCGACGGTGAAATATAGTCATAAGAAATTCTGGTAACAACCAAGCCCGAAGTTTGGTTCAGCAAAGTAGCGCTGGTGCCGGACGGGTCAAATTTTGTATTGAGACCTGAACCTAATTTAGCGTAACCGACTTCTTGGATGTCGCCGTCAGAATCTACTTCAAAGCTAATTACATCAACTGATATTCTTTGGGAATTCGTATAGCTTGCACCGACAACGGCGAGGGACGCGTTGAAAATTTCTTCAATTTCGGCCTCGGTTAACGCTTCTTCCTGAGTGGCTAGATCTCCGGTAACCGAAGCCGCATGGGATACATTACGGTCTGCTGAGATTAACATGGAAACTTCGGCTAGCCCAAGATACAGCGCAATCATAACTGGTGCCACAAATGCAAATTCAATTGCAGCAACGCCGTCTTTGTCGTCTCGGATGCGTTTGGCAAGTGTGCCGATGCGGTTAAGGGGTGATTTTTTTACGTTCAACATCATATATCCTGTTCAAAACCTAAAAGGGTTCGTTTTTAAAAGCCGTTGTGGCTGTGATAACATGTGTGTTGCCTGCGGCATTCGCCAGACGCGTCAGCTCGTTGGGAACGGATAAATGATGCACATACTGAACACGGACAATAACGACATCACCACTAGCAGTGGCTGTATAAGTATCTGGCGGCATGACGGGATCCGCAGCTTCACAAGCGTCAATGACCGCTTGGCTTCCCGTGCAATCGGGCGGGGATTGCGGCAATACCAACTCTGAAAATTTGCCATTCGCGGATGATGCTACATCAACTCTAAGATTATCACAATTGCCCACCGTGCTCATGGCGGCGCAAACGGCGGCTTTAAATTCGTCGGCGCCTCCACCCGTACCCTGAAATTCTCCGGTGCGGATGTCCCGTGCAACTTCTGCGACGGCATGGTTCACGGTTGATGACATGAAGAAAAGAACGGATATTTCAACAATACCAAACAGCAATGCGGCGAACGGAATGCCCAACATGGCAAATTCTATGGCGGTTGCGCCGTCTTTGTTTTTACGGAGCAAACTGAAAAAACGGCGCTTACTACGACGATTGTTTATTATAGTTTCAATGGGCATAACTCTTTTCCACAACAGTTTATGGAACGGAAGCTAGCAAATACGCACTAATATTCGTTTAAATAAGGTGGTTAAAAAAATGTAAACCGGATATTATATACCAGCAAAATTAATGCCTTGCCGCTCTACGGCTTGCCGCATTAATAGGCCTTGGCGTTTGCATTTTCTGGACTTCAGGGGCGGCAAATGACTGAGTTTGGGATTGCGCATTTTGCGATGTTGGAAACGTGCTATTTAGAACGCCGTCGCTAAAACCACCGCTGGAAAACGGGCTTGCTGAGATAGGCGTGCCTGTATTATCAATGGGCTTGTCTTTACCCTTGAAATTCGCTACAAACTTTGGATTGTCACCTAAAACAGGTGCGGGCTGGCAAAAGGGCGTGCAACTATAAGACTGCCAGCCTTTGCCCGCTAACATTAACCGTTTCCCAGATCCCGATTGATTATTGCCGACTTGTATGTCGGTGTTCAAAATCGTATTTCCCATGTCGTCGAGGATGATCACATTGGTCACACCATAGCCGCGCCCGAGAACAAACAACAGGGTTGGGGAGTGAACGGAGACATCCGCGATTGCCGGATTACCAACAATAATCGCTGCTGCTGGTGCAGGGAGCCGCATAATTTGTGTTTTGTTGAGTGCCACAGAAAAATTTTCGGGTGCAGTGAAGTCGCCGGCAAAGGCCGTTTGTGGTAATAAAGTGGAAAAACACAGGCCAGCAAAGCCGACAGTGATTGCACGAGAAACGGATGTGATAAACTGTTTTGACATTGGGTGTTCCTTTAATATTTAAGTGTTAATACGCTGATGTGGTGAATGAACCGTTTACAAAACCACCTAACCTTTACGAAAAACGGCCAAATTTCGTATGTATATATAAAGGGACTGCGGTTTAAATGCTTCTTGGGCTAATTTTACCAAATTTTTACCGTGTCTTTTATCAGGTTGGTAAAACCTCTGTCTTATGTTGCGGTTATCAGGGATTGTCCTGAAAAAGGGAAAACCTTTATTTTAATGCATACGTGGGAGTTAGTTATGCAAAATTTTGTTACTCGTTTTAAGAACGACGAATCCGGTGCTACCGCCATTGAATATGGCCTTATTGCTGCTTTGATTTCTGTTGGTATTATTGCTGCCGCCACATCTTTGGGCGACAACATTGCTACGAAATTCAACACAGTTTCACTGGCAGTTGCTAATGCTAGCTAAGCCTAGCAATTAATTTGATGTTCTCGCGCAATCGAGGATTTGAATTTACCGCTCTGAACTCTGGTTCAGGGCGGTTTTTTTATGGTTTAAACCAGCCGTTAACTCTGTTTTGCTATCAAGACATATGAAGGGCTTCCAAAGACCCTAATTTAACTAGTCAGATAGAGGTGAGGGTAGAATGTTCGTGTCATTTTTCATAATTTTAATTGTCGTCGGATGCATGTTGGCAACAGGTTGGAAAGACCTGACCAGCATGACAATTCCCAACTGGATCAGTCTGGTATTGGTCGCGGGTTTCTTTATCACGGCACCATTTGCCTGGCAGGGCTGGGCAGTCTTCGGCACGCATATATTGGTCGGTCTGGTTTGTTTCTTCATTGGTGTTACTTTGTTTGCATTTGGCCAAATGGGGGGCGGTGATGCAAAACTATTTGCTGCCACATCAATATGGTGGGTATGGGCAGATTTAGGGCATTATGCGATTTATACGGCGCTGGCAGGCGGGGTATTGACTATACTCATTATTCTTGGACGCAAGTATTTGCCTGAAAAAGCGTTGAAAACAGACTGGCTGCACCATTTATTTAAAGATGAAAAGAAGATTCCTTACGGCATTGCCTTGGCGTTTGGTGCCTTGGTTACCCTGCCGACGAGTGATTTATACCTATATGCAAGTGGAATTGCATGAAAATAACGGAAAAATGCGAAAAAGTTTACACTTATTAACCATGCTTTATCATATGGGGCGTTAGATTTTCACAGAAATGGGCTTTAATAAAACCTGCGAGGGGTTATGAACACGAAAAAAGTATTATTATTAGGTGGCCTTGGCGTCATTTCTGTTGTTGCATTCTTGCAATTGCAAAAAATGACAGCGCCAGCCCCGGTTGCGCCTGTTGCGGCGGCACCTGTTGCTGAAGTGGTTTCCAATGTTGAGTATGTGGATATTTTGGTTGCGGCGATGGATATACAGCGCGGCACGCGTCTGACCTCTGACCATTTACAGTGGAAGCCTTGGCCTGCGGAGGCGCTTGAGCCAAATCAAATTGACATGCAAAATCAACCGCAAGCGTTGGAGGATTATACGCAAGCTGTAGCGCGCGCAGATATATATGAAGGCGAGCCAATAATGCGGACAAAAGTGGTTCAAACCGGAGGTCGTGGCCGGATGGCAGCTTTGCTGAGGCCGGGTATGCGGGCTATTTCAACCCGTATAACTGCCGGCAGTGCTGCTGGTGGCTTTATTCAGCCGGGCGACCGGGTTGATGTGATTTTAACCACACAATTGCCGCGCTCTATGCGAAAAGACATAGCAAATACGCAAAATAACTTTGTTTCAAACACGATTTTCGAAAATGTCCCTGTATTGGCCATTGGTCAGACCAGCAATCAGGACCCCGAAAGTGAAGCATTTGTTATTGGTTCTACGGCGCTCCTAGAGATGTCACCTTCGGATGCTGAAGTGTTAATTGAAGCCCAGTCAAAGGGGGATATTTCGCTTATTTTGCGGGGGTTGAGCCGCCAGGGTGCAGGATATGTTCCCAGTGCGGCGACAACAATTCGTGAAAAATCATCTGGTGCGGTCAGGTCGTTGGTTATTTACCGAAATGGCCAAAAACAACAAGTGTCGATCCAGGGAAACTGAACAAGGAAATTAAAAAGGTGGAAACAAAAATGTTGCCCAAATTTTATAAAGCGCACTATAAAGCATTGTTTTATTCGGCGGGAGTAGCGCTGGCATGCCTCGGCAGTTTGTCTTTAACTGCGCAGGCGGGGCCAAGATCCTATGCGGATGTTCGCTCTAATATAGTGCAGTCCAATTTCTCTGGAACAACCAAGAAGTCCATGCTTATACCTTATGGTAAAGCGAGTACTATTGATTTACCAGGCGGTATGGCCGATGTGGTTGTGGCAAGTCCATCTATTGTAGATGCGGTTGTGCATACGCAAACCCGTGTTTTGCTCATTGGCAAAAATCCGGGTCAAACCAATGTTTTCTTTTATGATGCCAGTGGAAATGAGGTGTTAAATCTTGATGTCCGGGTTGAGCGGGATGTATCTGGTCTTGAGGCTCTGATTGCCGAGCATGCGCCCGGTAATGCTATTAATGTCGAATCGTTTAACAACAACATTTTGCTGTCAGGTGAAGTCGCTAATGCCGGGACTTCAAAAGTCGTAATGGATTTGGCTAATTTATGGCTAAGCGAGACAACGGCCACTGGAGAAAAAGGCGAAATTACAAATATCATGCAAGTTATGGGCAATGAACAGGTTATGCTCAAGGTTCGTATCGTGGAGATGCAACGTTCGGTGACCAAGCAAATGGGCATTGATTTTAATGCTTTAGCGCAAGTCGGAGATGCGAGTTTCGGTCTGATTGGTAATTCTGCTGTTACTACGGGTGCGGGTTTTAATGGTAACTTAAATTGGATTAATACGGGTGGTGGCGCTCTACAGTCTTTGACCAGTAACCTCCAGGCACTAGAAAAAGTTGGCTTGGTTCGCACTTTGGCGGAGCCGGTGTTGACAACAATATCTGGTGAGACTGCGAACTTTTTATCAGGCGGCGAGTTTCCCTTGCTGACCAATGTATTTATTGATGATAATGGGCAGTTGCAGCGAGAATTTGAATATAAGCCGTTTGGCGTGTCTCTTGGATTTACACCAGTTGTGATGAGTGAGGGGCGGATTTCTCTTAATATTTCAACGGAGGTTTCTGAACCGACAACCGAAGGTGCGTTTGGAACCAATGGTGGGGAAATTCCGGGTATACGAACCCGGCGTGCGAATACTGTTGTCGAATTACCAGCTGGTGGCAGTATGGTCATTGCGGGGTTAATCCGTGAGGAAAGCCGGCAAAGTACGAGTGGTACACCGGGTCTTAAAGACATTCCAGGCTTGGGTGCGTTCTTCCGTAACCGTGATGACCAGACTACGGAAACAGAGCTTGTGATTATCGTAACACCTTATCTGGTTAACCCGACACACCCTGACAAATTGCAAACGCCGTTAGACGGTATGATTGCGGCGAATGATCGGGAAGTTGCATTTTTGGGGCGCTTAAATAAAGTTTACGGGAAAAATAGTAGGCCGGACCCCAAGCAGCGGCTGCTTGGGACATTTGGCCATGTGGTGGATTAGGAGCAGTTAAATGCGAAAGCAAAAAAATCAGTTCAAGCCAGAAAGGCGGGTCTTTCCTCGCGCAAAATTGGCTACATTGGCAATTACTGCTGTCTTGGCCGTTGGCGGCTGTACAACTTATCAGCCGTCATATGCCCCCTCTGTGCTTAGAAATAAAATTACCGTGGCGGAAACGGTTGAACGGTTGGAGTTATACGCAGGGCAAGCTGGATTGCATCTTTCGGCACGCGATGAAGATGCCGTCGCTTCGTTTTTATCACAATATGCAGCAACAGGTCAGGGGCCGTTGTATATTAATGTGCCGTCAAGCGGCGCTACCAGCAAGGGTGTGGCGCAAGCTCAGTCTATCGTACAAAGCTATTTGGGCCGCATGGGTAGAGGTGGTGCAAATCTGCAGACCGGTCAATATCAAGCAAAGCCGGGTGGTGATGCACCTGTTATAGTTTCCTATCGCCGCTTGACGACCGCGCCAATCGATTGTTCCCAAGGGGCAAGTTTAACGCACACGTCGAATAATCAGCCCTACGGAAATTTTGGCTGCGCACAAACTGCGAATTTGGCGGCTTTAATTGATAATCCAATGCAATTATTGGCACCATATGACTTTGATAACGCATACGCGGTGCGTCGTATGACGGTTATCGATAACTATAATGTTGGTGATGCGACATCAACAAAGCGCCCTGTTGGGCAAGAAGTTTCTGCAGGTGGAGATTAATACTATGACACAGCCACAAATAAGTCCTGTGACAACTCCCCAGGCCTATCCTGCGCCTGGACAAGGAGCGCCTAGCCAAGGAGCAGCAAGGCCGTTAGCCGCACCAGTTCCAGCGCCTTTTCCAGGTCAATCGCCTATAGCACCACAACAGGTTCAGCAGAGCGGCACCGCCCCTTTGCAGGCAATGCCCGTACAGCAGGGATATGTACAACCGGAGCCGCAAGGCGGATTTCCGCCAATGCCACAACAACCGCAACAGCAAAGTTTGCCGCATTCCGGCATGCCAAGTGCTGCCGTCCCAACTCAAGGCGCTCCTATCCACGCGCCTGCTATTGCCGCGCCAATGGTGGAGCGCGACAAAGAGGGCGGCGAGAAAGCCTTGCCGCGTATTGCAATTCACGCATTTTGTGAACGTACCGAGACCGCAGCAACTATTCAGTCTACAACACAAGACTGGCGCATGGGGCGAACCAATTTGAAAGTTTACATGGGTGGTCTGCCAGCGGCCATTGAATATTATAAGAGTGAGGGCACGCCTTCGCTTATTATATTCGAATCGAGAATACGTGGTCAGGAACTTTTTGCCCAATTAGAGCAATTGGCATCTGTATGTGATGCGGATACCAAGGTTGTCATGATCGGTGCGGTTAATGACATTAAATTATACCGTGATTTAATGGACCAAGGCTTGAGCGAATACCTTGTACCGCCGTTTCATCCTTTGACGCTTATCCGCTCTATTGCGGATCTGTATACAGATCCGGAAAAACCATTTGTCGGCAAAGTTATTGCATTTTTCGGTGCAAAAGGTGGCGCTGGCTCATCAACAATAGCACATAATATTGCTTGGGGAATGGCCACAAAAATGTTGCAGGAAACTGCTCTGGTTGACATGGATTCGAGCTGGGGAACAACTGGCCTTGATTTCAATTATGATAGCTCCCAAGGGCTAGAAGAAGCGTTAGCAGACCCAGAGCGCCTGGACGAAACATTGCTTGACCGTATCATGATTAGACATACGGAAAAACTTTCCATTCTACCAGCCGCAGCTTCTCTTGGTTCAACAGCGCCAACTTCACCGGCCTCGTATGAAGCGCTCGTCAACGGCATGCGCGGTTTGTCTCCAATGACATTACTGGACATGCCCCATGTTTGGAGCAAGTGGTCAAAGCAAATATTAGAAAGTGCGGACGAGATTGTGATTACAGCTACACCTGATTTGGCCAATTTGCGTAATGCAAAGAACCTGATCGAATATCTGAAAACGGCGCGACCAAATGATCCCGACCCATTGCTGATTTTGAACAAGACCGGTGTGCCCAAAACGGCTGAGATTCCAGTTAAGGAGTTTGCGGCGGCGGTTGGTATTAGTCCGGCACTGGTTCTTGCTTATGAGCCTGTAATTTATACAGAGGCTTCTAATGACGGTAAAATGCTCAGTGATTTAAAAACGGCTGCAGCAGCTTTTGAAGGTATTATGTATTTGGCGCAACGCTTGCGCACTGGCGAGTTCCCGGCGCCTATCACCAAGAAAAAGGGTTTGAAAATTGGCAAGTCCAAGTCTGGTAAAAAAGAAAAAAAATCTGGCGGGCTTTTGGCTGGCCTGAGAAAGCGGAAATAGAGTACTATGTTTGGAAAACGAGCCAGTGGGAATACGGCACGCACAGCGAGTGCGCCATCTGTAGATAAAGTAGCGGACGTTGAAAAGGTTGCTGTACCTGTAAACGATCCTGCACCACAAAATCCTGCGCCAGCCCAGGACGGCGAAATTTCGGATGCATATTACGAAACCAAGGCCACGATTTTTAATGCATTGTTTGAGACAATAGATGTATCCGCTTTAGCGGGTATGGAGCCATCAGCTGCACGGGAGGAAATTCGGACGATTGTTGACGAAATTATTGCTATTCGTAATGTCCGCTTATCAGTTGTCGAGCAAAACAAGCTAATTGGCGAGATTTGCGATGACATATTGGGGTATGGGCCGCTTGAGCCATTACTCATGCGCGATGATATTGCCGACATTATGGTCAATGGTGCGAAACATGTGTTCATTGAGACCGATGGTAAGATGGAAAAAACCAATATCCGGTTCCGTGACAATCAGCAGCTTATGAATATTTGCCAGCGGATTGTTTCGCAGGTTGGTCGCCGGGTTGATGAAAGTTCACCAATTTGTGACGCGCGATTATTAGATGGTTCACGAGTGAATGTAATCGCACCGCCTTTGGCTATTGATGGCCCGACATTGACAATTCGGAAGTTTAAAAAAGACAAATTGACACTGGAAGACTTGGTGAATTTTGGTTCAATTTCCCCTGCTGGCGCCAAAGTCCTCAAGATAATTGGTGCTTGCCAGTGTAATATTTTGATTTCTGGCGGTACAGGTTCGGGTAAAACCACATTGCTGAATTGCTTAACCGCTTTTATCCACCCTGATGAACGGATCATTACTTGCGAAGATGCTGCCGAGTTACAATTGCAACAACCGCATGTTGTCCGCCTTGAAACCAGACCGCCGAACCTTGAGGGCAAGGGTAAAATTACCATGTCTGATTTGGTTAAAAACTGTTTGCGGATGCGCCCGGAACGGATCATCGTAGGTGAGGTGCGTGGCCCTGAAGCTTTCGATTTATTACAAGCTATGAATACGGGTCATGATGGCTCAATGGGTACGCTTCATGCCAACTCGCCGCGTGAGGGGCTTTCCAGGTTGGAAAGCATGATCACCATGGGCGGGTTTTCACTCCCCGTCCGTACAATTCGCGAAATGATTGTCGGCTCTATTGACGTTGTATTGCAGGCAACCCGCCTGAGAGATGGTTCTCGTAAAATTACTCACATTACAGAAGTCCTAGGCATGGAGGGTGATGTCATTGTCACTCAGGATTTAGTGCTTTACGAGATGGACGGTGAAGATGCCAGCGGCAAAATTATTGGCGAGCATAAATCCACCGGTATTGCCCGTCCTGCATTTTGGGAGCGGGCGCGCTATTTCAATCTTGAAAAAGAATTGGCATTGGCTCTAGATGAGGCGGGAGAAGGTTAATGGAACCGACCTTAATGCTCGGACTATTGGTTGCAATTGGTGTGGCAATAGTCGGTTATATGATATTTGATTCCGATAATAGCTCAAGTAAAAAACGCGTGGGTAAATTAGCTGCAACAACAGCTGGAGATAAAGAAAAAAAATCAGCATTTTCATTTATGAAAGTTGACGATTCCAGCAATCGCCGCAAGCAAATTGAAAATTCTTTGGCTGAGTTGGAAAAAAGTCAAAAAGACAAGAAAAAGAAAAGCAAGTCACTAAAGGCTAAACTTATTCAAGCAAACCTCAAAACCACCGTACAAAACTTTACAATAATGTCGGCTGTTATCGGCATTATTGGTGCGGGTGTGCCAATTTTTCTGGGAGCAAGCCCGCTAATCTCTGCCGGGATTGGCTTTGTACTTGGTTTTGGTGTACCGCGCTTTATATTAGGCGCTATTATAACCCGCCGCCAAAAAGCCTTCACGTCACATTTCTCTGACGCCATGGATATTATTGTGCGCGGTGTGCGCACAGGACTGCCGCTTGGCGATTGTTTGCGGATGATTGCCCACGAAGCCCCACAACCAGTTGGCGGCGAATTCCAACGCTTGGTCGAAGGCGAAAGCGTCGGTGTGCCCTTGGAAATTTGTATTGAACGTATGTATGAACGTATGCCTTTATCTGAAGTGAATTTCTTCGGTACGGTGCTGTCAATTCAACGCTCCACGGGTGGTAATTTGGGTGAAAGTTTGGACAATCTTTCCAAGGTATTGCGGGGGCGTAAATTGCTACGTGAAAAAATAAAAGCGCTAGCCGCAGAGGCAAAAGTATCTGCCATTATCATTGGCGTTCTTCCTCCCGGTGTTATGGCAATGGTGAGCGTTGTTTCGCCCGACTATATGCATGATTTATATTTCACGAAAACCGGGCAGACTAATTTGATGATTAGTGGCTTAATGATGGCGTTTGGTATTTTCGTTATGCGCAAAATGATTAATTTCAAGTTTTAGGAATAGGTATGGGAATTGGCTTACCAAGTATAATTCAAACTACGCTTATTCTATTAATTTGTCTGGCGAGTGTTGCGACTCTATATGCGTTATTATCGCCTCTGCTTGAGGGAGACGCTCTCAAAAAGCGTATGGGGGCTGTTGCCAATGAACGGGACAATTTACGCAAAAGCCGACATAATAGGTTAGATAACCCGCACGAGCTTAGGTCGGAATCTAAAGGGTTTGTCAAAAAACTGGTTGATAATTTATCCTTGGAAAAGTTATTAGCGGCGCCAGACTTGAAAGATAAACTATCACAAGCAGGCTTGCGGGGGCAGCGCCCTGTATATTTGTTCTATATGTTCAGACTAATTATGCCGATCGCTTTGTTTTTGTTTGGGATTTTATATTTTGTTATCTTAAACCCGTTGGATTGGCGTCTGATGCAGTCCTTGGTCGCGGCATTTGCAATGATGTTGCTTGGGTATTATGCGCCGGGGATCTATATCAAAAATAAAGCGGGAAAACGTATGGCTTCGATTTCGCCCGTATTCCCCGATGCGCTCGATTTATTGTTGATTTGTGTCGAATCCGGGATGTCCATCGAAATGGCATTTGGCAAAGTATCAAGAGAAATGGCGGAAAACTCGATAGAACTTGCAGAAGAATTTTCCCTAACCACAGCAGAATTGTCCTATTTGCAAAGTCGCCGCCAAGCTTATGAAAATTTTGGCCGCCGTAATAACCATGTGGGTATTCGTGCAGTTTCAACGGCACTCATTCAGACAGAGCGCTACGGTACACCCCTCGGGTCAACCCTGCGCACTATGGCAGATGAAAACCGCGCTATGCGGGTTATGGCTGCCGAGAAAAAAGCGGCGGCATTACCTGCGAAGCTAACCGTGCCAATGATCGTGTTTTTCTTGCCAGTTTTGTTTATCGTTGTTCTAACACCTGCCGGTATGCGCATGGCAGCCAATCTCGGCTAACTGCGTTCGCCGAGTGCATAACGCACGACATCAGGTATATCAAATGCCAGAGAAGCCAACATCACTATAACTGTTAAGGCTATATATTTTCCGCCCAAACTTTCCTTGACCCGCCATGTATCTTTGCGTTTCCAAAGATAAAACAAAACCGGTGTCCAGGCTATGATATGCCCCCAGCCTAGCACCCGTTCATAGCCAAATTTGTGGTAAAGCGTAAACATGACTATGGGCGCAACTACCAGCGTCGAGATGGCAATCCACCGCGCTTCAACCCGCTTAAATGCAAATGGAATGGACAGCATAAATACCAACCCCATAAAGTTGACCCAGTAATATATCCAAGTCGGCCCCGCTTCTACGTCTGTTATAAAGCCGTTGATTAAGTCCATCATGATGCGCTCCTGTTTAGATGTATTGTTAGCAGATTATCTCCAGTGTCCAATCACAGTTTTGTTAGCAGGCAAACATGTAATTATCATGTTGCTGTCAGCGCATCCGTTTGGTAAGAGCCGCCCAAGATTATAGCGTAAAGATTACACCATCCTAGTTTGTACATCGTAAAGAGTTTGAGGAGCAACCATGAAAATCAATGGTAATGAAATTCGGCCTGGTAATATTATCAGCCACCAAAACGGCCTTTGGGTTGCCGTCAAGACCAATGCGGTGAAACCAGGCAAGGGCGGTGCGTTTAATCAAGTCGAACTAAAAAACCTAATTGATGGTCGCAAGCTTAATGAACGTTTTCGGGCTTCTGAAACCGTAGAGAAAATTCTTGTGATAGTAATAACTTATGATAAAGGATTATGTGGTGGATTCAATTCAAATGTAATTAAAAATGCTAAAAAATTAATCGAGAATTCCTATTCAGATTTACATAAAAATGGTAAAATAACAATAGCTACTGTTGGTAAAAAAGGAAATGATGTATTTAAAAAGGATGAAAACCTTAACATTATTGATACAT
>JAKIUV010000035.1 GCA_021647375.1 Robiginitomaculum sp.
GCTGACGAAATGGCCAGAGCCCGCATAGGGCGATAAACCACTATGTGCCCGCATATAGGGCGATAAATCATTCTGTGCCCGCATAGGGCGTTAAATCACTCTCACGAACGACACTTCTACTTGCCTCTTGACACATTTGTATAATTCTGTTATTTCTGTAATTACAGAATAAACTGATATTACGGAGATGGCTATGAAACTGACCCCGACAACTGAAAAGTTTATTGTTCACTGGGGAGAAATGGGAAGCCAGTGGGGCGTGAGCCGTTCCGTCGCACAAATCCATGCTTTGTTGTATTTATCCGAACATTCATTCCATGCGGAACAAATCTCCGTTATACTTGATCTTGCCCGCTCAAATGTGTCGACATCTCTGAAGGAATTACTCGCTTGGCGGTTAATAACCCGCGTGCAAATTCTTGGTGATCGACGCGATCATTACGAAGCTATCAAAGACAATTGGGAAATCGTCTTGCGTATCTCAGAGGGCCGCAAAAAACGTGAAATTGACCCGACACTACACCTGTTGCGCCTCGTAGCCAACAATACCCAATATGACCACGATGTCACCGAGGCACAGCGCGCCCAGATTGATGAATTAGTCGGGTTTATGGAGACCATGACCAAATGGTATGATGACATTCGCACAGTCCCAAAGGAAAAACTGTTCCGCCTGATGAAGCTGGGAGCGAAAATCGTCAAGTTTATCGGGAAATAATGTAGTGACCGAAGCCATCAGCAGTACTTATCCCACGCCAGAAAAGAAACTCATGGCCCAGCGCACACCAGATTTCGAGCGGCTGACGGGCCAAGCGGGCTGGGCAAGGCTGCATCCGGATATAAAACGCCGTTTCTCAGACCATGACTTACGGGTAACATACCCCGGCGACATTACCGTGCAGTCTTCACTTTTCGGATTGATATTTGCGTGGATACTTCAACCGTTCGGCAATCCCCTGCCCCTGACCCGCAAACGTAACTTTAAGGCCGAGGTTAAGGTTAAGCCAGAAACGCATAACCAATCTACTGGCGGCGGCGTGGTCTGGCAACGCAACTTCCTGCGTCCTGACGATACACCCCTGCGTATAGAAAGCGTCAAACAACTTGGTGATGACAGCAATCTAATGGAATGTATCCGCCCCGGTATTTTTGGCGGTATTGGCATGGGTTTGGGAGTTTACGAGCAAGACGGTGCGCTCAATTTCGAGAGCCAAAACTACTTTATACAGTGGGGGAAACTCCGCCTCACCGTACCACTCTGGCTGACGCCGGGGCGAACACTAGTTGAGCATATCCACGAAAGCAGAGGAAAATTCCGCTTCCGCCTCACCATGACCCACCCTTGGTTCGGGCGGACAATATACCAAGACGGTGTTTTCACCGACCCACACGATGAATAAAAACAAAGAGGCGTCTAACCCCAAAAATCCAGCATGAAATCAAAATCCGGATTGTCGATGGCCTCATCGTTGTGGACATATACATCCTGCGCAACGGCTTCTAAAAAGACAGCGCGTAACTCAGCATTCGACATGCCAATGTCTTCTGGATCAAAAACCAAATCTTCGCTCACCGGAATTACTGTCTCATCAGCACCAAAATCAAAGCTATCATCCTCTGAGACAATAGCTTTACCAGTGCTCGCCAATTCATCAGAAACCAAATCTGAAGCGACAGGCTTACCAACAAACACATCATCCCCAGCATTCCCGGTAATGG
This sequence comes from Robiginitomaculum sp., assembly GCA_021647375.1. Lineage (GTDB taxonomy): Bacteria > Pseudomonadota > Alphaproteobacteria > Caulobacterales > Maricaulaceae > Robiginitomaculum_A. The sequence goes on from JAKIUV010000035.1 coordinate 1,720, forward strand.
TGGCATATACGGGTTTATCTGTTATGGTTATGAATGTGGGCATGTTTACAAATGCAAACCCTATGTCTTATTGCCAATTACTCCGCAAAAAGTCCAAATCCAACAAATTATTGGAATTATAACGGTACATACTGCTCCACTTCGCCCAAACGGTTCTCACATAACGCTATGCTCGAAAGCTAACTCAACCTTGCGCATAGTCAAAGCCTGAGTTACCTGCGGCTGTATGCGCAAAAGACGATCTTTAATATGTCTTTCGGTGCCTTAAGGCGTGGACCCATTATTCTTCAAAGGTAGAAATATCTCCGAGGCTTTTCTTAACCAGCGCATGTTCCGGTACTTTAGCATCCTTGTCTGGATAGCCGACCACCATAAGCACGAACGGCTTCTCAGATTTGGGTCGCCCGCATATACCCCGCAGAAAATTCATGGGTGCCGGGGTGTGAGTCAGTGTGCCGAGACCCGCCGAATGCAGAGCCGTGATTAGCATACCTGTCGCGATACCGACGCTCTCTGTCACATAATAGTTTTTCTTGTCCTGCCCTACCCGTTCGCCGCCGCGCCTTTGGGCGAAGACGGCGATTAGCCAAGGTGCGGTTTCAAGAAATGGTTTGTTGGTATCCGTACCCAGCGGCGAAAGCGCCTCTAGCCATTCCGTCCCCGCCTTGCCCGCGTAAAACGCTTCCTCCTCGGCCTCGGCAGCAACCCGGATTTTACGTTTTATCTCAGGATTGGAAATCGCCACAAAATGCCAAGGCTGATGATTAGCCCCAGAAGGTGCCGTCCCCGCCGCCCCAATACAAGCCTCGATAATCTCGCGCGGCACATGTCTGTCCGAAAAATCCCGGATAGTCCTGCGTGTTGAAAGCACATCCAACACAGAGCGCGCCCGCACGAGCATTTCGGTGTCAGGGTATTGGGGGTAATTGGTAAGAGGGATATATTTTGGTTTTTTCATAATTGTTCCGTTTACGGTTCTTAGGAATCGTATTCTTTACATAAACTAGCCTTCTACTGGCACGCCGAAAAGTACAATCAATAAACCCAGTACTGCCAAAGCAGTAAAGAAAATAGCTAATATATATTTGCGAACACGAAAGGCCTCGAGTGCAGCTATTATAGCTTGCAAGCTATAATAAAACGCAAAGGCTCGTGAGGCATAGCTGATAATCTCGAATATATTGGCACTCCAGGTTAACACAATTCCAGCGCCCACCAAAAGCACATAAGACTGCTTGGGTTTTAGCTTGTTCTTGGTCACTTCTGTGAACAAACCACCCGCCCCGCTCGTATCGGCTACAGCGGCGCTAAATTGTGCGCTTAGCGCTGCGGCGACCAATAAAACTGGCAAAATCGGTGCTACGATGGCCATCATGTCGATGATCGCGGTTTCGTCCAATTTTATGTCGGCAGGTGCAAAAACATAAGCTAGAAGCCCGATATAAATCATATAAATCAGCCCGGAAATCCACTGGGCGCGGCGCATGGATGTGATGCGGGTGCGGGCATCATATTCATCACCCAAATAGCGCGATGTTTCGAAGCCCTGCACCGTTACAATTAACCCAAAGGCTAAAGTTACCCCTGCCCACCCTGTCTGCTTGGCGGGGTTAAACAGCAATTCCTGCGTACCAGCCTGTTTTGCAAAGAACAAAGCCAAGCCGACCAACAAACCGGCTATGATGGCAAGCTTTACGCTAACCGAGACCTGCTCCATGCGCTCAAGCGCGCCATAGCCTCGCGTCCAGCCAACGATTAAAATCAACAACAACATACCCGTGGTCAAAAGCTTGGCATGGTACGGGTCATCAACACTGGTCAAGCTCACGGCAAATGCCCCAAACAGGTTGAGATAATACGCTACAGAAACAATATAAGCAAAAGCAAGCGCCCACGATGACACTGTTTCTATTTTCAATGCGAGCGGCGCTCTTTTATCTGCGCTTGTTGCGATTTGGTGAATATTAAACCGGATTGCCGCCCCGAACAAATAAGCACAAACACACAGCGCCAGCATAACAAGCGGCGCAAACTTTCCGTAAGACGCTCCAAGGATAGGCCCCAACACTAAAAATCCACTGCCAATAATCGACGCCAGCGGCGTAATCGTAGCCTGCCACCCCTTGGCGCTAGCCAATCGCGGCAACATCAACACCAGTGCGGCCAGCAAAACCGCCGCAAGTATGATAGAATTCACCAACATGTTTTTTCTCTCATGGGTTTCTAGTTACCTTACCCCCGTCCAATCCAATATCACCTTACCAGCTTTGCCCGTCAGCATTAAATCGAATGCGTCTTGGAAATCTTCTGCGGGGAAGCGGTCTGTGATTATGGCGCTCATGTCTAGACCAGCGTCCAGAAGTGCGAGCATTTTGTACCAGGTTTCAAACATTTGCCGTCCGTAAATACCGCGTAAAGTCAAAGATTTAAACACGAATTTTGACAGATCTACTTCGAACGGCTTGGACGGAATGCCGAGCATGGCTATATTACCGCCCATAATCATAAGGTCAAGCATGCCCTCAAGCGCACTTTGCTGACCGCTCATTTCCATGCCGACATCAAAGCCCTCGATCAAGCCCATCTCGTACATAACCTCTTTTGGGCTTTCCTTGGTGACATTGACGGTACGCACGCCCGGCGCAACTTTCTTGGCCAGTTCAAGCCGCCAGTCATTCACATCCGTAATCATAACACGGCGCGCGCCAGAGCGTAAGGCAACTGCCGCCGCCATAATCCCGATCGGCCCAGCACCCGTTATCATGACATCTTCGGCGGACAAATTAAAACTGAGCGCCGTATGGACGGCATTGCCCAGCGGGTCAAGGATAGCCGCAGTATCCATGTCTATTTCGTGGATCAGCGGCACAACATTAAATGCCGGCAGAGCCAGATACTCAGCAAATGCGCCCGGTAGGTTAACCCCAATTCCTTTGGAGCCAGGGTCAAGATGATAGCGCCCTGCCCGTGCATTACGGCTAACATGTCCCACCACATGCCCTTCGCCGGAGACACGGTCACCGACTTTGACACGCTTGACGGTTGAACCGACAGCCGCAATGGTACCGCCATATTCATGGCCGACCACCATGGGTACGGGAATGTTTTTTTGCGCCCACTCGTCCCAATTATAGATATGCATATCCGTGCCGCAAATAGCGGTCTTGTGGATTTTGATCAAAACTTCATCCGGCGCGATTTCGGGAATGGGCACGTCTTGCATCCAGAGACCAACTTCGGGCTTGGCTTTGACTAGGGCTTTCATCATCCCTTTTGGGGTTTTAGGTATGGTGGTCATGATGTTTCTCTAACAATTTCCTCTCCCCAAGGAGAGGACTTTACTCCGTGCCGTGCTTTAGTATTTATCATTATATAACCCCCAAATCTTTACCCACCTTAGTGAACGCTGCAATAGCTCTATCAATCTGTTCGTCCGTATGGGCGGCGCTCATTTGGGTGCGGATACGTGCTTTGCCTTTGGGGACGACGGGGAAGAAAAACCCGGTGACGTAAATGCCCTCATTCATCAAGCCCGCCGCCATGTCTTGCGCCAATTTGGCATCCCCTAACATCACCGGAATGATCGGATGTTCACCTTCCAAAAGGTCAAACCCCGCCGCAGCCATACCTGCACGGAACCGTTTGGCATTGGCGAATAATTTTGTTCGCAGCGCGCCGCCGTTCTTAGCCAGTTCAATAGCTTTGATACTCGCCCCCGTCAAAGACGGCGCAAGCGAGTTCGAGAACAAATAGGGCCGCGAGCGTTGGCGCAGCATATCGATAACTTCCTGCCTGGCGCAGGTAAACCCGCCCATAGCCCCACCGAGCGCTTTGCCCAGCGTTCCGGTCAGAACATCTATCCGCCCAAGCACGCCCAAATGCTCCGCCGTGCCGCGTCCGCCCTTGCCCATAAAACCAGTAGAATGGCAATCATCTACCATGGTCAAGGCACCGTAAGTGTCTGCCAAATCGCAAATCTCTGGCAGTTTGGCGATATATCCGTCCATAGAAAATACACCGTCCGTGACGATGAGAATATGCCGCGCGCCGTCCGCACGGGCTTGTTTTAGCTGTGCCTCCAAATCCGCCATATCGGAATTGGCATATCTGTACCGCATGGCCTTGCACAAGCGCACCCCGTCTATGATTGACGCATGATTGAGACTATCGGAAACAATGGCGTCTTCCTTGGACAAAAGCGGTTCAAACACCCCGCCGTTGGCATCAAAGCAGGCCGCGTAGAGAATACTGTCATCATAGCCTAACCAATCCGCAATAGCCTGCTCAAGTTCGCGGTGAATGGTTTGGGTGCCGCAAATAAACCGCACAGACGCCATGCCAAACCCGTAATGCGCTTGCGCCTCAATACTCGCCTCGATTAGTTCAGGACTATCGGCTAAACCTAAGTAATTATTAGCACAAAAATTGAGAACATCACTCTCCACGCCGCTTGAAGTCACAGATATTTCGGCGGATTGCGCACCGCTAATTAAGCGTTCGCGCTTATACATGCCTGCGGCCTCTATGTCGTTGAGTTCATTTTTAATGTGATCAAAAAAGTCGGATTTCTGCATTCGTGTCTCCTTATTTGACAACAATCTAATGCAATAGAAATTTATGTCACCACCTAATCTATTGAACCGCCATCACGCGCACATTGGCGCTGGTTGTTGCGCCCTGCCCGTCGACTACACTGACTTTATAGAAACCCGGTTTTTCTGGTTGCCAGACGGTTTGACCGCTGAGGCTGCGCGGGGTTAATTTATTGCCATCCACATACCAGGCCAGTTTGGAACGGGCGGGCGAACGAGCGGTTAGGGTTAACCCATTTGCATCTGCGCCAAAAGCCTCCACGGCGATTTCCGCACCGTCTGGCGGGAATAATAATACGGGCGCGGCATCTGGTTTTCCGCCAAATTCTTTCACACCGCGCGGAGCGTCTGCCATGCGCACAAACGGCACATTCCCGGTCACATCCGGTAAGCTGGCGAATACATCAAACAATAAAGGCGCCGCCGTACCGCGCCCGGTCTTGCCGACCCGTGTCTGGCCGTCTGGACGTCCCGCCCAAACTATCACCGTCCACTTGTCCGTATATCCCGCCGCCCAGGCATCGCGAAACCCGTAGGACGTTCCGGTTTTGTAGGCGATTGGGTGCGCGTTTTGGGCGAGCCAGTGTGGTACATGGCCGTCCGGTGTCGGGGCTTGGCGTAGAATTTTGGTGATTTTCTCGGCGCTGTCCCTAGAGAGCATTTGGTAGCTTTGCCCTAGTTGTGCGCTTTCCTTCCAGAGCAAATCACGGGCTTTGCCGCCATTCGCAAGCGCTGCATAAAGCACCGCCAAATCTTGGGCTTTCAATCCCAAACCACCCAACGCCATTGCCAAACCAGCCTGTCCATCTCCGTTATTTGGCACAACCAATTTGGAACCCGTCAATTGCAAAGCTGCTTCAAACCGTTTGGTGCCGACTTTATCGAGCGCCAGCACCGCAGGCACATTGAGGGAATGTGCCAAGGCTTCATGGACGCGGACATCACCGTGGTAACGGCGGTTAAAGTTTTCTGGCTGGTAGGTGCCAAATCGGGTCGGCGCATCCAGGATAAATGAACCCGGCGCAGACAGACCGTCGTCAAAGGCAAAACCATAAATAAACGGCTTTAAAGTGGAACCCGGCGAGCGAATACTGGCGGTCATATCAATCCAGCCCCCCGGCCTATCGCGCCCCGCCGAACCCACATGGGCGCGGACTTTCATGGTTTCGTTTTCAACCACCAGAACCGCGACATTACTCTCAAGATTCTCAGTGAATTGCGCCGCGAGACGTTGGACTTCTTGCTGAAGCTCGCCGTCGAGACTGGAGACCACCTTATCGGCGCGCTCTACACTGCCCTTAACTTTGCGCGCCGTTAGCCAGGCTTTTTGCGGGAAAGATTTGCGCATGGACGGGACATTGTCTTGTTTGGCCTCGGTGCGTTGCCGCTCTGTGATGATATTGGCGGCGTATAATTTGTCTAAAATCACGTCACGGGCTTTCTGGGCGTTCTCCACATGGCGGTCAGGGCGGCGGGATTCCGGGGCTTGGGGCAAGGCTATAAGCAGGGCAATTTCGCCGTCGGTCAGCTGGTCTGGGCGTTTGTCGAAATAAACATGGGTCGCTGCCGTAACCCCCTCCACATTACCCCCGTAAGGGGTGTGGGTGAGGTAGAGCGACAGGATTTCGCGCTTGGACAGGCGCAGTTCCAACTGCACGGCGCGCAAGCTTTCGATAATTTTGGATTTTAATGTGCGCGGGCGCGGCTCTAATTGCCGTACCAATTGCATGGTTAGGGTCGATGCACCCGAGACGATTTCGCCCTGCCTCTGCCATGTCCGCAAAGCCCGCAAAACGGCAAGCGGGTCAACGCCGCTATGGCGGTAGAAGCGCTTGTCTTCGATGGCGATAAGCGCCGCAACAAAGCGCGGATCGACTTCGTCCATATCGGCCTTAAGACGCCAACGTCCATCATCAACGGTGAATGCGCTCAACCACTGCCCGCGTTTGTCCGTGACCAGTACGGATGTGTCATAGGCGCGTTCGAGGGGCGGCGGGAAGATGATATTGGCAAGCAAAAACGCGCCCATGATGAGGATGAACACCCATTTTATTTTGCTGAGGAGTTTCATTCGGAGCGCAGCACTAACATCTTACCCCCTCACCTTGTTCCTCTCCCCATGGGAGAGGAGACGTTGGCTTGCCTATCATTACTCTCTCATAAACATAGCCAATGTTTGGCAAACTTAGCCTCTCCCATAGGGAGAGGCGCGCGACAGCGTGGTGATGGGGTGGGATGTTTGTTATGTAACCCACACACCTACCCCTTACCCTGCACCGCAATCTGCACCCTTGTCGCCTCAGATATAGCGTGGTCTTGGGGGCGGTACATGTCTTGAACCACGACGCCAGGCCAGACGAAATCGCCGGGCGTAACCGCACGCACCAGATAGGCAATGCGGTATGTGCGTTTGTTATAGGTGCGGGTGGCGGCGACCAATCTATCGTCGCGCATTTCCGACGTTTGGAACTGGGATAGCTTACCAACATTTTCATACGCAGTTTCGCCCGGCTCCAATATGGCTTCGATCTCCATGCCCGCTGGCAGCAGATCGGCGATAACAGCCAATCCGGAACGAGATGTTGTTGAATTGAAACTGATTTTGACAATATAGCGCTCGCCCTGCTTAATATCACTGAGGTCGGCCAAGGTGCCGTCCATTTTTTGGATACGCTTACTGACATTATAGCCCTCATTAACTGCGAGCGGCGCTTTGAGCGGGGTGCCGCTAATCATCACCGAACGCCAAACCTGCTTGTCGGTCTTGTTGGTGAACACCGGATTATTGGCCACATCACTATTATAAAGATGTGATTTAGCCACACCGCCGCTTGTCACGACCTTTGCATTCTTGGCCGTGATATTCACAGGTTCGCTGTCTTTGAGAAAAGCCCGTATGGCCAATATGACCTGCGCTTGCGCTTGGGTATTCAGGCGGTTTGGCTCTTTCAAATGTTTTTGGAATGCGGCTTGCGCTTCTTCCAGATACTTATCCTGCCCTGTTTCCTTGACCATTGCCAGCAAGCCTGCCGCATCGCGGGTCGGGGATTGGTAATAGTCGTGGCGGATTTCCCTATCAATCAGCGACAAAGCTTTCGTGAACGCCTGATCAGCGCGGCGCTCATCACCCATCATGGCAAGTGCGCTCGCCAAATGCCCCCACGCCATACCGGAGCGCAATTTCTTGGCATGATTATCCGAGAAATAGCGCATGTCCTTGAGCTTACCTTTGCCGTTCTTGGCTAGAACATAATGGGCGTAGGCAGCGGCTTCGGCTTGTCGGGCATAGCGGCGCTCGACATTGTCAACCTCATATTCATAGAGATAGTTCAAACTTGGGTAGCGCGGCATTTTAGTTATGGAATACAAAGCGTTAAGCGACTTATCTAAAGCTTTGTCAGACACCACATAGTCTTTATCTTTGGCACGGAGCAAGAAATCCGTCACATAAACACCGAGCCAAGGCCTTGCATAGCGGTCATTGGCACGCCACAGGCCAAAGCTACCATCACTGCTTTGGCGGTTGAGTAATTTATCCACGGCCACTTGTAGCGCAAATTTCGCTTCAGCCGCGTTGATACCCGGCACCCCGCCCAATTCGTGGGCATAGAGTAGCGGCAGTGCGGCGCTTACGGTTTGTTCGGAACAGCCGTAAGGATAGCGCGAAACGGCAGTGGCATAGGCGGTCGGGTCGACGCCCGGCGTGCGCGAGAACGACACATTGACATCGACACTGCCCGGATCAAAACCTTGCAACATATCCGTATCCAGCCGGAACACTTCCCCGGCTTTCATAGGCGCAGACACCATTTTGGATATGGGCAGGAATGCAGAGCGGGTTTGAATATCATAGGAAGAACTCACCTTATAACCGCGCGGCCCATTCACGGCCAGATTGACCGTGCTGATACCCGTTTGATTGGTGAGGATTTCGCGGGTAATGCTTTTGCGCTCACCTTTATTGAGTTTAAGCTTGTCGCGAATATTCTCGATAGACAGCACCCCGTCTCCGGTTAGGGCTAGCCCGTAATCACCAGCAGCCCCGCCAACATTATCAAGGGAAATCGTCGCCAGTGCTTTGTCGCCCGGCGCGAGAAAACGCGGTAAAGAGAGAACGGCAGGCACGGCGTCGCGGACAATCATCGGCTTGACATCACTGCCCACCGTAGTGCGGCTCCAGGCCACGGCCATCAGGCGTAATTTACCGTTAAAGTCCGGCAGTTTGACCGGAACGACCACTTTGCCGCCTTTAACATCCACCAGACCAGAATATAAAGACACCACCTTAATCGGTGCAGCCGTCAGCCCCTCACCGCCGAGCGTATCACCGCCAGAACGTGCTAGGCTCGGCGCGCCGAGATTGGGATTGAGCAAGCGGGCATAATCATCACGCACGGTGAGCGGCAAGGATTTGCGGCCAAAATAGAAGGCTTCCGGATTGGGTGATTTGTATTTGGTGATTTGCAAGACACCTTCGTCCACGGCGGCCAATGTCAGATAGACTTTCTCGCCGCGCGGTACATTATCAAAATTCACGCGAATTTTCTGGGTCTGGCGCGGTTTGACCACATCCGGCGCACTGAGCGAAACGCCCAGTTTTTGCTGTTCTACATTGGCTTTCATATAGGCAATGCCAACGGCGCGGCGCGGCACAGGGCGTTTATCGGCACTGCGCGGCGTATAGACACTGAGCAGAGCATAAACGCCCGAGCCAATATCTTTTGGCATACGCACAGTGATTTCCGAACCGCCTTTGGGGATATTGACGGTCTGGATAGAGCGCACGGCTTGGTCGGCTATGACCAATTCGCCAAGACCCGCATAAGGGGAATTTATGGTGAGCTTGACGGTCTCGCCTGCGCTTACGTCCCTTTCAGGCCCGCCCATTTCGATTTGGTCGGGGGCATTGCTGGTCGTACTCCCGCCCCAACCAACATAGAACCTGTATGAAGAGGAAATTTCCCCGTCCTGCCCACTGGCAATCAAACGGTAACGTCCCCAATCCAGTGTCCGCTCAACATGGGCACCATCCGCCGCACTTGCTTGGACAATGCCTGTGGCGATTTCTATATCATTGCTATCATAGCGGTATCTCCAGCGGCCATTGCTACGATACCAATTATAGTGACGTTCTTCTTTGACCAAATTCCATTCAACTTCCATGGCGACTGCCTTACCCTGCCAGTCTACGGCGCGAATATTGAAGCCTGCGGGTTTATTGCGTTCCGGACGGCGGGCAAAATCGGGCTTGATACCAATATAATTATCCTGGGTACGCACGGGGATTCTGGTGCTGTTCTGGACATAGCGTCCCCCTGGTTCGGATACCCCAACCGTTATTTCGGCGCGCAGAGGCTTCATGGTGCTAATATCGGCCTCCGCCATGGACATATCCAGCATCAGCAAGCCTTTCGCATCCGTAGTGCCGCCGCCCAGATCAATAAACTCTTCGCGGAACGAGACTTCGTCCAGGCCGAATTTATAGTTTTTCAATTCCGGGAACGGGTTCGGGTCGACACGAATACGGGCTTCAGCCTCTGCGGCCAAATCGGCGCCGTTCGCCCCGTACAAGAATTGCGCAGAGATTTCCAAAGGCCGGATTTCATCTGCGCGGAGCGGAGCCTCGTCAATTTTCACATCGACTTTCAGTTTTTGCGGTACAAAATCCTGTACATCAAAACCAATAGCCCCGACCTGCCCCATGCCGTCAACTTCGACCACAGCCCGCCACATACCGCGCGGTGCGGATTTCGGGATTGCGAATGCTTGTAATAATGTGCCTTCGGACAAATTATCAAACCTGACTTTACGGAATTCCTGCCCATTTGGTTTCAGATAGCGGATTTGCCCGACACGGCCCTCTATGGCCTGTGCTTTTACGGTGCGCAGCATAGCGGTAATATTGGCGGTCTCACCCGGACGATAAACACCTCGGTCTGAGAAAACATAGGCATCTATATCTTTAGAGGCGCTTCGACCACCTATGGCAAATGCGGATAAATCCAGTGGTGAACGGTTAAAGTCGAGCAATGCATAATCGCCCTCTTTGCCGTAAGCCATGAGCATACGCGGGCTTGAACTCCCTTTGCCTTTCAAGAGCTGGGCATCAAAATGTACGCGCCCATCTTTGTCGGTCACAGTTTGGTCGAGTATTTCATTGTTGCGAGCCACTAAATCAACGCGGATATTGCGCATCGGCTTGGCGGTGTTGATAGAGCGCACGGTCGCATCCAAACCAGACGGGCTTTGGTAAGTGGTGAAAGCAAGGTCGGTGGAAATTATCCAGCGCCATGCCCGTGCCGGGCGGTAATCTTCATCATCCACCCGTTTGCGCACGGCTTCGACAATATATGCGCCGGGTTTTAGCTCTCCGATAGCTTTTGCCAGATCAAACACCGTTGTTGTGACGGTATTGGGCGAGCTATCAATGGTGAGCGTGCCTTTCCAAATTTGTTCGCGTACTTCGGTGGCGACATTATCATAGCCATAATAGTAATCACCCTCGGGTATTGTTTCGCCTGTATCTGGCCTACGCCTAGCAATCATCCGGTCGCCGACCCGAAACACTTCAATCTCAAGCTCTTTGATATTTGTGGTCTCAATAGCCAGCCCCTGCGCACCGATGCGCGGCAGAATAACGCCATTGCCAGCGAATGCGATATGGGCGGGGCGGTTGCCAAAGCTTATCTCCAAGCTTTTATCCTCAGCTAGCACTTTATCATCAGCGCTGGGCAGGCCTTCGAGCATAGTCACAGTATAGTCCTTGGAAAACTCAAGCCCGGACAGACATAGACGCTTGCCCGTAATCTCTGTGGTTATCTTGGTTTCAGGCTCCACCCTTATATAGTCTGTAATTTTTAGATTATCCGCCCGATCCATGGGCAGACTAAATTGCAAGCACGCGCGCGGCGAGGTTTTCGCTTCATCGATTTTCCAACCTGTGTTTAGGAACGGTGCATTATCTACCCCTTTCTTTTTTCGCGTACCTCGTGCATCTTGGGCGCCCTGCGCGTCTGCTGCGGCTACCCCGTCACGAGCCGCATCATGGGCAGCCTCACGGGCAGCATCCTGCGCGGCTTGCACCACGCTCACGGACGGTTCGGTTTCAACCGTTTTCTTTTTAAAATCCAAATCACCCAAAAGAGCATATCCGACCCACCAGGCCAGAATGAACATTGTAATACCACCAATTATCATGAGTGACTGACGCTTCATAACTTATTCCTTTTGAATTTAAGAATCAGCTATATCACGAATTGGGCGCGAATGTGCCGATAATAGGGAGTTTTTCAGGCAAAATATTTTACTCTTTTTTTACCACCTTCTCTAACCCCGTTTAAATTCATTAGCCTTATATCTAATTTCATTATCGGGAAAACCCGGAATAAAACTGATCTATGGGAAAAGACTATGAAACTTAAAAAACTACTTTTAGCTGGTGGGGCTGCTGCGATTGTGACGGCTTCTACTGCATATGCATCAATCATCGACCGTCCATTCTTTCAAGTACTGGGTGTAGTTGTTGTTTGGGGTGCTGACGGCATTGACGGAACAAACAACGCACCTGTTGTATCCGACTTCGTGCTTTTAACAAACGCTTCCGGTTCTGCTGGTGCAGACTTGATCGCTGCTGATGGCGGTGCCGTACTTACGGGCACGCTCGACGCTATTGTAACTGACGTAAATAATGACGGCGGAACGGCTGCAGTTAACCCTGTTACTGGTGGCGCTACTAACGGTACATTTGCTGATGTTGGCTCTATAGCTGGTGTTCTTGACGCAACTGATACATTGACTGCATTCGGTATCGACGCCAATAGCGACGTTACGGGCGGTATGGTCAATGAGCACAATTCAAGCTTTTATGTAGCTTCTAATGCTGCATTTGACATTTTTGCGCAGTCTTCCGCATTTGTTGCGACGGGAGATTTCGACACTGACGGTGTATTAGACATGAGTTACATAACATTTGCTATGGCTCTTAATGTTGCTGGTAATGACGGTCTTGCTTATGGCGCAAATGCACAAAGCCCCGGAACATTCCCAGGTACTGTTGCCGATTTAAGCGACATGGAACTTGCGCCAACCCAAGTGTTTGCTGGTACAGTCCGTACTGCATCTGCTCCAGGTAGCCTTGCATCACAATCTGTTCGTTTTGACAACACCTATACGTTGGACGACGGAACTGGCGCTGGCTATGACCTGTCTATGGGTTCTGGTACTGTACAAGCAGACGTTACTTATACAATCTACGTACCGTAGGTTAAAGTTCACGCATAAGGAAGTCCCGTAATGTGGGGCAACCTGCAGAAAGCCCCGCCCTTCGGTGGGGCTTTTTTGTTTTTCAATAACAGTTTGGTTAACGAACTTGAAAACATTTTTTTATACTCTGATGAGAATTGGGAATAGGGAAGACAAAAATGAACGTTACATCACACAAAAAAATGAAAAATTTTATGGTCACATCGGCATTGATCTATGCTGGCGCAATAACAATGACCATGTTGTACGCACCGATTGCCAACGCATTTGGCGTCGGCATTCAGCCCTCAACTGTTGAGATGACCATTAAGCCCGGTGACCGCCACCGTCAGGTTGTCACCATTGGCAATGTCCATAAATCAAAAACCATCAGCCTAACCATGGGTTTAGCCGATTGGACATTAGATGATAACGGGAAATTATCCCTCAGCCCTCCGGGGGAAAGTGAACGCTCTGCGGCTGAATGGATTAGGTTTAGCCCGGCTAGCGTAACCTTGAAGCCCGAAACATCTATGGATGTTATTGTAGAAATTAGCGTGCCTTATAAAGTCAAACACAAAGGCGATCACCGTTTTGCCTTATTGGCAACCACCCTGCTCCCAGCATTAGATGAACGCGGTGATACATCTGGTGTCTGGAACAAATACCAATTGGCGTCACTATTTTACCTGACGCTAACCCCGTCCGAAAGTACACCTGTGGTTAGTAATGTCGCCGTTAGCAATACAGATAAAAATACGGTCACTATGACCATTAAAAACGCTGGCGACGCCCATGCGCGCCTGAAAGGTACGGCTTTCATTAAAGACAAGTCCGGAGAGACCGTAGCTGAAATGCCCATGTCCGCAGTTGTCCTCGACCAAGGTGTGCGTAATTATGTGATGAGATTAGATGAAGTTGAGGGTGTAACATCTGGTAATAGTTACACAATTGACTTCAAAATGAACAATTCATTTGTGCCGCAAAACAAGTTTAGGTCAACACCAGTGGACATTCAATCTATCCAGTATCACGCCCCGTAACCATGAATAAGCGCCGAACATTGTTCAAAATACTTGCCCGTATTGTGGCCAGTTTAGTGGCAATTTTCGGTTGGCAAATACCCGCCTATGCTAGTTTCCTCGATAGTGATTTTTGGTGCCGCACCTATGGCTGCGCCGTGGTTCACGACGGACAAAATTTTGACATTTACGATAATTATATTTTCGCATCGGGGCGCTGTTGTGTTCCCGTTGGCGCTCAGATGATCCCGTACACAACGCGTTTTGGCGAGTTTAATCTAACCGACAGCCTGACAAAACACACGGGGCCAAATTCAGGCCAGGGCATGATGATTGGCATTACTCAAGATGGCAATAACATCAGCAGATCACTAAATGATGACGGCGACGGTTTTCTGGACGCCAGCGATGATTTTGGCGGCGTTTTCACGATGGGTACGCAAACCGACATTTTGCTTAATGGTCCTGGCAAGGCATATTCTCATAGCTTTTTCATCACATCGCGCAATACTAGGTTTTCATTGAGAGCGTTGGCATCTATCGCCAGTTCAACACAGGATTTTGCCAACACATTATCCCTTGGCGATATCGGAATTGATGCGGCTGTCACCAGGCGGGGTGAGGATGCAGGCTTTCGCTTTGGACGCCGCGCTACCAGTAGCCAAGTCTCCGTAGTCAACACCGTTAATGATCTTGGTGATTTACAAGCCGTGCCGACAAAAATGTTTGATTTCAGACGATTTAGCGGTATTAGACGCCGAAATGCCGATATAAATGATCAAACAATTCGCTTGGATTTTCTGTACACAATGCCCGACTACGACATGTCTATGGGTGTGGGTTCACTAAATATAGATATGGTGTTTGATCTGTACAGAGAGCCTTAAAATAGCAACTGGTTTATTGCCGCAATGTGTACCACTTATCATTTACCCTTGCACTACACGTACATTTGCATAGGCTCTCTCTATGCCTGATTTACGTCCAGTTTTGTTTGTTGTAGGCCTGATGCTAGCGGGATTGGGCGCGACGATGTTTGTGCCCATGCTGGTGGATTTGGCATATGGGGGCACGAGTTGGCAAGCATTTGGGATGTCCGGCTTTGTAACGGCACTGTTCGGAAGTATTATGGCGCTAACCAGCTATTCCCCCAAGGCGCGTTTGCGAGCGCGGGGTGCATTTTTGCTCACGACCTTATCTTGGATGGCTTTGGCCGGCTTTGCGGCAATACCTTTGTTCATGGCCGACATAGGATTGAACCTAACCGATTCTCTGTTCGAGGCCGTATCGGGTATCACCACCACCGGCTCTACGGTGATGACCGGTCTTGATGATACCGACAAAGGTATTTTGATATGGCGGGCAATTTTGCAGTGGATTGGCGGCGTTGGTATTATTGTCACCGCTATGGCAATTTTACCCATGCTCAAAATTGGTGGTATGCAGTTATTCCGCATGGAAAGCTCTGAAATGGGCGAAAAAATTCTACCCAAAACTGGTCAATTGGCAGCGGCCATTGGCGCTATATATCTGATGCTGACCATACTCTGTATGATTGGCTATATTATGACCGGCATGGGTGGTTTTGATGCCGTCGCCCATGCCATGACCACACTTGCCACGGGCGGGTTTTCTACATCAGATGCCTCGCTCGGCGGTTTTATGGACAATGGTGCAGACTTGGTAGCCATAGCCTTTATGTTGGCAGGCGCCTTGCCATTTGGTGTCTATCTACTCGCGGTGCGCGGTGCGTTCAAACCCGCATGGTCCGACCCGCAAATGCGTGGATTCCTCATGGTGATTACATTGCTCATCATGCTGGTGACATTTTATTTGTGGGTTAGTGATGTTTATATCGGCAAGCAAGCCCTGCGCCTTTCAGCCTTCAATGTTATCTCCGTAGTTACAGGTACTGGCTATGTGACGGCGGATTATAATGCTTGGGGGCCGTTCGCCGTGTCGGCGTTTTTCGCCTTTATGTTTATTGGCGGTTGTGCGGGGTCTACAGCATGCTCGATCAAAATATTCCGCTATCAAGTAGCGTTCGAAGCTATGCGGGCCTATGTTTTTAAAATGCCGCGCCGCCACGCGGTTTCGCCCATGCGCTATGGCGGCAAACCCCTGCCCAATTCAGTGGTTTACTCGGTTCTCGGGTTTTTCTTTTTGTTTTTCACCTGTTTCGCCGTCGGGGCTATCTTACTCTCGATCATTGGCCTCGATCCAATAACAGCGTGGTCTGGCGCGGCGAGCGCCATCGCCAATGTCGGCCCCGGCCTCGGGGACACGATTGGCCCAACGGGGACTTACCAAAGCCTACCCAGCACAGCAAAATGGGTATTGATGGGCGGCATGTTGATTGGGCGGCTCGAAATCGTCACAGCACTGGTTTTGCTAACACCGTCGTTTTGGCGCGCTTAGAGCGGTTTGCGCGCAAAGTGGTGCCAAATGGACGCAAACCGCTCTAGTCAATCACATCTTGCGGTGTGAACACATAATCCGCCGCACAAAATTCACAAGACGCCGTGATTTTCCCGTCCTCGAACATGTCTTGGCGCTGGGCGGCCTCAAAGGTTTTTATACTGGCTAGCAAGCGCTCCCGCGAGCATGAGCATTGTGCCCGTAAATCCATAGGCGTATCCATGCGCACACCTTGTTCGTGGAATAAACGGTAGAGCAATCGTTCACTACCCAGATCAGGATCAAGTAATTCTTCATCTTTCAATGTGCCCATTAATGCCTTGCTCATATCCCAAGCGTCTTCGGCGTCGCCGCGCGCCAAATCTGCGGCAACTCTTTGCACCATAATACCGCCGCCGCGCCATTCTTGTGCTTGACCCGGCAATTGCAGGCGTCCCACGGCCAATTTAATCCGGGTCGGCACTTGTTCGCTTTGTTTAAAAAAATGCTCCGCACATGCGGCCAATGTCGCGCCCTCAATAGCAGAAATACCTTGGTATCTGTCCTTGCCAGAGCCTGGATCTATAGTCATTGCAAATGACCCACCGCCCGTTAATGTTTTAGCGTCAGGGCGATCATTTTTTGCTAAAATACGCTCCAGAGACGGCGCATCAAATCTGGCGTAGGCACGCATATTGCCGTCCGTAGTGCATTCTGCCGCCAACATGGATACGGCACCTTCATTTGTGCCGTGAGCCTGCACCAAAAACCTGCCTTTGAATTTTAGGGAACTGGCTACCAAAGCACTGATCAT
This sequence comes from Robiginitomaculum sp., assembly GCA_021647375.1. Classification (GTDB taxonomy): domain Bacteria; phylum Pseudomonadota; class Alphaproteobacteria; order Caulobacterales; family Maricaulaceae; genus Robiginitomaculum_A. Next base: position 18,786 of record JAKIUV010000035.1, read on the forward strand.
CACAGCTTCACCAAGCAAGTTGGCGACGGCAAGTGGATAGCGGTTACCACCGAGAACCACATCCAAAGACGAGCCAAGACGCAACACACGGCCACGCACTTCACCACCGCCTATTTGCACAGCAGCAATCTGGTCGTCTATCATAATATTTTGTGTGTCTTTTTCGATCATTTTAGGTCTCTATGCATAGGTTTAGAGCCTTAAATGGGGCGTCCACCTCCATTGTTCAAGGGCTAATTTAAACCCTTTATTCACCCTAAAGCCTAAGCGTTTCTTGGCCATTACTTGCCATATTATGCTCTCAACAACAAAGGTGCACTCGTGGGCAAACCACACATTCATCAAGCGGCAAGAATGCCGAACCATAACGGCCAATTAGCGTTAGAGCGCTCTGCGCTGACGGCACGCGCATGGTTGATGACGAAAGCCCTGCCGTTTTGGGCGGAAAACGCAGTCGATACCTCCGGTGGATTTTGCGAAGAATTATCCAATCAATCCCAGCCAAATTGGAGCGCAGTTCGGCGCTTGCGCGTACAGGCCCGGCAAATTTATACCTATTCAATGGCAAATGAACGGGGTTGGTTTGATGACTATTCTGTTGCTGATAATACACTAAAATATATGTTGGCGCACGGCTTCATGCGCGATGGGCATCCAGGGTTAATTTCCCTGATTAACCCGAACACCAGCATTAATGACCCGCGCCGCGATCTCTATGACCACGCATTTTATCTGTTGGCATTGGCCTGGCACGCCCGTGTCAGTGGCCAGCATAGGTCGCTAGCACTAGCGGATACAGTGCTGCGCTTCTTAAACTCTAAGTTAGGCACGAGTAATGGCGGCTTCATTGAAGGTCTTCCCGAGAGTGATCCTCGCAATGCCCTGCGCCGCCAAAACCCACATATGCATATGTTCGAAGCATATATGGCGCTTTATGATGCCAGCGGCGACGAAAAATATATGCGCGGTGCCGATGAAATGTTTGGCCTGTTCAGGCATCATTTCTTTGATCTTGAAACGTTTACCGTCACAGAATTCTTCCATGATAACTGGGATGATGCAAAGGGAGAAAAAGGCCTATGTGTCGAACCTGGGCATATGGCCGAATGGGTCTGGTTGCTGGGTCAATACCAAAGCCGTACCGGGTTTGATACGCGCCCGTGGGCTGCACGCCTCTATCATAGATTATGCAGCTATGACAGCCTGCTCTTGGCGGACGAAATGGATAAATCGGGGCGCGTTTTGCGCTCGACCCGCAGGCTGTGGGTGCAAACCGAAATGGTCAAAGCCCACCTTGCCCAAGCCGAAATGGGTGAAGCGGATAGCTACCGCCTCGCTGCCGCCGGTATAGATATGATTATGGAAAAATACCTCCGCCCAGACGGAACCTGGATCGACGTATTAGGCGAAAATGGTTTACCTGTACTTGGCGCTGTACCGACGAGCACTTTTTACCATATAATGTGTATGACGACCGAAGCTTGCCGTGTGGCAGGAATTGCAGATATACAAAAACCCAAGGTATTACCAAGGTGACTGAAATCAATATTATCCCGGTGATTATGTCTGGCGGTGCCGGAACGCGCCTGTGGCCAGCGTCGCGGCAGGCAACGCCAAAACAACTCCTGCCGCTTATCAGCGAGCAAACTATGATCCAAGAAACCGCCAAGCGGCTACGCGGAGCATGGGATGGGTTTAGTTTTGGGGTTCCGGTAATTGTATGCAACACCAGCCACGCCGCATCCATAACAAAACAACTCGGCGGTTTAGGCATAAAACCCGGCACGATCATAACCGAGCCTGTACCGCGTAATACTGCGCCGTGTGCCGCGATAGCCGCGCTGGCCGTACAGGCGCAAGACCCGGACGCGCTGATGTTACTTGCCCCTGCGGATCATCATATCAATAATAAACCCGCTTTCGCCCAAGTCGTCACCGCAGGCCTAGCCGCCGCTGAAGCCGGGTATTTAGTGACATTTGGCATTACCGCAGAGACACCAGAAACCGGTTATGGCTACATCCAAAAGGGCGCAGCGCTGGACGATCACGCATTCAAAGTCGCGGCATTCAAAGAAAAACCGCGCAAAGAAATTGCGGAAGAATATATAACATCCGGTGCATATTTCTGGAATGCTGGTATTTTTATGTGCAAGCCGTCCGTATTGTTGGCAGAAATGAAAAAACATTGCCCTGACATTCTGGCTACCTGCGAAATTGCCTATAGCGCAAGTGCGAAACAAGGCGGAATTTTATCATTGGACGAAAAATCCTTTGCCGCCTGCCCCGCCGATTCTATCGACTACGCCGTCATGGAACGCACCGATAAAGCCGCCGTGGTCGAAGCCAATATGGGTTGGAGTGATATTGGCTCATGGTCTGCCCTTTGGGAACGCACCAAGGACGAAAGCGGCAATGCCCATAATGGCGACGTTCACACCATAGACACCACCAACAGCCTTATCCACACAGACGGCCCTTTCGTCGCTACAATCGGTATCGACAACCTCGCCGTCATTGTCCACCAAGGCGCTATCCTTGTTGCCAATATGGACAAAGTACAAGACGTGAAGAAAGTCGTGGATTTTCTAAAAGCACGTGGGGATACGGCAAAACTTTAAATTCAGAGTAATACGGCACAAGCCGAGTTTTGCCCTTTAATCTACCGACTAGCGGACGTGCGAGGCACCATTTACATCGAACGTCGCTCCCGTAGCCGACGGGCATAAATCGGAGAGAAAGAATGCCACCAGCGTGCCGATTTCGTCAACTTGGGCGAAATCACCTAGCGGGATTTCTGCCTTGGCGGCACGCAACACATCCGGGTCGGTCGGCGCCATTTCCGTGTTAATCCAGCCCGGTGCCAAAGCATAGGCCAGCACACCGTCCGCCGCTGCGCCGCGTGCAATTGTTTTACTTAAGGCCAACAATGCACCTTTGGAGGCTGCATAGGCTGGATGATCAATCGAATCGCCGCGAATGGACGCCCTTGAACACATATTGACAATCCGCCCACCGCCTGCTTTGCGGTAATCTACCAGAGCCGCTCGGCATAAATCCGCTGGCGCTTGTAAGTTCACCGCCATGATTTTTGCCCAACCATCAGCCCACTGTGTATCATCACCATATGGGTCTGTGACCAAATCTATTCCGGCATTATTGACCAATGCGTTAATCGGGCCAGCTATCTCTACAGCTTTCGTCCAAAGCCGCGCCCCCGCACCCGCTTGGGACAAATCTTCGGGGAGCAAGCCGACACAATTGTCACCTATGCTGGCCGCAACGGCTTTGGCTTCGGCGTGGTTTGAATTATAGTGCAATACAACCCGCGCACCGTATTCTGCGCATTTCTCGGCAATCGCTGCGCCTGTGCCCCGGCTTGCGCCCGTAATTAACACATTTATGTGTTTTAAATTCATTTTAAATCCCCAAAATATATGGTAAGCGCAGGCTATGAAATTGATAACCTATCTCGAATCTGTCATTAGCCGCAATGAAGGCATAGTGCAAACCCAATTGGCGCGCGAAGACCTCGCACGGGTGGAAAAATTACGCGAACTCGCCAAGACCCACGATACTTACGCCGCACTGGAAAAGGACGGGCTATATATTGGCTGGACCAAGGGCGATTTTCGCACCCATGAACTCTCAGACCCGATCAAAGCCCTCATGCGCGCAGTTTATAACCTTGAAAAAACCGGCGATGTGGCAAAATATAATGATCGCATCATGGATATTTGGGCGGCATTTCACACGTTGCGCCTAAAAACTCTCGTCCACTGTTTGTAAATACACTCCTATGATTGATGCAATTAAATATAATTTACAGGTGGGAATAAAACTCCTAAACACAATTAGCGATGCACAATACACAGATGTATCGGCCAAACCCTATCACTCTAGTATCGGTAGCCATATGCGCCATATCTTGGATGTTTTCGATTGTATTTTTGAGGGTTTGGACGGCGGTCACATAGATTTCACCGCTCGCAAGCGCAACCCGTTGGTCGAGCGAAGCGCCGGGGTCGGCATAGCCTATTTCGAGCAAGTATTGGTTAAACTCGAAGCCCTAAAAGATGCAGACTTCGACCAAATTATCAACGTTTCCGACGATTTGGGCCTCGGTATGGTCACAGCCAAATACACTTTAGCCGCCGCCCTGATCCAAGCCCACAGCCACGCCATGCACCATTTCGCAAGCCTCGGCTATATCATCACAAAACTAGGCATAGACCTCCCCGACAAAGACTTCGGCTTCAACCCAACGACCCCGAGGGATATTGCTTAGAGAAAGACTGCCTAGGTCGTGATGACGTAGGCCATACTGAAAAAGGAAAAATAGCGTGCAACAATCTCAATATCTGCTGGATGTCCTGATTTTTCTTGCAGCTATGGTTATTATTGTTCCGGTTTTCCAAAGGGTAAAGCTCAGCCCGATCCTTGGCTATCTTGCGGCAGGCATGCTTATTGGCCCTTATGGGTTTGAGCTTATCGGCGATACCAAAGCCGCGAAAACTTTGGCGCATTTTGGTGTTGTGTTTTTGCTATTTATGATTGGTTTGGAGCTTTCGTTCAGACGTTTGAGGGCTTTGGGTAGCAGCGTGTTCGGTCTCGGCTCGTTGCAAGTTCTCTTAAGCGGACTTGTCATTGGCCTGATTGTATATGTATTGGGTCTAGGTGTTTATACGGCAATTATCATTGGTGGCGGCCTTGCATTATCTTCAACAGCATTTGTGTTACAATTACTCGAAGAACGAAGCGAACGGGCAACCCGTTTTGGCCTGACGACTTTTTCAATACTGTTATTGCAAGACCTAGCTGTGGTGCCTCTCCTAATTTTTGTAACCTTAGTCGGCGCACCCGAATCGTCTCTACTTGAAGCCCTTGGCCTTGCCACGATAAAAGGGGGAGGTGCATTATTATCTGTAATTATTTTTGGACGGTTTTTGCTACGCCCTCTGTACCGTTGGATTGCCAGTACGCGCAGCATGGAGCTTTTTGTCTCGACCACATTGTTAATGGTTCTCGGCATGGCATGGGTCATGTCGATTGCTGGTCTATCCATGGAACTTGGCGCTCTACTCGCAGGTCTATTGCTGGCAGAAACTGAATACAAGCATCAAATTAAGGCCGATATTAAACCATTTCGTGGCATTTTACTCGGCCTGTTTTTTATGACGATTGGTATGTTTATTGATATTGGGTTTATCGTTGATAATGTGGGTTTGATTGCCATCATTGTTATGAGCTTGATGCTAGGTAAGTCCTTAATAATCACCCTCCTTTGTCGCGTATTCGGCACACCAATTTCCACATCCCTGCGCACAGGCCTAGCCTTGTCGCAAGGCGGAGAATTTGGCTTTGTTATTTTTGGTGCAGCCCTAACGCTAGGATTATTACCGCAAAACATATCGCAAATTTTAATGGCGGTTATTGCGCTGAGTATGATTTTAACGCCTGGAATGTTTTATATAGGCAAAAGATTGTCCAGCGCCCTAAAAAAACGCATGAAGTCTGGGCAGGGTGAGCAAGGCATTGATATTGAAGATATGAAACAACATGTCCTGATTGCGGGGTTTGGCCGGGTAGGCCAAACCGTCGCCAAAGTATTGTCAGACGCGGGCATTCCATATGTAGCGCTTGACCTTGACCAAAAGCGCGTGGAGAAATGCCGCGCTAAAGGTATGAGCGTGTATTTCGGCGACGCGAATCGCATCCATGTTCTTAAAGCCGCAGGGGCTGACCATGCCAAGGCGGCGGTTATTACCATCGACCATGTTTCTTCCGCAAACCAGGTGGTTATGGCGCTCCGGGAGAACTATCCGGATCTACCAATTTATGTACGGGCGCATGACCGCCAACATATGCGTAACTTGGAAAAATCCGGAGCCAGCGCCGTTGTATCTGAAGCTGCTGAGTCTAGCCTACAACTAGGTAGTATTGTCTTACAGTCTTTAAATGTAAGTGTAGATGAAATTGCCAGTCTGATTGAAGACTACCGCGAAGATGACTACGCAAAGCTCGAAGAAATTATCAACGCAAAATAACGCCAGAGTATTTCCAGTACGATAGCAGTGACCAGTTTAAATAAACGCCGCTTCAGAATCGACCATGGCGCAATTATCTTCTTCTGAGTTTTTGCAGTAAAGCTCGTAAAGAGTATTGATGAGGACGCGGGCGTCTTCACTGTCTAGGGAATACATTATGGATTGGGCGACGCGCCTTGTGGTAACGATTTTTTCGCGTCTGAGCATAGAGAGATGTTGCGATAGCGCGGACTGTGATAGGGGTACGCTTTCCAGCAACTCCCCCACCGACATTTCGCGCTCTGCCAATTGGCAGAGGATCATTAGACGGGACTGGTTTGCCATGGACTTAAGGAGCGCGCAGGCCTTGCCCGCATTCGCTCCCATTTGCTCCATTCCCATATTGGCTGGCATGTCCATGGCCGAATTCCTGCTCTATCCCTAGCCGCAACCTTCAAAGCCGTCAGCTTCCATTTTAGCTTCATAAGGGGCTGCTACGTCAGAACCAAGAACCAAATCGCCTTTGACGCTATCCCAATCGTCCGGTTTCAAAATAACCATCCAATTTGTATAGGGGTCGTCATTGGCCATGCTCGGGTTTTCGGCTAAATCGCCATTTGTCTCGATAACTTCGCCGCCGGCCAGTGATTTCGCAGGGCCAACCCATTTTCCGCTTTCCACAGTAGCGCAAGATTTACCAGCGCGTACCTTGCGACCAACTTTTTTGGGGGTAAATGCCACCAATTCGCCAGCCAAAGCAGTGGCGATTGTTGTCATGCCCATTTTCACCGTGCCGTCACCGACTTCGGTGAACCAAGTGTGGTTTTCCACATCATATAATAGATCATCCGGTAAATCACATCCGCGTACATTAGC
>JAKIUV010000036.1 GCA_021647375.1 Robiginitomaculum sp.
AATTTACTCATTCTTCGTTCCTGTAAACACTCCGCCCAGCCCATGAAAAACTCCCAAAAGAAGAAATCCATAAACCGGACAAATGAAGTGCTACATAAAACGGACAATTAGAGTGCTAGCTACACATTATTGTCTCAGCTATTAGATGTGATACAATTAGAAAAGGGGATGCGCACTTGATTCTATTTTTACGCCTGCACTCACCTCAAACCACCAAACATTACAGAACTTTAACATAGCCGACATGCACCAGAATACACCAAAAATCACTTACATCTGGTACCTATTTGGTACCTAGGCAGTTTTTGCGAAAATTTGATTTTGGAGAATTCGTCGTAAACCATTGATAATAAAGAGAAAAATGGTGCCCCCACACGGACTCGAACCGCGGACCCCCTGATTACAAATCAGGTGCTCTACCAGCTGAGCTATAGGGGCGACTTGCGTACAAGTCTTAGGATGCGGGTGATACTGCGCTGTTCTTAAAAATGCAAGCCTGTAAATACATGTTTTTGTAAAAAAATAGGCGGCAGGGGATAGCGCCTCATTTAACAATATTTACAATGCTCATTTGGGTTTATAAACCCGTTTTTTGCAACAGGGATAAAATCTTGCAAATATGCGCGAATGAACTAGGTAGTCTGTTAGACATTGGGACAGCCCATTAGGAACGCAAAGCAGGAACACCAGAAGGAACAACATGGCACGCATACTTATCACATCGGCACTGCCCTACATTAACGGGGTTAAGCATCTTGGCAATTTGGCCGGCTCTATGTTGCCTGCGGATGTGTATGCACGGGCTATGCGGTTGCTAGGGCATGAGGTTTTGTATATTTGCGCCACGGATGAACACGGCACGCCGGCAGAATTGGCGGCGGCGGATGCGGGGATGGAGGTCTCGGCCTATTGTGATAAAATGCACGATGCCCAGCGGGCGGCGGGGGCTGATTTTAAAATGAGCTATGATTATTTTGGCCGCTCCAGCACGCAGTCCAATCATGAGTTGACCCAGCATTTGGCGCATATGTTGGAGAAAAACGACCTGCTTGAAGAACGTGTATCCGAGCAGGTTTATAGCGTGGCAGATGGTCGGTTTTTGCCAGACCGCTATGTGGAAGGCACCTGCCCCAATTGCGGGGCGGAAGGCGCGCGCGGCGACCAATGTGATGCTTGCGGAAAATTGCTGGACCCGGCAGATTTGATCGAGCCTTATTCGGCTGTGTCCGGGTCAAAGGACGTGGAAATCCGCGAGACCAATCATTTATATCTCAAGCAAAGCGATATGGCTGACCGCCTACGCGCATGGATTGATAAAGCCGAAGGCTGGCCAGCTTTGGCCAAGTCCATTGCCTATAAATGGCTCGACGAAGGTCTGCACGACCGCGCCATTACCCGCGATATGAAATGGGGGATTCCGGTGGCTTATAAAGGTGTGCCGCGCCCGGGTTTTGAGGACAAGGTTTTCTATGTCTGGTTCGATGCGCCCATTGAATATATCGCGGCCACCAAAGACTGGGCCGAAGAGAATGATGGGGATTGGCAGAGCTGGTGGCGCACGGATAAGGGGGCGGACGACGTCACCTATGTGGAGTTTATGGGCAAGGACAATGTGGCATTTCATACTTTGTCTTTCCCGACCACGCTCATTGGCTCAGGTGAACCTTGGAAATTGGTCGACAGGCTCAAAGCCTTTAACTGGGTCACTTGGTATGGCGGCAAGTTCTCTACATCCCAGAAACGCGGCGTGTTTATGGACCAAGCCATTGACCTCGCACCCAGCGATTATTGGCGCTGGCATTTAACCGCAAACGCGCCGGAGGGGTCGGATGCAGGCTTTACGTTCGAGGATTTCCAAGCCCGGATTAATTCTGACCTGGCCAATGTGCTGGGCAATTTCGTCAACCGGATTACCAAATATTGTGTGGGTAAATTTGATGGTAAAGTACCAAGTGGCGGCACGTGGGGCGAGGCCGAAGATACATTGGTGGCGGAGCTGGCGACGCGCTTACCCAAACTTATCGGCTATTACGAAACTATGGAATTTCGCAAAGTCGCCGCCGAGACCCGCGCTATTTGGGCAACTGGCAATGAATATTTAACGGTTGCTGCCCCGTGGAGCCAATATAAAACCGACATAGACCAAGCCGCTATTGGTGTGCGTATCGGGCTTAATTTGGTGGCGCTGTTTGGTGTTTTGGCGCAGCCCATAGTGCCGGACGCGGCGGAAAAAATTTTGGACGCCATGAATATCCCGGCGGACAACCGCACGTGGAATTTTTTTGGCAAGGGTGATTGGGAAATGCGTGTGAAATCTATCCTTGATGCACTCCCCCACGGCCTAGAAATCTCTGCGCCCGAAGTGCTGTTCGCAAAGATAGAAGATGCAAATGTGGAAGAATGGAAAAAGCGGTTTAGTGGAGCGGGTTGATATGCGCCTAGTGCATTTACTGCTCTTTCTAAAATACTTATAGGGATTTTGCTTTACTTACTTGTTCTTTTCATTATTGTTTATCAATAAGTGAATTTTGATACAATTTGGGGAAGTAAAATGAGAAAATTTCTATTAATGAGCGCCACCGTTTTGGCACTTGCGGCTTGTGAACCGAAAACCACAGCGCCTGAAGTTATTGTAGACGGATTTACCAAAGTCGAGTCTGTAACTGCCAAGGGAGGTGAAATTGCCATCCCTTTCAATAAATACGTACTGGATAATGGGCTTACGGTTATCCTAGCCCCGGATAAATCTGACCCGCTTGTGCATGTGGATGTGACATACCATGTCGGTTCAGGGCGCGAGGAAGCTGGACGTTCTGGTTTTGCGCATTTCTTTGAACATATGCAGTTCCAAGGTTCCGAGAATGTAGCGGATGAGCAACATTTTAGCTTGATTACCGAGAGCGGCGGCACGCTTAATGGCTCCACCAGTACCGACCGGACAAATTATTATGAAACCGTCCCCAATAACCAGTTGGAACGTATGTTGTGGCTGGAAGCAGACCGTATGGGTTTCTTTTTAGATGCGGTGACGAAAGAAAAATTTGAAAACCAGCGCGAGACCGTCAAGAACGAACGCGGACAGCGTGTTGATAACCGCCCATATGGCCTACTCGGCGAGCGGATAGGGGAAGCTATGTATCCCGAGGGGCATCCATATTCATGGTCGGTTATTGGCTATTTGGAAGATTTGGACCGCGCTGATTTAAATGATCTCAAGCGGTTTTTCCTACGCTGGTACGGCCCTAATAACGCGTCCTTGACCATTGGCGGAGATTTTGACGAGAAGCAAACTCTTGAATGGGTCAAAAAATATTTCGGCGGTATCCCGAGCGGACCGGAAGTTAAATCACCCGTCTACACGCCGGTAACGCTGGATAAAGACCGCTATATATCGTTGGAAGACAATGTGGCTTTGCCGCTATTGTATATGTCATGGCCGACCGTACACGTATATCATGAGGACGAAGCGCCGCTGGACGTTTTGATGGATATTATAGGTTCTGGGAAAACGTCATTGCTATACAAAAACCTGGTGAAACCGGGTCTTGCGGTGCAAGCCAGTGCCGGGCACGGCTGCGCGGAACTTGGCTGTACATTTACCATGTTGGCCTTGCCTACACCGGGTAATTCGCTTGCTGAATTAGAAAAAATCGCTCGGGCGTCATTGGTCGAGTTCGAAGAAAGCGGCGGTGCCAGCGATGATGCTATTGAACGGGTAAAAGCCGGGATAGTGTCTAGCATGGTATTTGGCCTCGAAAGTGTATCAGGTAAAGTATCGCAATTAGCGCGCTATGAATATTTGCGCGGCGACCCGGATTACATCAAAAAAGATATTGCCCGTTATGAAGGTGTGAGCAAAGACGACGTGATGCGGGTTTATAAAAAATATATCAAAGACAAAAATGCCGTAATCATGTCCATTGTCCCAAAAGGCAAACCGGAAATGATTATCAAACCGGATACATGGACAATGTATGAGCGCAATATTCCGGCAAGTTCAGACGGCGAGGGGCTAGATTTGCGCCCCGGTACATCCGATTTCGACCGTGCCGTTGTCCCGACGCCGGGGCCAAATCCGACCATTAAAGTCCCAAATGTTTACACGGCGAAAACGGCTAATGGGATTGCTATTACGGGGGCTGTGAATGGGGAGGTTCCGACCACGACTATCCGCCTCACCATCCCGGCTGGGCAAACACGCGAGAGCCTGGATAAACTTGGATTGGCGGAATTGACTATCATGATGATGACCGAAACCACTAAGCGCCATAGTATAGAAGAGCTGTCTAATGAGCTGAACAAGCTTGGCTCTTCGGTTAGTTTTGGTTCAGGTGATAAAACGGCTACATTGAATGTCCGCTCATTAACGAAAAACCTTGATAGGACTTTGGAAATCGCACTTGAGAAATTGACCGAACCAAAATTCACTCAAGAGGACTTTGACCGCGTAAAAAATCAGGCGATTGAAGGTATTAAGAACGATAAAAAAAATGCCAGTACAACAGCCACAAACGCATTTACAGAATTGCTTTTTGGCGCTGACAATAGCTTCGCCCATGCCAATAGTGGTACGATTGAAAGCGTCAGCGCGTTGACACTCGATGATGTGAAAGCATTCTACAAAGAGAATTATGGCCCGCAGGGTAGTAAAATATTGGTGGTTAGCAATCTACCGCGTAACCAAATTGCCAAGCGCTTAAATATATTTGGCGGATGGCAGGGCGGTAATACGGAACAACCAGCGCTTAAGCCGTTTCCCAACCTAAAAGCTGGAACACTGTACTTCATCGATAAACCAGACGCTGCCCAAAGCGAAATTCGCATTGGTAAGCGCGGACCGAAATTCGATGCCACGGGCGAGTTTTACCGTAATGAATTGATGAATTACAATCTCGGCGGCGCATTTAACTCGCGGATAAATTTGAACTTGCGTGAAGACAAAGGCTACACTTACGGTGCGCGTTCATTCTTCTACGGCAATGATTTACGCGGTGCATTTAGGGCGCAAGCTGGCGTGCGTGCCGATACTACAGCCGATTCTATCCGCCAATTTGTTTTGGAAATCAGCGATTTCCAAAAAAACGGCATGACCGACAAAGAACTGGCCTTTCTGAAAGCTTCCCTTGGTCAACGCGATGCGAGAAGTTATGAAACACCGCGCCAAAAACTTAGCTATCTCTCGGAAATCGCGCTTTATGGTTTATCGCCAGATTATGTGGATACACAAAATGAAATTCTACAGGGCATAACCAAAGACGAGCTTAATGCACTGGCCGCAAAGCACTTAAAACTGTCAAATATGATCACCGTTGTCGTTGGGGATAAAGCCAAAGTGATGGAAGAACTGCGCACATTGGATTACCCGATTATAGAAATAGACGCCGACGGGAATGTTGTTGGGGATGAATAGACGTTTAACCCGCCATCATTTTTGGCAACATTGTCGCTATTTGCGGGAAAAACGCTACCAATAATATCACGAATATCTGGATGCCAATGAACGGGATTACGCCTTTATAGAGCGCCGTTGTTGTGACTTCGGGCGGGGCGACACCGCGCAAATAAAACAGAGCAAAACCGAAAGGCGGGGTTAGGAAGCTGGTTTGTAAATTGAGCGCCATCAAAATGCCGAGCCAAATCGGATCCATCCCCATAGCCATAAGTGGTGGTGCGACCAAGGGGACAATGACGAATGTTATTTCTATGAAATCTAGGAAAAAACCTAAGAAAAACATTACGATCATAACAAGTATTAAAGCGCCAGCTGGCCCGCCCGGTGCAGCAGATAACATCCGGCCAACCAGTTCATCCCCACCAAAGCCGCGAAACACCAGGCTGAACATTGTTGCCCCGATGAGGATAACGAACACCATAGATGTGATGTGCATGGTCGAGCGTGAGACCTCGGCCAGTTGGCCATTTCCCCTCAAATAAATCAGGGCGGCAAGCGTGCCTAAAATAGCAAGGCCGCTAAACAATAATGCAAGAGTGACGGCAATCCGCTCACTTATCACCCATCCGTCTTGATTAAACCGCATATCAACCCCGGTTAGGTCGATAGCAATCAGAGCTATGAGGCCAAGGGTTGCCGCCATTATGAGTTTGCGCACACTTGGTTTGTCCTCGGCCAATTTATATCCCGCCAAGAATATCGCCCCCAATGCCCCCAGCGCCGCGCCGCGTGTCGGGGTGGCATAGCCTGATAATATAGAACCAAGTACGGCCATTATTAGCAAAAGCGGCGGCAACATGGCGTACAAAGTACGGCGGATAAACTGCCCCATCTGTACGTTTTTATCCCAACCAGTAGCCGGAGCCATTTGGGGTTTTGCTATGGCGACGACGGCAATATAGAGTGCGTAAAGCATAACAAGAATAAGCCCTGGGAGGAGGGCGCCTGCGAACAAATCACCTACAGACACCACGCCGTCACTTACGAGGCCGTGGCTTCTCTGGGCTTCTTGGTAGGCATTGGAAAGTTGGTCGCCGAGTATCACCAAGACAATAGACGGCGGGATAATCTGGCCGAGTGTACCGGATGCAGCGATTGCCCCAGACGCGAGGGACGGCGCATATCCGCGCTTCAGCATGGTCGGTAATGATAGCAGCCCCATAGTCACGACCGTCGCTCCGACAATTCCCGTGGAGGCGGCCAATAATGCGCCGACCACCACCACAGAAATTCCGAGACCACCGCGTAAATTACCAAACAAATCACCCATAGCTTCCAGCAAATCTTCGGCAATGCGGGATTTCTCCAACATGACCCCCATGAACACAAACAAGGGCACGGCCATGAGAATTTCCCTTGTTATCAACGGGAAAATTCGACCAGGCAAAGCCAGCAAGTAGCTAGCTTCAAACTGGCCGGTAAACACGCCTATTGCCGCAAATATCAAGGACACACCGCCGAGGGTAAAGGCTACGCCGTACCCACCCATGAGCGCCGCACAGGCGACGGCAAACATCAACAATGCGAGATAATCGTTGGGACTCATAGACCGCTCTCCAAATGCTCGATTTCAAATGGTTCTTCCACTTCGCTTTGTATATTTTGCGGGTCGGCTCCGCCTATTAACAGCGCCGCTCGTCCAGCTATAGACAGGCCTTGTGCGAGCATCATGAGCGCAAATATGGAGACGAAAGTTTTCAAAATAAACACGCCGCGTATGCCGTCCGATTCTGCTGACCCCTCTAGTGAGACCCATGACAGCCCGACAAAACTTTGGGCATTCCAGAGCAAGATAATACAAAACGGAATAAGCAAGGCATAAAAGCCAGTAAAATCCACGAGGGCTTTTGATTTTGGCTGCATTTTGGAATGGAATATGTCCACTCGCACATGTTGCCCCGCCAATAATGTCGCGGCGGAACCAAGCAGGATAACAATCGCATGGAAATAGGTAGCGCTTTCGTCGTATTTGGTCCATGCCTGCCCAAATATAGACAGAGCAATGACGCCAAAGGCGACAGTGACTACGAGAGCAGGGACGAGCCATTTTACCGCTTCGCCAACCCAGAGGTTAAACCCGTCTATTGTAAGCGACAGGGCGGATTGGAAACTGGTTATGAATTTTGATTTTGGGAATAAAAGGCAGAGCAGGGGCGTTAATAGAAAGGGGAGAAAAACCCAGCCGATGGCTTGGAGACTGCGCCCGATGATGTCGAGGAATTCAGGGTTCATGCTATTTCCTTCCCCCATTTTTCCCCAAGAGGGACTTCCTGCGGTCGCAGGGGGAAGTGCCGAAGCTCTTGCGTAGGCGATGGGGGCGCCGCTCTTGCGGCCTTGAGAAGCAAAGTGTTCAACAAAAGAATGGCTGCGTACAAGATGTACGCGCCCCCATCCCCCCTGCGGGGTACTTCCCCCATGAAAAATAGGGGAAGGAAAGATTCGATTGTTTTACTAACAGAGTACACCATCACCTAAGCGCCGCCGCTCTTGCTGCGATATAGGCACCGTCGCTGATTTCTGTCCATGTGCGGTAGTTGTTGCGAGCCTTGATATAGCTTTCATAAATTGCGCGGGTAGTTTTATCGGAATTACCGACCTCGGCGACAGCTTCTTCACTAAATTTCCCTATCTGGTTCCAAATTTCTCGTGAGAACACGCGCGGCTCTATATTGTGTTTTTCTTTGAGGGTTATCAGGGCATTGGCATTTTCGTGAGTGTATTCACCAATGCTAAGATCATTGGCACTGCGACCCGCAGCCAAGAAGATGGCTTGGTCAATCGCTGATAAACTGTTCCAGACATCGAGATTAACGCCAAGCCCAAGTGCCGCACCAGATTCGTGGAAGCCGGGACCATAATAATAAGGGGCTTCGCGGTAGAACCCGAAAGCATAATCATTCCAAGGCCCGACCCACTCAGTTGCGTCTATGGCACCGGATTGTAATGATTGGTAAATCTCGCCGCCGGATAATTTGACCGCTGCCCCGCCAAGCCTACGTATTACCTCGCCGCCTATACCCGGTATACGCATTTTTAAGCCTTTAAAATCTTCGAGTGTGTTGATTTCCTTCTTGAACCAGCCGCCCATTTGGTGACCAGTATTGCCTGCGTGGAAAGCCTTGATATTAAATTTGGCAGAAAGATTGTCCCAAAGTTTCTGTCCGCCTCCGAAATCTACCCAGGCGGCTATTTCGGTAGCAGTGAAGCCCATTGGCACAGCGGTAAAGAACGAGAAACCCTTGGCCTTGCCTTGCCAATAATACTCCGCCGAATGGTACATGTCTGCACCGCCTGTCGATACCGTATCAAAAACTTCGCCCGCCCCGACAAGTTCGCCAGCTGAGAAAACTTTAATCTCGATACGGCCTTCGGTCATAGTGTTGACAAATTCAGCGAACCGATTGGCCATTATACCGAGGCCCGGGAAGTCCTTGGGCCACGAGGTGACGAGCCGGAGTTGCCGACGGTTTTTACTGATGGCAGGTGCACCCGGTACGGCCTGCGCAACACCGCCCGTTATTTTCTTCTTACCGCCGAGCACAGCCACTGTCGTGGCTCCGGTTGCCAGTGCGGCAGCGGCGGTTAATATTTCTCGTCGTTTCATAATCTCCCCATTATGTTGCGTCTTTTATTCTATATCGCACCATCCAATTTTGCGTAAAACCTGATGTGGCTTGAACTTAGCTTTGTAGGACATTTTAGGGCTTTGCTCGACCCAGTAGCCTAAATACAGAAATGCAAACCCGGCTTGTTTACATATATTGATATGATCCAATATCATGAAATTACCAAGGCTGCGCTTGGTCTCGTCCATGTCGAAAAAACTATATACCATAGAAAGTCCGTCGCGGAGGGTATCGGTAATACAACAAGCAATCAGGCGGTCATCTGCATTTCTATATTCAATGATTTCGGTGCGCGATGCGCAGTCTTCTACCATCATCTCATAGCGCTCGAAATCCATTTCCGCCATACCGCCGTCCGGGTGACGGTTGAGTAGATATTTATTAAGAAGATCGAATTGCTCTTGGGTCGCATAGGCTTCGTTCACCGTGCGGATAAGGTCGGCATTGTTCTTTAATGTGCGGCGGAAACTGCGTCCTGGTGTAAATTCAGCCGACTTAACCCGCAAAGAATGACAAGCATGACAAGTTTCGCAGGCCGGACGGTAAATAACATTTTGCGAGCGCCGGAAGCCTGAATGGGTCAGATAATCATTTATATTCGGACCTTTTAGCGGGTCGAGCGGTGTAAAGATTTTGCGTTCCATCTCGCCGTCCAAATACGGACAAGGCGCGGGCAGTGTAATATAAAACTGCAAATCGTTTGGATCAAAATGGCGGCTCATAAAAACACTCTAGCCAATATTAAACACAAAGGGAAGCAGGACTATATAACTAACCCAAATAATCAAGATGAGCGGAACCCCAAAACGGACATAGTCAATAAATTTATAATGCCCCGGCCCCATGACCAGTAAATTGGTCTGGTAGGCGATAGGGGTCGCGAACGAACAATTTGCAGCAAACAATACAGTTAAGATAAGGATTTTCGGATCTATTCCGGTTTGGCTTGATACGCTAATGGCAATGGGCGCAAATAGAAGTGCCGTGGCGTTGTTAGATAATAAATTTGTCATTAAGGCGACCAACAAGAATAACCCTGCGAGCAAGACTTGCGGCCCATATCCTTGCAAGGTATTCACCACTTGACCTGCAACATAGCCTGCGCCTCCCGTCGCCTCTAAGGCGATACCCATAGCAAATGCCGCACCGATAAGCATGAAGACTTTGCGGTCAAGGGAACGTATGGCTTGGCGCACATTCAGGCATTTGGTGGCTATCATGAGAGCAGCGCCCGTGAACGCCGCATGGACGATTGGTAAAACTCCTGTCGCAGCCAATAGGATAACACCCGCGAAAATAACTCGCGCAATATTAGCTTTGCGAATATCCGGAAGGTCTTGGGTCGCCCAATCTAGCAATAAAATATCATGGTGGTCGCGCATGGCTTCGATTTGTGGCACATAGCCAAACAGCAATAACACATCGCCAGCTTGCAAATGGATTTTCAGCATCCGGTCGCGCATCATTCGCGAGCGCCTTTGTATGCCGAGAACTAGGCATCCATGCTCACGTTGAAACCCTGCTTGCTCAATAGTTTTGCCAATCATTTGCGATCCGGGTGCAATCACGGCTTCACTAATCACCATACGATCCGTACCGTCCTCTTGTTTAAAACCTGGTGTGGATAACATGCCTTTGAGATATTCTGGGTAGGCGGAAAGTAGTCCGGTTAAGGCTTTGCGAGTTGCCGCAACGGTTAAAATATCATCTTGCTTGAGGGCGGTTTCAAATGGGGGAAACAATTGTTTGTCGCCGCGCTGTATAGAGCGCACTGTCATCATGCGCAAATCTCGAAACAGGCCGGCAATAGGTTTAGCCCCATTGAGCGGATGGGTTTCAGTAATGCGGATAGGGGCGATATATTGCCGTCCAGATACAGATTGTGTTCCGGGTGCTGGGCCCCGGTTTGGCAATAGCCATTTTGATGTCAGCACAATATAAATAGCACCGATAGCGGCTAAAATTAGTCCCGGAAATGCGGGATCGAAAAACCCTATGGTTTCATCCGTAGAACGGGAGAGAGCGCCTGCCACCAAAATATTGGTCGAGGAGCCGATAAGGGTGGTCATGCCAGCCAGAATACAGATAAAACTGAGCGGCATCATGAATTTAGATGCATTCCCGCGCAGTTGCAGTGCCATAGCCGACAATACAGGAATAAACATCACCACAACCGGCGTATTGTTCATGAACATAGACGTGACGAAAGCTGTGATAAAGACCAATGTCAATGTGCGTTTTGGGGCTTTGTCTAGGTAAGAATTAAGCTTGCGTGTTGGGGTTTCCAGTGCACCCGTTTCGAAAATACCCTGTCCAATAACCAATAATGCCATGACGGTTATCAAAGCCGGGTCGGAAAAACCTGATAACAGTGTACGCGCATCGACCTGCATAGAGCTTTCGCCCATAAATAGTTGAAAAAACAAAAGTAATGCAGCAATAATGCCGAGGGAAATCAGCTCTATGGAATATTTTTCCAAGGCGTAAAGCATGACCCCGACGATAACAATCCCGAAAACGGCCCACATTTGCCAACTGGTTTCTAATATTTGTCCGTCCATAAGGTTTGTCTAGCAGGTAAATAAAATCTTTACAGTAAAATTTTCCTTGGCGAGACCGATTACTTGGCTTTACAAGGAAAGCTGTGGGTGAAAGTTAGCAGAGGAATTTATGGCAAAATTAGCATTTTTAGGGCTGGGTGTAATGGGATACCCTATGGCCGGACATTTGGTGCGCGCCGGACACGATGTGACCGTGTGGAACCGTACTGCTTCAAAAGCACAAACATGGGCTAGCGAATATGCAGGCAATAGGGCTGATACGATCACTGACGCAGTTGAGGACGCTGATTATGTCATGATGTGTGTTGGTAATGATGATGATGTCTACGCTGTGGCGAAGGCCGCAATTCCTGCCATGAAAGCTGATAGCGTGTTGGTTGACCACACCACGGCTTCGGCAAAATGTGCGCGGCATTGTTACGAGCATGCCAAGGACGCAAATATAGGATTTGTAGATGCACCCATATCCGGCGGAGAAGCTGGAGCCGTGAACGGGGCGCTGACTATAATGTGCGGCGGGGACGCAGATATATTCGCTAGCGCTGAACCCGTAATGGAGGCCTATGCCAAAGCCGTAAAACTGATGGGGCCATCCGGTGCAGGTCAACTGACGAAAATGGTCAACCAGATTTGTATTGCAGGCACATTGCAGGGGCTATCAGAAGCCGTGCATTTTGCCAAGCGTGCCGGACTGGACGTGGACGAAGTGGTGCAGGCTATCGGGCAGGGCGCCGCGCAAAGCTGGCAAATGGACAACCGCGCATCGACCATGGGACGGGGCGAATTTGAATTTGGTTTCGCCGTAGACTGGATGCGTAAAGATTTGAAAATTGCCATAGAGGCCGCAGAAGAGAACGGCGCAAACTTGACTATGGTCAAAATGATAGACAAGTATTACGCAGACGTCCAAGACATGGGCGGCAACCGCTGGGATACGTCTAGCTTACTTAAAAGATTGGAACCATAATGCGCCGTGTTCTGAAGCGACTTTTCCAAATTATCCTGCTACTGGTTTTGCTCGCCGCAGGTATATTAGCGCTTAATTATTTCAATAATGGCCTGAAAAACAAATCTGGAGCAGGCGCGGACTTAGCCAATGCGGACGCTACAATTTCTGTTCTTAACTGGAATATAGGCTATGCGGGGCTTGGTAAAGAATCCGATTTTGTCATGGATGGCGGTGAGAACTTATTGCCGCCAAGTATTGAAATCGTTGAAAAAAACTTGGCGGGCATCCAGAAAGTTTTACGGGATAATAAATCCGATTTATACCTCATTCAAGAAATTTCAGAGCCAGATATGCTTAATCTCGGGGTTGATGTTTTGGGTGGGGTTCAGCAAGCCTTGTCCGGTACTGACTGGTTTTTCAGCTATGATTTTCGCACACAATTTATTCCGCGTAGTTCATCATTAAAGCACGGTCTTGCTTCATTTGCATGGATTAAGACACAGCCAGTCACACTTATTCGCCTACCTAATGAGCCGACTAGGTTGCAAGGTCTAATACAGCGGCAATATCACATACAGGCACGGGAGTTTACGGATGCAAATAGCAATCCATGGGTAGTCATGAACATTCACCTATCCGCATTCGACGAGGGCGGGAATGTGCGTGTTCGACAATACGAAAAATTATTGGAAATTGCCGGCAAATATTATGCAGACGGCAAGCGTGTGGTTATTGGTGGGGATTGGAACATGCAATTAACACCGACAGACTTTCCCCACACCACCAAAGAAAAGGATCTATTCTGGCTTAAAATATTGCCAACGGAAAGCCTGCCAGCCGATTGGCAAATAGTTGTTGACCCAAGTGTAGCGACTGTTCGCACCAATGAACGCCCCTTTATAAAGGGCGAAAATTACACGACGATTATTGACGGCTATCTGGTTTCGCCCAATGTGGAGGTGGTTAGCATCAAAGGATTAGACACCAATTTCGAATTTACCGACCACCAACCGACACTAGCAAAATTCAAGAGCCGCCCATAATAGGTACGCCTATTGTCAACTCGTGCAAATGTTTGACAAACAGAACATAAATCGCGGTTCCAATGATAACAGCGTATATATCCCCGGCGATACTGGCTTTTTTAACGGGTAAATTACGCCCACTCACGGCTATTCTGTCAATGATCGCATAGGCCAGAAAACTACCGAACAAGATCAGGGAATTAAGCTCGCCGTTGGCTAGCAAATGGCCAAAACTCCACAACATAACCGCAAGAAGCATGGGGTGTTTTATAGTATGTTTAATATAACCGCGCGGTACATAGGCGGCCATCAGTAAAATCAGGGCAGGGAGCATCAAAGCCATGGTCACATGCACACCCCAGTCAGGCGGCGTAAAAATTTGTGGGGAGGGTCGCGCCAATCCATATCCCCAAAGCATAAGGGCAAAACCAAGCCCGGAGACGAGCGAATATAGCCCCATATATTTCATTGTTCCCATACGCACGCGAATATCGCGTCCGGGCACACGCGTCCGAAAGCTTGAATAAAAATGTGCGGCAAAGAACAAGATGGTTCCGGCAATAAGAAAATACATAATAACCCCTTTTAATAGTTTCCGCAATCTGGACAAATGTCGATAATGTCTGGTCTTGCGCTTAATGTGGATTAGTCTATACAACCGCACCCATAACAACAAGTGCCAGCTTTACGAAAGCTTGCACGCCAAAACACGGAAATAAACATGAAGGCCGACATCATCCTGTCCCGCAGTTTCACATTTGAAGCCGCACACTCCATTGATCTGCCTGACGGTACGGATCCAGGGTATAAGCATTTGCACGGCCATTCATTTAGCGCCAGTTTGTCAGTTAAAGGCCGCCAAGAAGATATTGATAAATGGCTCATGGATTTTGGTTCCCTAGACCCGGTCATAAAGAAAATCCGCGACAAGCTCGACCATGCCTATTTAAACGACATAGAAGGGTTGAAATACTCAACCTTGGAAAACCTCTGCACTTACATTTTCAAACTGGCAGAACCCATGGTGCCCGGCCTATATGCAGTGGAAATTTCCCGCCATACATGCGGACAAACCTGTCGGTTGCAGATAGATTGACAGTAGAATTTATATGCCCGCCGATAATATCCTAATAAATTTAGGGGCATTACCGCATAAAAAAACAATAGAATCGGTTCACCAAGAGATATTCCCTTTGGTCACTGTCACCAGAATTCGACAGACTTTTAGTCGGGTTGATTATCGTTTCGCTACCCGTTCCGACACCATAGCTTTCGTTTGCTCGCGTCCCAGTGGTTTTGTTTTCTGGCTCTTCAACTTTTTTAGGAAAACGAAATGTGTGTACATTTTTTGATTGTTTGAGAGTTCTACATGAGGACGTGCAATTCAGACCATTTCCAATGTCTCACCCATCCAACCGTGCCTTAATCGCCAACAAATCGCGCCATGCGTCTTTTTTTAGCTCCGGGCGCCTCAGTAAAAAAGCTGGGTGGTATAGGGGCATTGCGGGGACAGTCTCGCCGTTTATATCTAGTTCTTGCCAGTTTCCTCTTGTCTTCATTATGCCTGTTTTGCCGGTTAGGGCTAAGAGGGAGACGCCGCCTACTATTATGATTAGTTTGGGAGCTATGAGTTCCATGTGGCGGGTTATGAACGGGGCGCACATTGTTAGTTCGTCTTCTGTGGGGTTGCGATTGCCGGGGGGGCGCCAGTTACAGACATTTGTTATGTAGAGACTGGTTTCGTCTAGGTCGATGGCGGCGAACATTTTGTCTAGGAGTTGCCCGGCGGGTCCTACGAATGGTTTGCCGCTTTCGTCTTCGGAGCGGCCCGGTGCTTCGCCGATGATCATGATGTCTGCGTCTGGATTGCCCCTTGCGAAGACGATATTTCTGGCATGGTCGCTGAGGACGCCTGCGTCGAAACCCTCGATGATGGTTTTTAGGGCTTCGAGGGTTGGTGCGGCCTTGGCTTGTTCTGCTGCTTTTTCTAATTGCTTGGCAGCATCTGGTTGCGGGGCGGCAGGCGCGGTTCGGGGTGGAGCAGACTTAGCGATTGGTTTGTGCGCTTTTTTAGGGGTTCTAGGCGCGGGCGGCACTACTGGAATGTCCACGCCCATATCGTCCCACCAAGCATGGCTGGCTTGCAGGGCGGATTTTAATGCCTGTTCTGCGTTTGGTGCTGTCATCTATCTGGCCATCCTATTTGGAACGTATCACAGAACGCACATTGGCTTCAATAGATTGTATTATAGCCCCCGCAATGTCTTTGCCCGTGGCGGTTTCGATGCCTTGCAGACCGGGGGAGGAGTTGACCTCCAATATTTTTGGCCCGGAATGACTGCGTAACATATCAACGCCCGCCACATTTAACCCCAATATGCGAGCGGCTTTAATAGCGGTGCGGCGTTCTTCTTTGGTGGTTTTTATCTTTTCCGCCTTACCGCCTTGGTGCAGGTTAGAGCGAAATTCGCCCGCCTGGGCTGTGCGCTGGATAGAGCCGACCACCTTGCCGTCGACCACCAGCAATCGGATGTCTGTACCGGAGGCTTCTTTTACAAATTCTTGCACGAGGAAATGCGCCCGCAGGCCGCGAAAAGCTTCGACCAGTGCCGAGGCCGCTTTTCTGGTTTCCGCAAGCACCACGCCTTTGCCCTGGGTGGAGGAGAGCAGTTTGACCACGACTGGCGAGCCGCCTGCAAGGTCGATAATCCCGTCCGTATCGCGCGATGACATGGCAAAGGCCGTATTGGGCATGCCGAGCTTGTGCTGGGCCAACATTTGGTGGGCAAGGAGTTTATCGCGCGATGCGCCAATGGCTGCGGCTGAGTTCAGGCAATATGTACCCATCATCTCAAATTGCCGCACCACGGCCATGCCGTAAAATGTCATGCGCGTGCCAATGCGCGGAATGATCGCATCATAACGGGGCAGGGCGTGGCCGTCATAATGCACGGCGGGGGAATGCTCGTTAATGGCCATATAGCACCGACCCGTTTCGATACACTCGATAACATGGCCGCGCGCTTCGGCGGCCTCGATCATTTTACGGTTGGAATAATTGCCCGGCTCGTGGGTGAGAATGCCGATACGCAGAGGGCGGCGGGTTGGGTTCTTTTTGCGGCGTTTCTTGTAAACATCATAGGACAGCTCTGGCTGTAGAAAGGATTCGGACGGGTTGATATGGCTCAATTCGTCGATGGCAGACCGCCCCAGCAACATACGATAGCCCATATTGTCGCGGTTGGTCAGGGTGATTTCTATGGGCCAACTATGCTCGCCAATGGTGATGGGGGTTTCGATAACATAACGGGATTCGCTCTCGCCGTTAGAGCTTACGACCGAACGACGGCCAATGACACGGGCAGAACAAACAACTTCGATGTGCGGGTCGTCCGGGTCCGGGTGCATGATGAAGCGCACTTGCGGGTTGCTGGCACTGCCAAATGGCTCAATGGCAACGGCGTGCAGGGCGGAAGTCCGCGCGCCTGTATCTATTTTTGCTTTAATAGCTGGCAGACCGAGGCTAGAGAGAGAGACCCATTCCGCCCATCCTAATCTAAATTCATCACTCATATTTTCAGTTTCCAAATCTGTGTGAATGCTTTACGCAGTCCGTTGAACCGTTTAACACTTAATAGACTAGAACAGCAATCGGGAAAAAATATGCAAAATCGTGAAAGCATGGAATATGATGTGGTTATCGTCGGGGCTGGACCTTCGGGTTTATCTGCGGCCATTCGCTTAAAGCAGCTAGGCGGGGACGATATAAATGTCGTGGTCTTGGAAAAAGGTTCAGAGGTCGGGGCGCATATCTTGTCGGGTGCCATTCTCGACCCGAGCGGATTGGACGCGCTTATTCCGGATTGGAAAGATAAGGGCGCGCCGATTAAGGTCGAAGTCAAGGAAGATAAATTCCTGACCCTGACCGAAAAGGGTAGCAAAACTATTCCCAACTTTATCATGCCGCCTCTGATGAATAATCACGGCAATTATATTGTCTCTATGGGTAATGTCTGCCGCTGGATGGCGGAACAGGCGGAAGGCCTCGGCGTAGAAATCTTCCCCGGCATGTCTTGTACTGAACTGGTCTATCATGACGACGGGTCTGTTAAGGGCGTAGTGGCCGGCGAATTTGGCCGGGGGCGTGCCGACAGTCCCGAGACACCGGGATATGAGCCGGGTATGGAGTTGCACGGGAAATATGTATTTTTATGCGAAGGCGCGCGCGGGTCTTTGTCCAAGCAAGCCATTGCTAAATTTGCTTTGGACAAAGACTGTGACGTGGATAAATACGGTCTCGGCATTAAAGAAATTTGGGATATTAAGCCAGAGAACCACGAAGAGGGCAAAGTCCTGCATACATCCGGCTGGCCGTTAGAGGACAAAGCAGGCGGTGGTTCGTTCATGTATCACGGCGAAAACAACCAAGTGTTTATCGGCTATATTATCGACCTTAGTTACGAAAACCCCCACGTATATCCTTATATGGAATTTCAACACTGGAAGCATCACCCCGAGATTGCCAAAGTATTGGCGGGCGGCAAGCGTGTGTCTTACGGGGCGCGGGCTGTGACCAAGGGTGGCTATCAATCTATCCCCAAAACCGCATTTCCGGGCGGGGCATTGCTTGGCTGTTCGGCTGGTTTGGTGAATTTACCGCGCATTAAAGGTAATCATAATGCCATGCATTCCGGCAAGGCGGCGGCTGAAGCGGCCTATAGGGCGATACAGGCCGGGCGGTCTTCGGACGAGCTTTCCGATTATGATGCAAATTTACGCTCTGGCCCGGTTGGCAAGGACTTGAAACCCGTGCGCAATGTCGCACCGCTCAATTCTAAATACGGCGCCAAACTTGGTGGTATGATGCTGGGCGGTATGGATATGTGGTTTGCGACCATATTCCGGTTTAATCTGTTTGGCACTTTGAAGCACGGTAAAACCGACGCGCAAGCAACTGGACTGGCTAAGGATTTCCCGGTTATCGAATATCCAAAACCCGACGGCGTGCTGTCCTTTGACCGGCTCACCAGTGTTAGTTTCTCCGCCACTAACCACGCCGAAGAACAACCTTGTCATCTAAAATTGGTAGATCCGGAATTTCCGATAAAAGTGAATTTACCGAAATGGGCAGAACCTGCCCAGCGCTATTGCCCGGCAGGGGTTTACGAAATTATCGAAGAAAACGGAGAGCCACGTTTCCAGATCAATGCGCAAAATTGCGTCCACTGCAAAACCTGCGACATCAAAGACCCTAGCCAGAATATAAATTGGCAATGTCCCGAAGGCGGCGGCGGCCCTAATTATCCGAATATGTAGAAAGCTAGGCATGGTAAAAATACATTCTTTGATTAAAGCCTCGGCTTTGGTGTTGACGTTGGTCGTCTTGTCCGGCTGTGCAACAACTTTGGGCGGAAGTTCGGCTGAGCGTGGACAATCATTATCGCCTGATGCGCAGCTTTATGCGGATTATGTTTCGGCGCGTTATGCCAGTAATTTAAACGACGCGGCCTCGCGCTCGGCATATTTTTCGCGTGCCTTTGCTCGCCGCCCGGATGATTTAGATTTGGGACAAAAAGCTTTGGCCGCAGCCATCAATCATGGCGACAATGCGTTGGCGCGTACATTATCCATTGAAATCTTGGCGCTCGACGAAACGGATGGTACTGCCCGTGCCGTTATGGGGGCAAATGCTCTTGCCAAGGGGAGATATAAGAGAGCTTTGGAATATCTGGCCGACGCCAATGCTGGCATCGGCATCGAGAATTTTAACGCTCTGATGCGCGGCTGGGCGCAGGTCGGTCTCGGCGATACGGGCGCAGCTAAAATAACGTTCGGGGATATGAAAGGCGGTAAATATTTCGAATTTCTCGGCAATATGCAACTGGCCATCATTGATATGCAAGACGGCGAAATGGAAGCCGCCGCCAAAATATTCGCCGCAATAGACGAGGTTAATCTGGCACCCATAGAATCTACCTTGGCGCAGGCACGCGGTTTTATGGCGCTCGGCGACAAAGACAAGGCTTTGGCGGTATTAAACACCTATGCAGACGCCAATGGTGGTGCGCTGACCGGGCCAATTCGTTACACATTGGATGCTATAAATGCGGGGCAAAAACTGCAATGGAAATTAACCCCCGCACAATCGGCATCACGGGCTTTGACCGAACCAGCATTTCGCTATTACGGGGCGCAACAGCAATTCGAATCTGCCGAAACATTTTTGCGGCTCGCCCTAGAGCTTGACCCGAAGAATGACAAAGCACGCTTGTTCCTCGGCAGTATATTAGAGCAAGTCGATCGGGACGAAGATGCCATGACACAGTACGCGCAAATCGGTCAATTATCCCCGTTTTCTGTCTCGGCGCGGTTGTCGGAATCCGATATTTTGTTCAGTGAAGATAAAAACGAAGAAGGCATCAAAGTCCTGCAATCAATTCAGAAAACCCATCCTTCAAGGGTGACCCAAGGCTCCCTCGGGCGGGCTTATTTGATCATGGAAGATTACGCAAAAGCTTTGCCGTATTATGATGCTTTAATCAAGGATATGTCTGAGGACGAGCTTAAGAAAAACCCGCAGGTTAATTATCTGCGCGGTATATGTTTGGAACGTCTTGGGCGCTGGGAAGAGGCTGTTGCGGATTTCGAATTCGTTTTAGAAAACAAGCCGGACAATGCTGATGCGCTCAATTATTTGGGATATACTTGGGTCGATAAGGGTGTGAATTTAACCAAAGCTTTCGTTATGATCGAGAAAGCGGTGGAGCTAGAGCCAACAAGCGGCGCGATTATCGATAGTCTTGGGTGGGCGCATTATAAGCTTGGTCGCTATGGGCAAGCGCGGATAAATCTTGAAAAAGCGGCAGAGCGTTCCCCGACCAGTGCGACAATTATCGATCACCTCGGCGATGTATATTGGAAATTGGGGCGCAGGAAAGAGGCCGGGTATCAATGGGAACGCGCCGCAACTCTCGACCCGACCGACAAAGAGCTGAAAGCGATTAAAGCCAAAATTAAAGGCGGGCTTAGAGCCGTGGTTCAGTAACTATGTCTAAGCCTGAAAATTTATTGGTAGAAACCGCTTGGCGGGAAACGGCGCGGGCGAAAGTAAACCTGACCCTACATGTGGGCGGGGTGCAGGAAAACGGGTATCATCCCATACACAGCCTTGTGGTGTTTGCAGGTTTTGGTGATGCGCTAGACGGCCAGCTTGCCGAAGATTTCAGCCTGAAAATGATAGGGCCATTTGCGAAAGATACGCCGGGCGGCAATGATAATCTATTGATGACTGTCGCCCGCATCATTGCCGAAAACAATCATGTCGGTGCAAGATTGGCCTATAAATTAAACAAGAAACTGCCCGTCGCGTCCGGTATTGGTGGGGGCAGTGCCGATGCTGCGGCGGCACTACGGCTTTTGTCGCGTGCAGACCATGTGGACTGGTCGGAACATGCGGAAAGCTTTTTGCCGTTTGGCGCGGATGTGCCCGTGTGTTTTTTGTCGCGTACTTGTATTATGGAGGGTGTCGGTGAACAAATAATGCCGTGGCCTGGCTTGGGACAAATCCCTGCTATATTGGTCAATCCGGGCAAGAGTTTAAGCACCAAAGATGTATTTGATAAATTTGATGTTGTCGGTGTCTCCTCAAAATTTTCGCTGTCATCAGGCTCTTTGCTCCATATGGCAAAGTCTGGGCGCAATGATTTACAAGCCATTGCAATTCGCGAACTTCCAGTGATCGAAACGGTAATCGACGAAATTCGGGGGCAAGCGGATTGCCAATTATCCCGCATGTCTGGATCGGGTGCCACATGTTTTGGCCTGTTCCCTAACCGATCCAAAGCTAGATTGGCGGCAAAAACCATCAAGAAGTCCCATCCGGATTGGTGGGTGGTCGCAACTATGCTTGGGGATATGCCGTGAATTTTGATAGCCCTGTAATGATTATGATCCATGTGGCTGGTTTTGCGTTTTTCGTCTCCGTAGCCTTTAGCGGCTTTATGATATTTGCCGGGCTTTTGGATAAGCCGGGGCCGCGCTCCAACCATAGTGATATTATCCCAACGGCGGGCGGCGTCGGCATAGTCGCAGGCTTCGGCGCCGGCATGTTGGCATTGGCTTTGCTCTATCCAGCTTACGGCAATCAAAATCTGTTGGGGTCGTTAGCGGCGCTTGGTTTGGGCGCGGCCTTGCTCGGCCTGTTCGATGATGTTTCTGAGGTGAATTCCAAGGTTAAATTTGGGCTGATTATTTTGCTGGCTAGTGCCAGTGTATATACTATCGGCGCCCCAAAATTATTCCCTTCAATAGCCGGGGGCGGATTAGAAATCCCCTATTGGCTCGGTTTTTTGGGCGCAGTCTTGTGGGTGTTTGTCGTCACCAATGGGGTGAATTTCATGGACGGTGCCAATGGTTTGATGGCGAGCAGTATGGCACTATCATTTTCGGCGCTGTGTTTGATTGCCGTCTTGGTGGGTGCTAGCGGGACGGCGCTGATAAGCCTTATTATGGCCGCAGCACTGTGCGGTTTTTTGCTGTATAATGCAGGTAATCAGGCCAGGATATTTAGCGGCGATGTTGGCTCTTTGTTGGTTGGGTTTCTTTTTGCCAGCGCCACATTATTATTGCTCACAGAAGCCCCCGCATTCGGGTTGCTTTATGTGGGGCCATTGCTGGTTTTGCCGTTTCTCACCGATATTTTACTGACACTGTTTTTACGGGCGAGAAGGCGGGAAAACCTGCTCTCGCCCCATAGCACGCATTTATATCAACGTATGATACGCGCCGGGAAATCCCATGTATTTATTAGCATGATATATGCATTGGCGGCCTTGATTATGGGGGCGGTTACGCTGGGGGCGCTGTGGTACGGTATGATAAAATCACTAACGTTTTTGGCTCTGTGGGTTTGTGTGATGACGGTGATTTATATGCTGGTACACAAAAAGCTTAGCTCACCCGTTCCACCACAAAATCCGCCAGACGCATAAGCGCGGATTTCCAGTTTCCATCTTCAAAAACATCCAGAGCGGACTGGGCGGTTTTGACGTGGGCGCGTGCTGCACCGAGTGTAGCCTCTAGGGCATTTTCGGATTTCAGATATGCGGTAGCTACGGCCAAATCGTCTTCGTTTTGGTCATGATCCGTTATCACACGTTTCCAAAACGCGCGCGCAGTGGTGTCGTCGTTTTTCACCGCATTGGCATAGGCGATAATCACTGGTAGGGTCATTTTACCTTCGCGGAAATCATCGCCGATAGATTTGCCGAGAGAGACTTCAAAACCGCCATAATCCAGCGCATCGTCGACCAGTTGAAAGGCGAGACCCAATTCTTGCCCATAAGTCCGCAGGGCGTTTTGTTTTGCCGTGCCACTGCCCGCAAGTACGGGTGATACTTCTGCGGCAGCTGCGAATAATGCGGCGGTTTTCGCTCCAATTGTTTGCATATACGTCTCGACACTCATCTCCACATCGCGCAGTCCAGCGAGTTGTCTCACTTCACCCTCTGCAATGACGCTTGACGCGGTTGATAATATCCCCAACGCTTCCATGCTCCCGGTCTCGACCATGAGGTTAAAGGAACGGGCGAACAAAAAATCCCCGACCAGAATACTAGGCGCATTACCCCAAATAAGATTGGCGGCTTTCTTGCCGCGCCGCTTGGCGCTCAAATCGACCACATCATCGTGCAAGAGGGTGGCCGAATGAATGAACTCGACCGCTGCCGCCAGCTTATAATGATGCTCGCCCTGATAGCCGCATAAATGCGCCGCCGCTATGGTCAGGAGAGGCCGCAAGCGTTTGCCGCCCGCGCCGACCAAATGCTCGGCCAGATCCGGTATCATGCCCACGGGGCTTTGCATACGCGCACGGATAATGGCGTCGACCTTGGCCATATCGTCCGCCGCCAAGGCAAGCAAATGCTCTATGGGGGATAGATTTGGCGGTATTTTTACGGCTGGTGCGTTCACTGTTTTCTCTCATTTTTGCCTTATTTACCCACAGACTAGCACAGCGGCAAGTCAGTATGGTATTTTTATTGTTCTGTCTTGATAGAAAGGGTATAGGAACCACATGAAAGCCATTATTAAAACCAATAATCCTGTAACGCTAAGCTATGCCCAGTCGGTACTCAACGACCATGATATTGGCAGTTTTATTGCTGATGGACATTCGGGAAATGCATTGGGTTTTATCGGATTGATCACCAGCCGTTTGATGGTCATAGATGAGGACGTGGTCGAAGCGCGCGCGCTTTTGACCGCCGCAGGATTAGAGGACGAGTTTTGCCCTATTTAGATGTGACATTTTTTGATGGCCAGGTTGGTGTCAAGCAACCAGGCGAGGGCTATCGGGCAGGCACGGATGCTATCTTGCTGGCCGCAAGTCTGGACGCCAAACCGGGCGAACATATATTGGAGCTGGGTTGCGGCACAGGCGTGGTTATGTTGCTGGCGCGGCACCATCTGCCGGATTGCCGCTTTACCGGGCTAGAGAAAAGTACGGACATGTTGGCGCTTTCCCGTGATAACACAGACCACGCAGATAATATTGAAATTGTAGAGGGGAGTATCCGGCGCATTCCCAAGGATTGGCATTTGCAATTTGATCAGGTTGTGGCCAACCCACCTTATTTTGACAATCGCCGCGCCGTGCGTATGTCGGAGGCCAAAGAAAGCGCTTTCGTCAATAAAGGCCTGAGCTTGGACGATTGGATCGGCGCTATGTTGCTGGCGCTCAAACCACGCGGTATAGGTACATTGATTTACCGGGCGGACGGGCTGGAGAAAATCTGCGCGGCGCTCATAGGCAAAGCCGGGCGCTTGCGCATCCAGCCCATTCATTCCTACGCAGATACCCCCGCAAAACGTATCATCGTGCAGTTTCGCAAATCGGTCAAAAGCGAAAGCGCCTTGCTACCAGCCCTCATCATGCACGAACGTGGTACGGACGAAAAGTATGCGCCAAAAGCCTTAAAAATACTAACCGGTAAAACAAGGCTGGAACTATCATAATCGCAACTTGATTTTAACGCTTGCACTCCATAGGTTCCGCCTAGATATGACCATTATTTAAGAGATTCTCCCAAAAGAGATTTTATGAGCCAAAAGCCTTTATCATTCCAAGACCTCATCCTGACCCTCCAGCATTATTGGAGCCAGCAAGGTTGCGCTATTCTCCAGCCTTATGATATGGAGGTCGGAGCCGGGACTTTGCACCCGGCAACCACCTTGCGCTCGCTGGGGCCAAAGCCGTGGAATGTTGCCTATGTGCAGCCGTCTCGCCGTCCGGCAGATGGCCGTTACGGCGAGAACCCGAACCGCTTACAACACTATTATCAGTTTCAGGTTCTCCTCAAACCCAACCCGCCCAATATTCAGGATTTATATCTGGGCAGTCTCGAAGCTATTGGCATTGATATGGATTTGCACGACATCCGCTTTGTGGAAGACGATTGGGAAAACCCGACTGTCGGGGCTTGGGGTCTGGGCTGGGAAGTTTGGTGCGACGGCATGGAGGTGAGCCAATTTACCTATTTCCAACAGGTCGGCGGTCTTGATGTGGAGCTGGTATCGGGCGAACTTACTTACGGTCTGGAACGTCTCGCCATGTATGTGCAGGGCGTCGATAATGTTTATGATTTGGCCTATAATGATGCGGGCGTTTCTTACGGTGATGTGTTCCACCAAAACGAGGTCGAGCAATCCAAATTTAATTTTGAACACGCCAATGTGGAGCGCTTGGAAAACTGGTTCAAAGGTGCCGAAGAACAGTGCCGAGCCTTGCTAGAACTCGACCCGCCGCTACCACTCCCCGCCTATGAACATGCCCTAAAAGCCGGGCATTGTTTTAACCTTCTAGATGCACGCGGTGTCATATCGCCAACTGACCGAGCGCGGTACATAAAAGCCGTGCGTGACCTCTCCAAAGGCTGCGCTGAGGCTTGGGTTGCCAATGAGCGGGGGGTGAGCTGATGCATACTGTTAACATCCTATCCCCTCACCGCGCTGTCGCGCACCTCTCCCTATGGGAGAGGTTAGGATTGCCGCCATTCCAAGG